>JAGXAR010000158.1 GCA_018971525.1 Nitrospirota bacterium
CAGACCGAAAGGATGCGGGAACAACGCATTCTGGATGACGATTTGAGCCATGGCATCGGCCGCATGCGTAAACTTGTAGCGTGAGCAAATATCGCCTGCCGCGTAGATCTTTGGGTTCGTCGTCTGCAATCTGGCATTGACCTTGATCCCGTTCTTGTCGTATCCGACTCCAGCCGTCTCCAATCCGATCCCCTCCACGTTCGGCGTTCGTCCGACACCGACGAGAATCTCGTCGACAGTTACGTCGTAGTGCCGGTTGTGCGAATCGACGGTCAAACGTTTCCCGCCGTCGGTCTTCTGCACCGTGAGATCCTTTCCGCAGCAGAGCACGTTCACGCCATCGCGGACCATCTGGCGCTCGACGATGTCAGCCGCATCGCGGTCCTCGTTCGGCATGATCCCGTGCATCGCTTCGATGAGGTAGACTTGGCTCCCAAAGCGAGCGAACGACTGTGCCAGTTCACAGCCGATAGGGCCGGCTCCGATCACTCCGATGCGTTGCGGCAACTCCGTCAATGAAAAGACGGTTTCGTTCGTGAGATACCCGGCCTCCTGAAGACCTGGTGTCGGAGGTGCCGATGCTCGCGCACCGGTGCAGACAGCGGCTTTCACAAAAGCCAGGATCCGATCGCCCGCCGGTCCTTCCACTTGGATGGTTTCGGGACTGAGAAACCGCCCGTTGCCAATATAGACGTCTACACCCAGCTGGGTATACCGATGGACTGAATCGTTCTGGCTGATGCGCGCCCGCAGTTTTCGCATGCGCGCCATGACGGCGCCGAAGTCATACTTCACGCCAGGAGGAATATGGAGGCCAAACTCCGGGGCCCTCCGTAGATCAGCCCAAGCTCTGGCTGCTCGGATCAGGCCTTTTGATGGTACGCATCCAACATTGAGACAGTCTCCTACCATCAGATGCTTTTCAATCAACGCGACTTTTGCCCCCAGGCTTGCGGCAACGACCGCGGTGATCAAGCCCGCCGTTCCGGCTCCGATCACCACGATGTTGTAGCGACCGGTCGGCTCAGGGTTGACCCAATTGAGAGGATGCACATTGGCGACCAGCTGCTGATTGTATTCGTCGTTTGGACAAACCAACAACTGATCGTGCTCACTCATTCGAGCGACCCTTGGAAGAGGCTTGATCCTCATAACGAGGCATCCTTCGTTGTGAATCGTCAATCGATGAAGTATTCATCACGCTGGTTTCGCCGCAAACCTTCTATAGACAATCGGCACGAGGGCGAGAAGCCCTAAGAGGATAAAGGCCCCGATCACATTCGGCGATGCGATTTCCTTCAGTGAGTGAATGGTACCCAGTTGGCGTCCTGCATAGGCATAGACGAACGAACCGGGAATGATGCCGAGCGCCGTGGCTCCGATATACGTGCCAGCGCTCACGCGAGTCAGTCCTGATACGAGATTGACCACAAAGAACGGAAACAGGGGAATCAGTCGAAGAGTCAGCAGGTAGCTGAATGCGTTCTTGGCAAAGCCTTCTTGGACCGGTCTCAGCGACTTCCCGAATTTCTGTTCCACCGCGTCCCGTAACAGATACCGTGCGGTCAGAAACGCCACGGTCGCTCCGGTCGTCGCCCCGAGATTCACGAACAACGTACCAAGGACGGCACCGAACACGAACCCGCCGGCTAGCGTAAGAATGACTGCACCCGGAAGCGACAAGCCGGTGACAATCGCATAGGCAACAATGAAGATGCCGACCGCCGCGACATAATGCACATCCGTGAACGCCAGCAGATTGTCTCGATTTTCTTTCAGGGCGTTCAACGATAAGAACCGTCCAAGATCAAAATAGAAGAAGGCTCCGATGGCCAGCCCGATCACGAGAGCAATGATCACCTTGCCCGCAGGATACTCCTTGGTGGATGTAACCGGTAAAGTGCCCTGATGAAAGGGGTGGACCGGATAGTCTGTGTCATCTTGATCTCCGTCTGCACACCGCGTTTCCATCGATTGGACTCCCTTCGTGTGGCTGAGTGAAACCAGAGATGGGCTCTGCTGCAAATCAAGCTCTGTGAAAGAATCTCTTCTCGCCATGACTCCACAATAACCGACTCCCCGTTTAGATTCTGTGAGCCAATTCACAATCTGGAACGGCAGGTGAAGCGGGGAAGAACGACATCTGTAAGGCACAGGGATCCCCGACCTTTGGACGGCGGACGTGTTCCACGTGGACTGGATCGAGAAGAAGGTACCAGACCATGCCCTGGCTGAGACCGCTGGTACGAACGTGCCCGAAGGGCTTACGAAAGTTCGTGATCATTGGCTACAACGAGAGTGAAGTGATTCAAGAGCGCATGGCGCTCATAGCTCAGGAGATAAAGATGGAGCAAGGAAGGATCGTTGGCATCCCAGTGGAGCAAGGGGCCATCGACGCCGATCGCGTGGTGATCGAGCCATCGGTTCTGCGAGTCTAGATGGAATCCATAGAAGGTGCGCTGGACCGGAGGATTGGCCTCGACCTGCTCGTATGACTCGAAGAAGCCGGGATTGCCGATCCCCAACGGTACCTGCAAGCCACGGTCGTAGTGCTCCGGCGATGCCGTGGGCATAGCAGGTCCATCAAGGCCGCCGAGAATCAGGCGAGTGACTTCCCCGGTCAGATGACTGCGAAAATCGAGTTGGATCTCGAACAGTGTCTGAGATCCTCCGACGAGTTTCACCTGCCGCACGATGGCTCCAACCAGCTCTGCGAGATAGTGCAATTGAGTGTCACGAGCGTGAGCCCGGGAGTATCGCCCAGGCGGAATGAAACTCGAGAACTGCACCGGCCCACGGTACCAGTCTCGATAGGTCGAGGCGACTGGTGTCAGAATGTTCTTGCGCTTATGGACTTGTTCGCCCTCCATGGCAACTGGCTCGTCCCACCGAGCTATGACTTCAATTGCCCTCTCCTGCTCGACGGTCCGTAGCCGGTCCATTCGGATCGGCGTCCCTGACGGATCGACCCAATGTTCCAACGACCACCAGTACGACCAATAGGACAGGCCATTGACCCGTTCAAATAAGCCCTTGTACAGCCCGAGCGGGAAGGTAAACCACAGATGCTCGTAGACGCGGTCTTCCCCGTTCTCATTCGTGAACAGCAAAAGTTCCCACAGACCGGCATTCAAACAATTGCGGGCAAGATCGATACGGCTCAACGCCCGCTGCTCGAACCCATCTCCCCCCTCGCGGACATGGACATGGGATGAAGATCGGTCAAACCGGACCTGCTGTCGGTTCCACTCGCGATCGATCAGTCCCACCTTCGTCAGATCTGGATCGGTTTTGACCCAGGGTGGAACGGCGGCAACGAGGTGCGCAAGGTCTACATCGATCAGTTCGATGGCGGTGGCCTGCTCCGAGGCTGGCTCGATGCGGAAGTGAAAGTGAGTATCGCGGTTCTGTTCGATGATGAGGCTTCGGTGAGGATAGTTCGCGAAGACCGCGCTTCGTACCTCCGGATCCTCCGGGTACGCTGCGTCACTGAATGTCGTGAGCCCGACAGTTTGTACTGGTGCAGTGTCGTAACGGACATGAAACCAGATTACTCCGACGATGACAATGAGGATAAGTGCGCTTGACAGCACGAGCCCCCGTCGCTTCATGATCGTTGCAGACATGGTCTAGCCTTCCTTTCAGAGATGCGGAGACTGCCCGGCGCAGGTCTGCGTGGTACATAGACCGCCGCCTCTCAGTGGAGCAGAAGGCGCGGCGACAAATCGGCAGCCTTGGGCCGTAGCTGTCCGCGAGATACCGTGATGAAATGGTTCCTGTGGAAGGTTAGGACAGTATCGGAGGAGCGCGAGCGCGTCGCGTCTCTGAGAAAACTGGCAGGACAGGAGTCTGTGACAGACTCACCGGATTGTAGAAGACGATTGGAATCGGGCGAATGACGTCAAGACAGACGACAGAACCTGCTTCGCCGCTGGTTCCGATCCAGGTACAGACCTGATGATGAGGCTTGGTGGGCTGGTCTGTCCGTGGGAGGCCTGCTTCCAACGCCCAGATGTGCATCCAGACGGTCAGCGAGAAATAGGCCAGACCGATGGTCAGGATCAGGACCTTCGAGAAACGTTCCTCTCTTTGTCTCATACGAAGCTACGCTACTCTCTGGTAAACCGCCCTGTCAACGCAAGGACCTGCACTGCGGACGATTCAGCTTCGCCGTCGACATGCCCCCCGTGCACGGCGGCTAGAGCGGCGGCGCGGGTCGGGGCGGTGTAGACGCGCGAGGTTCATTCAGCTATTTCGACGGCGACCGCATCGGGCAGGGCTTTTGTCTCAAACGGCTTTCGGAGCGTTCGGCGCGCGCCAAGCATTTTCGCCACGTCGAGGAAATCGAGGGTGCTAATCATGTCACTTTCTCCGGTGATGGCGATGACACGGGCAAGGGGAAACTCCCGCCGGAGCGTCATGATGCTCTCCAAGCCGTCCTGATCAGGCATGAAAACATCCATGATGACGAGGTGGGCCGGGTTGGCCCGGTATCGTTCCAGGCCCTCCTTTCCATCCCGCGCCTCCATCACCAGGTACCCGGTCTGCTCCAGGATCTCCCGCATGACCTGGCGAACCTGTTCTTCATCGTCAACGATGAGGACCGATGGCATGAAACTCCTCCATCAGCGAGACAGGCACCTCTTGAGCCCGCGTTGCCGACACGACGGCAGAAGTGCTTAACCTTACTGTCATGACACGGGAGTCTAAACTGTAAGCCAGCTCACAGTTTCTTGACTGTGCATCTGTTCTTCCTAAAGCCCCTCTCTCTTCCAGCTTCCAGGATCCTGAATTGCCTTGTCGAGGATA
>JAGXAR010000159.1 GCA_018971525.1 Nitrospirota bacterium
AGAGGCACTCTTAGCGTTGTCCCTAAATACCTCGGATGGCCTGGCGTGGTCAGCCAGTGATTGTAGATCTTGAGCACGCAATATCGCGGCTTTTTTAGAGAATCGCTGCAATATGGGACATGACACCGTAGATGCACGTGTTTCCAACAGAAGGCGAAGCGTTCTCTCTCGCATCGCCTGAGCGTCATGCGCAATTGACCAGACGAGAGAAACTAGCATGACTGACAGATGCACAGTGGAGAGCGTTGGCAAAGCCATCTCCGCACACAGGTTGAGGTCCCAGGCCGGTACCGCGCAAGATGTCATGCAGGCGGTACTCGACGCCATGCCTTCGCGCGCTGCCATACTCAACGAATACGGTACGATTCTTCACGCCAATCCCAGCTGGTGTCGCTTTACCGAGGACAACGCGTTGGCGGGGTCACGCTACGGAGCGGGAGCGAATTATCCGGCGCTCTGTCGCACGATCGCAGGATCCAGCGCCGGGGCGGCCCAGCAAGTTGCGCTCGGGATCGAGCAGATGATCTCAGGCGAGGAACAGCGCTTTGTTTGCGAATATCCCTGCCATAGCCCGGGCGCCACGCAGTGGTTCAGGCTCTGCGTGACTCGCGTTGCGCTGCCCGACGGAACAGTGCGATTTCTGGTCGCTCATGACGCCCGTACCTTGATCGGAGAGACCGCAGACACAGTGAAAGCGACGGAAGAACGGCTTCACCGCCTTCTGGAAACAACGGACATCCTCCCGTGGGAAGCCGATACAGAGACCTGGGAATTCACCTATGTGGGACCACAAGCGTCCAATTTGTTCGGGTATCCGGTCGAGCAATGGTATCAAAAAGATTTTTGGATCAATCACCTCGACCCGCGCGACCGTACGCACGCGATTGAATTCTGTCTCGAGCATTCGAAGGTCGATCAACAGTATGACTTCGAATATCGTATGGTGGCCGCCGACGGGCGCATCGTATGGGTCCATGATTTCGTGAGCGTCACGAGCGAGGGCGGCAGACCCAGGGCCTTGCGGGGGTTCATCGTTGACATCACCGAACGCAAGAGAAGCGAAGCGGCGCTGCGCGAAAGTGAAGAGCGGTTCCGGCTGATGGCCGACGCGGCGCCTGTCATGATCTGGATGTCCGGACCCGACAAGCGCTGCGTGTATTTCAACAAAAGGTGGCTGGAATTTGCAGGCAGGCCGATCGAGCGCGAACTGGGTGATGGATGGGCAGAAAATATGCATCCTGATGACCTGGGAAGGTGCCTGGAAATCTATTCAGACGCTTTCGACGCACGGAAGGATTTCAATATGGAATACCGGCTCCGGCGTTCCGACGGCGAATATCGGTGGATTTGGGACATTGGCGTGCCGCGGTTTGGGACCTCCGGACACTTCGCCGGTTACATCGGGTCATGCATCGATATCACTGACCGGCAGCGAGCGAAAAGCTCGCTCCGGGAGATGAGCGGGCGACTGATCCAGGCCCAGGAGAAGGAGCGTAGCCGCGTCGCGCGGGAACTCCACGATGATTTCAACCAGCGATTGGCGCTCATGGCGATCGAGCTGGAGCAACTGGATCAACAGCTGCCGAGTTCGGCCGTAGACCTCCAGCACCGCACCCGTCACGTATTGCAGGAGGCCCGAAAACTCTCAACCGACCTTCACAACCTGTCTCACGAGCTTCATCCGTCGAAGATGGATTATGTCGGGCTGGCGATCGCGACCCGGAGTTTCTGCGATGAGATTGCGCACCGGCTCGACCTGCGGATTGACTGTGTCTTTCGGGATGTCCCTCGTGACCTTCCCAAGGATCTTGCCCTCTGCCTGTATCGTGTCGTGCAGGAAGCGCTTCGCAACGTTGTCAAACACAGCGGATCGCAGGATGCAACGGTTGAGATCTCCGGTGGTCCGAGCCTGATTACCGTAAGCGTGTCTGATTCAGGGGTCGGGTTTGATCCGAAATCTACGGGCGCGCAAGCGGGCCTCGGGCTCGTCAGCATGCGGGAGCGAGTCTGCTTGGTCGGTGGAACATTCTCGATTCAGTCACTGCCGTTACAGGGAACGCGGATCGAGGTTCGGGTGTCGCTCGCTCCATGAGGATCAGGCTCCTAAGCTTGGAAGGAAGGGCGTATGAATTGTCCACGTGTCTTGATCGCCGATGACCATGACATGCTCTGCGAGGCATTCCAGAAGCTGCTCGAGCCACAGTGCCACGTCCTCGGGTGGATGACCGATGGGCGCGCCCTCCTTGAGGCCGCTTTTCCTTGAATCTTGGGCTGGCTTCCTCGTCGCTGATCGTGCTGGGGCAGTACGTGCATTCGAAGGAAGGATGGCAGACGGATGATACGGGCGGAGCCTGGGTAACGGTTCCCTGATGGGCAGCCTATGCAGGTCCCGGACTCGCGCTGGTAAGTATCGTTGTTTCGTTCGTGACCATCGAAGGTTCGCTATGCCTTTGGTTCCTTTTGCCCTTAAGAGACCGGTTCATTATTCGCCAGGAAAATCCGGTTCGACGCGCATGAACAACGTAGGACCGCCTGACAGATCCATTCCGAAATCCAGCCCAGCTTCAACAACGCGCGTGACGAATGCGCGGACTTCCCAATCTTTCCTTGTTCCCAACGTCCAGTGAGCGCCCACGAACGAATAGGGGACGTTGCTGTAGTTGCTCCTGGCGATGAGCCGATTCTTTCCAAAGGCCTGAGTAAACTTACCGATCTGCAACTCGGTCGGCAGACCCGATCCGAGAAAATTGTCCGTCCCCACGCTGCCATAGAGCTGCAGCAGATCGATCCGGTCTTCCATTCGGCTGCTGACTGAGAGACCGTAGTTGTAGAGCACGCGGGCGTCCAGGAACTCCATTTGAAATTTGAACGGCTTATAGCGGATGCCGATCTGGACATGGATGCGCTTGGAATACTGCGCGCCTCCGGTCGTCTCGTTCTTCTTGACCGGCTGGCTGTAGGCTTCATGGCGGGTACGGAAGTCGAGGCCCAGATGCAACCATTCGGGACTATGGAGCAGCTAGTCAAGGTTGATCGCGGACTGCGGGACGATGCGTCGGGAATCATCCGAGAAGATAATCTCGTGGAGACGACGTGCGAGCGGTCCGAGACGGGGCTCGAGGGGAAGATCTGCGAGTTCTCCCTCAGATGACGGCACGTCTGCCTGCGCTGGTTCCTGCGTGGTTTTCGATGGGAGAGGCGGCGGGGCCTGCGTCTCGCCCGCCTAGGCGGGTTGAGCCACGAGATAAACGGCAAGGAGTAACAGTGCGCCCAGCGCAGCGATGTTGAATTCCACGCGTTTGATCAAGACTGTCATCCGTTCGAGGAGTGGTCCGAGCGGAGCGGGGGAGCCTAGCAGACCGTCTATGTCGGAGCAATGGCTGGCGCAGCGGACGCGTTCAAAAAAATGACCGTCCGCCTGTGCTGCATAGACACGTTAATCGCGTATCTTTATACTCTCGCGAATTTCATAGCGAATCTGTTCGCCATATCGTCGCAGACGCGCTCAGGCGGCTCGTGCAACCGGCCTGGGAGGTCTTTCCAGCACTCGGCAATCATCGGAGGGAGACACGTCTTGAGAGGGAATCAGATTGCGCTTCGCTTTAACCGGCACGTTGGTATTGTTCTCTCTGCCGTCGCTGGTTCAGTGAGAGCAATGACTCGGTCTGGGCATTGGGGGGAGCATGGGAGAAGAGGCGGGCATGACTTATAGTGCGGTCGCGTATTTACTGATCTTGGGTTTGTTCTTCGGCATGGTGGCAATGCTGGCGATCGGGCAGCGGCTGGGCCGGCGAAGCCATGCGCAGGAGACGGATGTAGTTCGCTCGCGACTGACGGGAGTCGAAACTGCGATCTTCGGCCTCATGGGCTTGATGATTGTGTTCACGTTTTCGGGCGCGTCTACCCGGTATGAACTGCGCCGGCAGTTGACCGTGGATGAAGCGAACGCGATCGGTACGGCCTATTTGCGGCTGGATCTCCTGCCGGCTGCGTCGCAACCGGTTCTGCGGGAGAAGTTTCGTCGCTACGCCGAAGCTCGCATCGCGGTCTTCCGGGTCTTGCCCGACGTCGGGTCGTCGAACGCGCAGGCGGCGATTGCCACGGCGTTGCAGAAGGAGATTTGGACCGGCATGATTGCCGCTCTGAAAGAGGCGCCGCCGCAGGCCACGATCGTCGTGGTCCCGGCGCTGAATCAAATGATCGACATAACGACCACTCGCGCGATTGCGATGCGCACGCACACCCCGAAACTCATTTTTGCCGGCGTGCTGATTCTCGGGCTGGTCTGTTCCTTGCTGGCCGGGTATGTGTTGGCCGACGCCAGTGCACGCCATGCCAAGCTCCACTTAAGCGCGTTTGCGGTCGTTGTGACACTCACCATCTATCTGATCTTCGATCTCGATTACCCACGGTTCGGCCTCATTCGGCTCGATTTTGCCGACCAAGCGTTCATCGACCTCCTAGCCGGGATGAAGTAAGCCGCCGGGAGCCTCAAGGGCCACAACCGTGGCAGCAGGTCCACATGACAGCGACCAAGCCGTGATCGTCCTGATGGTCATGACGGCCGCGGCCGGTCCGATTCTGACGGAGCGATTCGGGCGAGTCGTTTAACGAAGTTCAGCCTCCTCACCCGACTAAGGGCGGACTTGTTGAGTCTCCTGCAAGGTCGTATCTTGTCATCCCAAGCCTGTGAGCTCTTGAATGTCAGGCGCGCCAAGGTAGTTTTCACGCGGCCTGCTCAGTAACAGGATGGGTCACCGTTGCGTGCGGATCTCGTCCAACAGTATACTAAGACCTGCTT
>JAGXAR010000160.1 GCA_018971525.1 Nitrospirota bacterium
TTTACCATCCCGCTCAGCCGCGACGTAGAATCTCTTAATGTTGCGGCAACCGTAGCCATCGCCACGTTCTACCTTGGGCGACTTCCCAAAGGGGAATAACCCGGAGCCCATTCGCTCGCACGAATGTTCCGGGCCGTAATCAATCTAAAATGGGGAGTGAGGGGTGGTGCCGAGGGACAGAATTGAGCTGTCGGCACCAGCCTTTTCACGGCATCACAATAATAAATATGCAGATTCACCAAGTTAAAAGA
Source organism: Nitrospirota bacterium (assembly GCA_018971525.1). Lineage (GTDB taxonomy): Bacteria > Nitrospirota > Nitrospiria > Nitrospirales > Nitrospiraceae > Palsa-1315. Next base: position 252 of record JAGXAR010000160.1, read on the forward strand.
AAATGACAGTGCAGAAAATGAAATTTCGCGTCAAGTAAGATCAATGAGTTACAGTGTCATATGCCACTAGGGGCACCTCATTCCATTCGTTTTCCAGCACGGTCCCTTTTGATTTCTTCAATATACGTGTTCCCATAAAATCCCATCGTCCGAACATGATGTCTCGATGAGCAGAAGCTTTCTCTAAATGGTCCAGTTTTCAGGGAGGACGTCAGTCAGTTGGATTGAGGTGGCGTCAGAGTCTTGACGCTAATCAGGGGAATCTGAGTCCTCCTCTTAACTATTCGTGTGGCGGGTTCCAAACCCGTCACCTCCCCAGTACTATTTCAGACATTTTTATTGGATCCCACCAGCAGTCTAGTCGTCTGTTCAGGCTGTCTTGGCGCTGCACGATGGATTGGATCTCCCACGACAGAAGTTACGTGGGTTACAACCCGGACATCTTGCTTGTGGGTAGTGGACTGACAATGTCGATATCCTGCTTCGCTCGAGCTGCTCGCTCCCTATAGCTCCGCTCGGTATCGCCAGTGTAGGTGTCGATGACTCGCTGGTACGCGGCACGGGCCTGATCGTATTTCTTTGTGATCATAAGGTGTCGTCCCAAGGCCAGCCAGTTTTTTATCGCGGCTTCGATCGCGGTCTTAAGCAACTTCAATTCGTAGTCCACTCGATCACTATCGAGTGGCTTGTCGCGTTTCCTGATCGACTCCGCCACCTGGCTGGCCATAGCCTCAATTTCTTCATTTTCGAGAATAGCTGCTTCCACCCGTTCTGCCTTCATGTTCGCCTGAAACGCGGCAACGTGTCCTTGGATCATTTCCGCCCGTTGCTGATAGAAGTCATGCGCGCAACCAACGAGCAGGAGACAACAGATTACGATTGGGCTCGGTCGATGCGCCTTCATCTGATTGGCTAGCATATTGTTCCTCCATCCATATGAGTGCATCTTCTATCATGTCCTCATCCCTTGCCCGTGTTGCTCACGGCGGCGGGGAGAACTAAACCACTACCGAAATGTGCAAAAACCCTGCCGATCTGTCATCGGCCCGCTCTGTTTCTCTATTTTCCGCCAGCATGAGAGGACGGTTTTTTTGTGCCTCATGCGCCTGGCGAATCCTGTGATCCTCTCAATGTGGAGCTCACTTGAAGAAGTGTGTATAGCTATTCAAGCCCGACAATCGGCAGACAAATCTTCGCAATCGTATTTCACACTGCACGACGGTCATTAGAAAATGACATCTGTCACTCTCGACCGCGCCTCATACTCTTGAACGGCGCAGAAACTAAGCCCCAAGTGCGTTCTTTCGACGAGAATAAACAAGATGGTGGCTCCGGCTAATTTTTGGGTGCGTAGCAGAAAGAGAGGAGATCATAAATTGAGTCGAAGGGCCTATTAAGTTGAGCGCAATGACTGAAGGATTTTCCTGTTCTCGAATCCTGTGGCCAGGACAATTTGTTCCCTGTGGGACATTCCGGTAGCTATGAAAACTTCACACAATTCATCAATGAGTTATATTCGTGCGCCGGAAGCCATGCCGGACACAATGTTCGTATCGAGTGGCGTTCGCGGAAATTCCGTTCCTTCTCCTTTTTTCTCCCAATCCTCTTGACCTTTCGTCATTTTCTGCCCTTGGAACAAAATGTCCTCATCGATGGTCCGTACTTTGCTGCCTTGTCATAGCGTGCGGAGAATCAGGCCAACGCGTTTGTTTAACCTTAAACCCTAAGGAGGGAAATGATGAAACAAAAGCGATGGGCACTTAGGAATGGAAGCATGCTTGCTATGCTCACAGTGCTGTGCGGAGGGAACCTTGCACTCGCACAGAGCGATGTCTCGCCACCCTCTAACGATGTTCGGCAAGACTTCCGGGAGATTCGGTCCGATTTCAAAGACCTGGGCAAGGATCTGAAGGACGTCCGGCAGGATGCCAACAAGCTCAACGCGGATCTGGCCGTCAAGGCAGATTCGGCGACGATTGCCGCCGACATGAAGGCCTTGACGACCGATTTGAACGCGGCGAGCAAGGAGCGGAAGGACCTCCGGGCAGACATCCGGGATCTCCGCACGGATGTGAAGGATTCCCGCCGGGACCATGACGCGGGCAGCTCCTCTTCCACCACGATGACCACCTCGGACTCAAATAACCAAGGTGGTACGTTGCGGGGGCTGGACCGGGCAAACCAAGTGGTCGATGAGCACGGTCAGCGGGGGCGTGACAACGCCGCGGCCCGGCAAGGGCTCCAAGAGATTCGGTCGGATTTCAGAGACCATCGGGGTGATCTCCGCCAGGTCAAGGTGGACTCTGGAGATCTCCGCGGTCACGCCGATCTTAGAATGGATATGAAAGACATTCGGCACGATTGGCGGGATGCTCGGTTCGACCTGAAAGACCTGGGCAAGGATCTCAGGGATGTCCGACAAGATGTCGTGAAACTCAATCAGGATCTCGCTGCTCACGCGAGCACAGCGACGATCGCAGCCGACCGGAAAGCCCTCATGACGGATGTGAACCATGTAGCCAGTGATCGGAGAGATCTGCACGCTGATCACCGGGACGTCCGGGTTGATAACCGGGATGTCAAATTGGATGTGAAAGACGTGAAAGATCTCAGGTATGACCGCCCCGAGAAACATGAGGGCAATCATCACCGCTAACCCATGATTGACCAGTCACTCCCCGTGGCAGTCAACTCAGGTCGGCAAGGTCTCGGCACGGACAGAGGTACAGAATCAGGTTTGACTCTGTCCGTGCCACCTCACAGGAACTCAAACCTAGAGGGAGGTGAAAAGCCAACATCGAACAAGAGAGGTTTCGTCCGCGTTAACTACCACTCGCTGAAGCTCATTTGTATAAAATTTGAGATCTTTAGAGTTCGGAATATGGGAAATTCAGCGATGCGAGCTTCCTTATCCAACATGTGTCTTGTGGCAATCATACTCTCTCTTTCCAGCTGCGGGGTTGTCTACTCGTACGTTCACAACGAAGACAGGATCGAAAAACCTCTCTCGATGCTCATGACGCAGACTGACGTGGAAACCGCCCTCGGGAAGCCTGGTAAAGTGGTCCGTGATGACGGGCAAATTCTAGTGTGGGAATACCGGCTGTATTCGCGCTACCACTGGGCTAAAGAACTCGTCGCATCCCCCTGTGCCAATATGACGTGAGACACCTACCTCTGATCAATTCGAGTAGAAAGGCAGGTGTAAATCATGGCTGTTCCTCAGATGAACGTATCGATGCCGGCACCGCATTCCGCCCTCGCGCCGCCATCGCCGGATCCGGAAGTGGCGGCCACCGCCAAACGGCGACAGTTCTCCAGTGGCGACAAGCGCCGGATCCTGGCCGCCGCGGACCGCTGCACCGAAGTCGGCGAGATCGGGGCACTGTTGCGCCGCGAGGGCATCTACTCCTCGCAACTGGCCACGTGGCGGAAGCAGCGCGCGGCGACCGAACGCGCGGGGCTTGAACCGCAGAAGCGCGGGCGCAAAGCCGACCCCACCCTCGCCGAAGCCCGGCACGTCGCCGCGCTCACCAAGGAGAACGAGCGGCTACGCCGGAAGCTGGCGACCGCCCAGACCATCATCGATGTCCAAAAAAAACTTTGTACCTTACTCGGGCTGCCCACGGCCGAGGATCCGGAGGAGACATCCTGATGCGCGCCCTCCACGTATTGGCGCCCGAAATCGGACTGGCCCCCGCGTGCGCGGCCTTATGTATCAACCGGGCCGGGATCTATCGCCAAAATGCTCGCCGCCGCCGACTGAGTTCGCCGAGGCTCCCCACGCCTCGGCCCCGGGCGCCACTCGCCTTCAGCGAGTCCGAGCGGCAGGCCCTGCGCGAGGTGCTCTATAGCGACCGTTTTGCCGACTGCGCCCCACGCACCGTCTACGCGCAATTGCTCGATGACGGTCGCTACGTGGGCTCGGTCCGGACCATGTACCGCCTGCTGGCGACCGCGGGCGGTTCGCGCGAGCGGCGCCATCAGTGCGTCCATCCGGCGTATGCCAAACCGGAACTGCTGGCGGTGCAGCCCAACGAGGTTTGGAGCTGGGATATCACGAAACTCAAGGGACCCGCCAAGTGGACCTGCTATCACCTGTACGTGATCCTCGATATCTTCAGCCGCTATGTGGTGGGCTGGATGCTCGCCCTGCGTGAATCCGCACAACTGGCCGAACACCTGATCGCCGAGACGGTGACCACACAGCACATCGCGCCGGGCACGCTCACCCTCCACGCCGATCGCGGCTCCAGCATGCGCAGCAAGCCCGTGGCCGCCTTGCTGGTCGATCTGGAGGTCGCCAAGACCCACAGCCGGCCTCACGTCTCCGATGACAATCCGTACTCCGAGGCCCAGTTCAAAACACTCAAATATCGTCCCGACTTCCCCGAGCGGTTCGGCAGCATCGAAGACGCCCGCGCCGACTGCCAGCGCTTCTTCCACTGGTACAACACCATCCACTGCCACTCAGGCATCGGCTTCATGACGCCGGAGACCGTTCACAACGGACGCGCACACGCGCGCTTCCAGCAACGCGCTGACA
>JAGXAR010000161.1 GCA_018971525.1 Nitrospirota bacterium
GAATCGGTCGCCGAAGAATTAAGACGGAGACTAGGCGTCACTGTGGAACAACAACTGGAATGTAGTACGGATTCAAAAGCGATGCATCTCTGGCGTGATCACCTCCAGCAGTCCAGGGTGATTGTTCTACTTTTGCCAATGGGCGAGTCGTCATCGAGAGGATTCTCCCTTTGGGACCAGCAGGCTCCTTTAATCGCTGTGAACACCCACTGGAATAATTCCGCCAGAATTTTCACTATGTTCCATGAATTGGCACACCTCATCACTCGAACCAATTCTGTGTGCAGCGAGCATACGCATGCGAGATTAAGAGAGGGTGATGACCCAGTGGAAAGATGGAGCGAACGCTTTGCCGCAGCCTTTCTGGCACCTTCGTCCGACCTAGAAAGAGTGCTTGTAGAACGGTTTGCCTGGCGCAGGGGGCAGGTCATTGATGATCTAAGGGTTGCTCGACGATTAGCATCAACATTTCACGTAAGTATTCGCGCAATGACCTTAAGGCTAATCGATCACCGCATTGCAGGTTGGGAGCTATACAGACAAATCCCGAGACTTTCTGATCAGAAGCGTGGTGGTGGCGGTGGCGAAGGGCGCCGACGGCTCCAGATTAGACTCGACGAATACGGAGAGAGGACGGCATCAATTTTTCTAAAGGGCCTTCAAGCGGAGGTCGTGAGCAGAACAGACGTGCTGAACTACTTAGACATCGCGGATTCGGATCTCGAATCACTTGAAGCCCATGCAAATACAAGAGACCGGATCTAGTCCCGATGCCAGATGAGATTGCGGTAAAAGACACCTCTAGTATCATCCAAGTTCGGAGAATCGTAGCTAGGGCTGATCAGCCAAGCGTCTTTGAGAAGCTCACAAGCCTGGTTACCACTGGCAAACTTGCATTTCCGAAGGAAGTACTCAAGGAACTAGAACGGTGGGCCAACCCAGAGACTCAAGACTTCCCACTTGAGTGGGCACGATCAAATGCACCTCTTGCATCGGTGCATTCAGTTCCCCTTGAAACTGTCCGAGCTGTTCTTGCTGAGGTGCCAGAAATCCTTGATCCCGATAAAGACGGAGTTGAGGAAGCCGACCCTTATGTACTTGCGTTAGCGATGCGCCTCCAAAACGAGGGCTATCAAGTCACGATTCTGACAGAAGAGCGGAAGGACCGCCCCGACAAAATGTCAATGAACACCGCCTGCGGAGTACTACGAATACCTTGCTTGCCAGTGGAAACGTTTCTTAGCAGAAATGGTATATGGCGTCGAGGCGGGTAAGGGACATCCTCCAATGGACGCAACAATTTCCGATTCGACCGTTGACGACCTGATTCCTCGTGCATTCCAGAACATCCGAACTGGGGTTGAAGCCGGCAAGATCGCTCTGTCCAGCGAGCTAACACTTAGGTTCCTTTTCGTCTGGGAACTTGGCCGACTGTTAGGTTTCTCTGATCTCTACCGTTTTGACTTTGAGGTGGAAGCATTCTCCGACACCGACACTGACGACCGTTTTCTTGACCTTCTCGTGTGGACTGAACCTGAGTACAAGGTGGCGTGCGAGTTCAAGCTACCGAAGCGAGGAACGAGTGGGTCAAACACAACGCAGGCAAGAGCCAAGATGTGCCGTGACATTTCCCGACTCAGCTATTTGGTCAGGAAGGGCGTATTCTCCATCAAGGCCGGGTACTTTCTGTGCGCGACCAACGAAGGTTCATATCTCACGGCGGGCAGAAAAGAACAGAACCTGCAGTACAAGGTGCACCATAGGATGGTATATCCACCGGGAGCAGTCTTGCCGCCACGGGAACATCGCAATGGTATTCCCAGGCCCCTTCAGTTCCCGAACCATGAAGTAGCGTTCATTTGGGAGGGGATCAGAGAGACTGGCATCATAGTTAAGCGCCTAACACCAGAGGGTCGGTTTGCGTGGTTAAGGCCCGTAAGGGTCTCTGGTTAAAGCCGATTCTCCCGCAAGTTCCGTTACGCGAAAGTATATGAGAATGGAAGAGCAGCGCTGGAGACGCTGTTCCAAACCCTGCTCCACCATTTCAGGACCCGCAAGGTGCGGGTACCGGAGGACGCAGACGAGTCCCATCCACGCCCTGAAAGTTCGGAAGGAGTCCGCCCATGAACCTTAATCCAAACGCAAGGATTCACGATGTCGCGGATGACATCGGCCGAGGTTTATATCGCATCCCTAGCATTCAGCGAGGCTACGAGTGGGGCCAGCAACGCGCTCTGAAACTGTTGGATTCAATCATGAACGGCTACCCGATCGGGGCGATCATGGTCTGGATACCCTCTGATCAGGTACGCATGGACATCCCCTCGCGGCTCTTTGTCGCCGCGTATGATTCGAAGCGCGACTATTTAACAGACCTCCCTCATGAGGCAGACAGTCTTGAGAGCTACTTAGTCCTTGATGGTCAACAGCGACTGCAGTCCCTCTACCTCGCCTTCAAGGGGAGCTACGACGGGGAGCGAGTGTACATGGAAGCCGATTATGAGCCTTTAGAAGAATCAAATGGCGATTTTGGCTTTCATTTTCTGTCGGCGGCTGAAGCCCGGAAACGTCCTGAGATGGTACATCTGGCGGATGTAATCAAACTCGACTCAGATACGAAGTATAAGTTTGTCGATAGTCTGGCACGTAGGCTCAGTGAGCGGGATGTCGATCCACAACAATGCGACGCCTGTTACAAACACAAGCAGCGAGTGATTGCTCATAACATCGATTGTTTCATTGATCAATTCAATATAAAGCCTCGCTTGCTGCTGCAGGAGATCGACAGGAGGCAAGACTATGACCACGTTTTGGAGATTTTTGAGCGTGTCAACAGTGCGGGGATGGTGCTCAGTAAATCAGATCTGCTGTTCTCGACAATCAAACTTAAGCTGCGGGAAATGGAGGGCAAGTGCGCGACAACGCTAGACTTCCTAAACCAAGGCGACCGGCACAATTTCAACACAGATTTTCTCATCAAGGCGGCCTTAGTCATCTTCGAGCAAAAAGCAAAATATGAAGTCAAGAAGCTGCGTGATGACAATTTTGTTCGGACGCTTAAGGACCGCTATGACGAACTGCACGCCTGTCTAAGGCAACTTTTGGCTTGGCTTGACGATGTTGCACTCATAAAGTGCGGCCGATTCCTTCGCAGCCAGCTGGCACTGATCCCGATCCTTGACTACATGATGTTTTCGGGACGCAGGGACAAGCCAGATGGAGAGAATGGACTGGCGATGCGAGAATATCTTTACATGAGTTTCTTCTTCCGGACCTTCTCACGTAGTGCCGATGCTGTGCTCGACAAGATACATGAGAAGATGAGCGACGCCGTAAGGAACGAGCCATCTAGGTTCCCCATCCAATTGCTTAGGGCATACCTGAGAGAGAGAGCTGGCGGACTCTTCTATGGTTTACAGGATCACCACTTCGCTGGAGATGCCGACCTGGTGCTGAATATAGTGGACGGCGGAGTGCTACAAATCGACCCAGCGGACCCCAGTCGGCACCCGAAGGACTTGAAGCTGGAGGTAGACCATATCTTCCCACGCACTCCCTTAGCCAAACTGGGCATGGACGACGTCGTGGATCACATCGGGAATTATCGTTTGATTGTCATGCCTGCAAACCGCCGGAAACTAGCGAAGATGCCTGGGACGGACACAGCGTTTTTTGGACGAACCAACCCAGAGGTGGAGTCCGCCCATCAAGCTGCGATTAATGATTTGAACCGACCGAACTTTGTGAAATTTCGCGATACTCGTGCATCGTTGATTCAAACAACGGTCAAAGGCTTCCTGAGACTTCCGGCTGTGGCAGTGGGCTGAGACTCGAATCGGAGGCTTTGGTGACTTATTCGAGAGGGGACCTTTGGCGTTTGGCGGTGAATCTGGCGCAGTCCATTTTTCCTTCATCCTCCTTGCCATCCTGGTCAACGCGGTGAAACTGTTCATCAAAGGTGGTTCGGTTCAGTCCTTCAATGAGGTCACGAAACGAGTACTCTTGCCAGATTTCACTGATTGTCCTGTGACAGGAAATACGAAGCGCGGCATCTATGATCTGCCTGGTGGGCGATACTATGCTCGGATTCAATTCGGTATAAGCGCGGTTTGTTTTGAGAGTGAGGAACACGCCAGTAAGCAAAGTTAATGCCGCTCCATGCGATGACTTCAAGGCGGCGACCTCCGACAAGACCAAGGACCAGAATGTGGCGAAGCAGAGGTAATGGGCGGTGATAATCGCACAGGCAGAGGTATTTATCGCTGGTCCTGTTCTTAACCGTGCTAGATGACCTTTGGTCCTATGAGCTCCAAAGTTAGTGTGGCTCGCGAAGACAAGGAGGCTATCTATTCTTCTCTTTTATCGCTAGCCGGTCGGCTGAGACCGGCGTGGCACTTTTGGTTATCGGTTCCAGGATACACAAAGGAGCCGCTTTCTCGTGAGGCTTTGAAAAGATTCTTTGACTATCAGTTTAAAAAGGCCCAAAAGAATTTTCTTGAGAGCGAGGGGCGAGCTGGAAAGCCGTGGAAATCAATCGAGCATTACATTAGGAGCTCTTCTGACCCAAATGAACAGATACAAAGAAAAAACCCTCTCCGCCTGTTGGCGTGGAGTTCCATCAAGGGCAAATTCCTTGAAGGCTTGTGTCTGATGGCCACGATATGCCGGATGAATCCAGCGGCTAGATCAACGGACGTGGATCTATTTGCACAAGTAGGTCCCATACAAGTACGAGATGAAAGCCAAATGTGTTTTATTTGGGCTCAACAGTTAGTGGAGAGCCTCC
>JAGXAR010000011.1 GCA_018971525.1 Nitrospirota bacterium
AACCGACTGACCTGACCGTGAGTGTTGAAGGCGAGTTCGACCGTGTGCGAGAAGCTGAAGTGCAGTTGATAGAAGCGTACCTTGGTGATCTGATACGAGCAATTCTTCTGGCACGAGATGAAGAGAGGTAAGCCCGTGATTGTCGCTCTCTATGCGCGAGTCTCGACGAGTAAACAGGCCGAGAAAGATCTGTCGATTCCTGACCAAGTGAGCCAGATGCGGGCGTGGTGTCAGGCTCAGGGCCACAGTGTGGCAACCGAGTATGTCGAGCCTGGAGCATCGGCCACAGACGATCGACGCCCCGTGTTTCAACGGATGATTGCCGAAGCCAGTGTCACGCCATCCCCCTTCGACGCAATTGTGGTGCATAGCCTCTCACGCTTCTTTCGGGATTCGCTCGAATTTGGCCTGTACGAACGGAACCTCAAGCGGTGTGGGGTTCGCGTCGTGTCCATTACGCAACAAACGAGTGACGATCCTTCCGGCGAGATGATTCGCCGGATTTTTAGCGTCTTTGATGAATATCAGAGTAAGGAGAATGGCAAACATACCTTACGGGCCATGCGCGAGAATGCTCGACAGGGATTTTTCAATGGTTCACAGCCGCCAGTCGGCTATCATGCCGTCGAGGTCGAACTCCCTGGCAACAAAGGCAGGAAGAAGCGGTTAGAGATCGATGTGCCAGAGTCAGCCGTGGTCAACCGGGTGTTCGATTTGTACCTTCATGGCGACCGTGGGCGTGATTTTGGTGTGCAGGGCGTTGCGGCATACTTGAATGAACAGGGTCTCTTTGTCCGAGGCCAACAGTGGACCAAAGGACGGGTGCATGAGGTCCTGACGCACCGGGCGTATATCGGGGAACACTATTTCAATAAGTGCGAGAAACGGGGTGGGGCGGTCCGGCGTCTAAAGCCAAGGCAAGAATGGGTCCGCATCCACGTTGAGCCGATTGTGGCCGAAGATCTCTTCATGGCAGTGCAAGACAAGTTGGCGTCGCGATCTCCAGAGCGTGTCCCCCCACGTGTCGTCAATTGTCCGACCCTCCTCACTGGGCTGCTCAAGTGCGGGGTCTGTGGAGCAGGGATGACGTTGGCCACGGGAAAAGGTGGGAAGTATCGCTATTACAAATGCTCGAGTCGGATTCTCAAAGGCAAAGATACCTGTACAAGTGACAATTTGCCCACGGAGCAAGTAGACCGGCTGGTCTTGTCCTCGCTGGCGGATCGTGTATTTACGGTCTCACGAGTCAGAGCCATGCTAGACACCCTCCGAACGCGGTTGGGAGCGTCACGAGCCACGCAGGATGGCAAACTGAAGCAATTAACGAAGGAATTAGACAGGGTTCAACAGAGTAGTCAGAAACTCTATGAAGCGGTCGAAAAAGGTCTCTTGCCGATGGATTCAACGTTGACGGAGCGGGCCAACACACTTCAAGCGCAACGGCAAGCGCTGTTGACTGAGATGGCCGGGCTGCGACGACTCAAACAAATGCCGTTGGAAGCCCTTGGAGAGAAGAAGGTGCACGACTTCACAAAGGCATTGCGGGAACGATTGCTTGAGAAGGATCGCGTCTTCAGCAAGAAGTACCTGAAGCTCTTAGTCGCTGAAATCCGGTACCAAAATAAGCAGCTGGTGATGAAGGGCAGCTATAGGGCGCTGGCTCGCGCAGTGGGAGAAAGCAAAAAGGGCACTCCACAGAGTGAAGTGCCCACTTTTGGCCTTGATTGGCTCCCCGGGCAGGACTCGAACCTGCGACCAGCCGGTTAACAGCCGGCTGCTCTACCAACTGAGCTACCGGGGAACGAGACAGTCCGTCGTCGGACTGCGTATTCTAGCAAAAGATTTCGGTCGGGGGGAGACTTTTTTCTGTCAGGACAATAGCTCGTCCAGCCTGCCTCTATTCCGTTACACGTCGAAATCTTCTGTTTCGTCCTCATCCGAAGTTGCATCAGTATTGCCTGCTGCGACGGATGCATAGTGCTTCGCCCAGGTCAGATAGAGATTCCCGCTGTCGCGCATGGTATCGGCAGCCTTGATGAGTGTCTGCGCCAATTCCGGGTCTTTCCCGCTGGCATGGATTTCGGCTGCACGTCGTTCAAGCACCTTGGGGTACTCGCTGATCAATCCGGTGATCTCCCGAAGGAGTTCATCAATGACATTATCTTCGGTTTCCATCTGTTCCCTCCACAGCGGCACCAACAAAAAACCCCATAGCGCAGGCGCCATGGGGTCTTGCGCGGGAGACCCGCTACACGAAACGGTTATCCTTGGTAGGCCTGCCCAAGGGCTGCGGACTCACCTTTTTGGGACATCAGCTGCCCTGTGGCGCTGACTGCCTGCATGCTGATTGCATGATGCTTGGCTGCATCACAGACGACCACGCAGAGTTCACAGCCCTTGCAGCGGTCAATCATCACTTCGGCCACCATTTTTTTCGGATTGAGGTCGAGGCAGTTGGCCTCGGGACAATACATGATGCACAGTCGGCACCCCTTTTTGGCCACGCATTTCTCATCGATGACTTGTGCTACGTTATACATGCGAGCTGGTTCCTTCTCTCGTTAAGCCGCAACGGCAGGATTGCCGACTCGCAGCTCAAACTTATTTTTCTCTGCCCATTCACTGGCGATTTCATAGGCCGCCTTCACGGTTGCAAGGTTCTTGGCCAGCAACATTTCTTTCTTGGCGAATTTCTTCTTGATCGCTTCATCCAATGAGGCGGTTCCACCGGAGGCGACGAACTTCTTCCCGAACCGTTCCTGTAAGGCTCCGTCCAGGGATTCCATAGAGACGCACTTGGTGATGCCCGCGACCGATCCGATCATCGCCATATTCGTCGACAACTCAGTGCCGGCCACCTCGATCGCGAGCTCGGTTCCGGCAATGTAAAATAAGGCAACATTCAGGTCCTTGAGACGTTCAATGTCATCTGCTGACAGAAGTTCCTGGTCGGAGTTGATGATGACGAGGCCACCTTCCTTCACGCCGGAGTAGAAGGGCATGGTGTAACTCTTCCCCATGGTAATGACCTGAGGATGAAAGACCTGGATGACGTCGGGAAATACCAACTCGCCACGGTCGTAGATCCGTTCGATGCCGATCCGACAATAGCTCTCCGCTGGCGCCATGCGTTTCTCGGCGCCGAAGAATGGATTGGAGATCGAAAACTTTCCGTCGCGGTTGGCGGCCATGGCCAGGACATGCGCGGCGGTGACGGCGCCCTGTCCGCCTAATCCCGACATTCGGATGTTCAGTCTTTTCTTGATCATGGTCCTCTCTCCTCCAGAATCGGATTAGGCTTCCTGAGAGGCGAGCTGTTTTGCAGCGGCCTTCTTTTCTTTGTCCTTAGCGGTAACCTCTGCCAGGAGTTGCTTGGCTGGCTCGCTGATGTACTCTTTGTAGGCGAACCGCTCGGTCGGTTTTTCCGAGTCCCGCATTTCCTGGAGCCCTTCCATGCTGTTCTTCCCGATTTCGAGAATGCAAGGCGTATAGAGTTGGAGGTAGGTCGGGCCGATTTCGCGCGCGATCATGACCGCGTTCCGGACCACCTTTTCAATGAGGGACGGTTTGCTGACGGTGCATTGGACCACGTAATGGCAACCTGATTCGCGAGCGATTTCTGGCAGACGGACTTTGTCGAAGAGCTTCCCAACCGGTGCCATCTTGGCTACGAACCCCTTCTGCATCAGGCCGCTCTCCTGGCCACCGGTGTTGGCGTACAGTTCGTTATCGAAACAAATCGTGGTGAACTTCTCCTGGCGAAACCAGGCTTGAAGTGTCATGTCGAGGCCGATGTCGACGGTGGCGCCGTCGCCGGCGAGCACGACCACGTCTTTCGTCCGGCCTGGGAAGCGGACGCTTAAGGCGCGCTTCAAGCCGGAGGCGATGGCGTTTTGGTTGCCGAAGAGGGAGTGAATGTTGTGCACGGCCACCATGGGGAACACCAGGCTGGTGCAGCCGGTGGAGCCGACCATGACGGTGTCTTCGGGGTTTGGCAATGAGGCTAGGATGTACCGGAAGGCCATGGATTCTGGGCAGCCGGCGCAGAGGGAGTGCTGCTCGATCAGTTCCTTGCTGTTGCCAATATCCTTCCAGCCCCGGTCTTCCTTACCGTAGGTGGCGCTCTTGACCAAGTCTTGGTAGTCGGATGGCATGATGTCGTACAGGTCTTCCGAAATCTTGATACGTTCCTTGCTCATTATGGCCTCCTCGGTGCGTGCGTCTTGTTCAGGGCGTTCGGTTCTTGCTGCATAGGTGCGATCAACTGCCGCGACCGGCCAACGACATGGTGCGCATGCCGAGGAGGGTCTTGATTTCGGAGACAATAATTTCCGGTGGCATCGTCATGCCCCCGCAGACGCGCGGGCCAGCGTGCACCCGTTCGCTGTTCGGGATGGTGGCTTTAATTTCTTTTGCCAACCATCCAATCACGTTAAATTCCGGGACGATAATATGCTTTGCGTTCTTTGTGGCTTCACGGATCTCCTCGCCTGGCCAGGGCCGCAAGGCCTTGACCTTTACCAGCCCGCAACGGATCCCTTCGTCATCAAGGAGCCGGATGGCTTCACGACCCTGCGACACCGCCGTACCAGATGCGACGATGATGACCTCGGCATCGGTATTTTCTGTCTCGATTAACCCGTTCAGCCACTTGATCGTGTGTTTGCGGGACCGCTCTACTGCCGCCCAGACTTCTTGCTGCCAGGAGGCATGAGTGGCATAGCTGATATAGTTGCTCTTCATGATAAACGGATCGCGCATCATTCGGACCGGCGGACATTCCATGTCCATGCAGGGCACGGGCGAGCGGTATGGGTCATAGGGTGGAAGACACATGTCGGCTGGAGTGAGATTGACGACGTCCTTGGTGTGCGTCACGAAGAATCCGTCGCAGCACAGCGCCAAGGGGAGGTGCACATCAGGCTCTTCCGACACCATGTAGCCCTTGAGTATCCAATCGAAGAAGTCCTGCGCGGTTTCCGCATGCCAGACGAGCATGCCGGTATTTAGAAGATATGCGATCTCGAGCGTGTCCGGCTGAATAGACAGCGGCGAGTTAATGCCGCGGCAGGTGACGATCATCTGAATCGGCAACCGAGCGCCGGACCACATCGGGAAGTTCTCCATCGCGCGCATCGTGCCTGGTCCCGCGGTCGTCGTAAACACGCGAGCTCCGCCGAAGGCCGCTCCCGCGCATTGCGACATGACGGCGAATTCGCTCTCGCCGCGGAAGTAGTCGCCGATGTAACCCTCGGCAAAGAGCTCGCCGATCAAGGCGGCCGCTTCGCTCTGAGGTGTAATTGGGTACGCGATCATCACGTCACAACTGGCCCGCCGGAGCGCTTCCTTGATGACCTCGCTACCCGTATAGAACGACGGGGTGCGAGGTGCTTCGTTCATCAGCTTCCAGGTATCGGTAAAGGTCTGCCCTTTTTTATTTTTCGTGCCGATGACTGAGTGTGTGTCTGCCATGGATCAGCCTCCTTTCACTCTCTTCAGGGCCTCAAACGGCTTAGTTCGAAGCTCCGCTCTTGGCTGATGTCAGCCGTGGTTGGACTGTCCCTTTCAATTTTCTCACCCACTCGGCCAGTTTCATGATTTTTTCAACCGATGCGTCGCGGAACGAAAGCATCGCATCTTCATGGCCGGCTTGAGCGCACATAGCAATTGTGTAGCAGGACGTGCCACCTCGAATGATTTTCAACGACAAATTCGCTTGATGGCAGTGGACCCCGATGAACATGCAGCAATCGATTTTATTGTGCCAGATGGTCAGATTCGGGTGATTGGGATTGATTTCAACTTCAGGATTGATCTTGGGGTATTTGGGGCGGTAGTCCGGCATCGGGATCAGCATGGGCGTTTGCCCAGGCTGCGCGCATTCCTTAAGGGTGTTGTATAAGTGGCGAACAGCCGTGGCCTTCTTGGCCGCTTTCTCGTTCCAGGCCCACAAGACTAAGGGACCAGGGAAGATGGTCGGCACTTTGGCCATGAGGAATTGTTTCGCCGCTTCCTCGTATGCCTTTTCCTCTGGGACGATGACACCGTTGATGTGAGCTTCCCCAGGGTTCGGCAAACAAATGCCCATGCTCGCAGCCGATGGAGGGAGGAAATGTTCCGGGCCTGGAAGGACACGATACTGAGTCATTACAGCTTACTCTCCGGCAAGGGGTTAAAGAACGAGAAACACAGGTTTTCCGATGATCTCGGCCTTCATCACTCTAAGCTTTTTCCGTGCACCCTGCAACCTCGCAGAAGGCCCACCGCCGAGAAATTTTGGGCTATCTAACGAGGGAGGATTAGGCCTTTTGTCCTAAGATGTGGGCTTTGCCCACAGGGAGTCAATAGCGCCCATCAAACCAAACATTATAGGGTCAGCCCTTCCAGTCTGTCAAACCAATCGGCATGCCTCGGACCGCTATGAGCGGGTTTGCTCGCGCATGAATTATTAGCATGAAGTCAATATGTTGCGTAGCGTTACGGCAATTGTTCACAGGCTGGAATGGATCCGAGGGCACAGGCTCGCTCAAGGTCATCTTTGGCGAGTCGACCCTGCAGACGCTCTCGATAAAGTCTTGCTCTGGTCAACATGGCGGCAGCGTTGGTAGGGTCGACCCGAATAACGGTGGAGAGATCTTCAATCGCCTGTTCCGGCTGATTCAGCTTGAGATAGATTTCGCTCCGCAGTGCATACGCCTCCTTTTGATAGGGGATCCAACTTTCAGGCGTTTGGGCGTTGAGGAGTTTCTTCAAAGTGGCCAAAGCGTGATGCCAAGATTTGGCCTCCGCCTGCCGGCGGGCTTGCGTCGTGTATACGCCGATGAGGCGCTGGCGAGCGATATCGGCAAATGGATCGAGCTCAAGGACTTGCTCGTAGGCAGTGGCAGCCTCGTCTAATTGTTTCAGCCACGTGAGTACATCGCCTTTCCCAACCCATGCCCATACATTCTTGGCGTCAAGTGTGATGGCTCGATCGAAATCTATCCTGGCTTTGTCCAGATAGTCCTTATAGTCCGAGGTTTGGGTCTGTTGGGAAAAGGCCAGTGAGACCAGCTGGAGATAGGTTTGGCCTCGCACAATCAGAGGATCGACGTAGCGATCATCGAGAGTGGCGGCGTCGGTGCTGAGATGGATCTTGTCCCGCAGATTCGATGTGTGAAGAGCGGTCTCGAGTATCACGCGCGCCCGTTGGTGTGAGCCGGACTTCCCGTTCGGCTCGATGGCCAGCATTCGGACGCCGATCGGCCGCTGTTGAAGTTCTTGCAGTTGGGAGCGCAGTAGGTGATTTTCTTGCTGGAGCTGGCGAAAGTGCTGTGCGAGTTGCTGGTCGGATTGAAGTCGGCGTATCGCCTCCGCCAGACTGCTCAGATTGACTGTGGCGCGAATGCGTACGAAGAAGACGGGACGATCACGTTCGAAGGAGCTCCTGGATTCGAGGACTTCCGTTTGTGTGATGGCAGCGGCAATCGTTCTGATTTCCAACGAGCTGGCCTGCATGCTTCTCCCGCCAGATTCTTTTTCCACATCGTGGAAGGTGGACTCGAGATAGACCCCCGCTTCTTCCACGGCTTTGCGTTGGGCTCGTTGGAGGACTTTCTCTTCTGCACCGGCCAATGTGTCGCCATCTGCCATAACGTATTGGCTGTCGGCGACAACGGTTTTCGTGGAGGCGCCGAATGCAGGGACTCCCCATAGAAGTAGCGCGGAGAGGGATGAATAAAACAGGTACAGCTGCATGATGCAACTATACCGCCCGATGGGTGAGGGGGCAATGCAACCAAAGCGGGGCAAATAAACTAGGGGTGAAGGAGCGGAGCGACAGGCACTCGGCTACCGTTCCTTCGGGAAAACTTGAATAAAGGGGTGGACTTCGACCCGTTCAAATACACCATGGACGGTATAGGGGTCTTCGCGGGCGAACCGTTGTGCGTCTTCCAGCGAGTCCGCTTCGATGACGATAAGACTCCCCATCTTATCCGTAAGCGGACCGGCTAGCACGACTCGGCCTTGCACATCGAGGGGTTCCATCTTGGCGAGATGCGCGGGGCGATAGATTTTCCGCTTGGCCTCTCCCTCGGGACCATCGAATCCGAGAATGACGAATTTCATAAAGGTCTCGAGGGGAGAGGAGAGAGTTCTGACATCAGGCCATGTCCTCTAAGGGACAGCGATCTTTGAAGCCTGTGGTCGTCTCATGCCACCACCGGATTTCTTGCTCCCCAAGCTTCCAGCAGAGATAGACCACTCGTCCGTCACGAAGGTGAGGAAAGTCACAGAGACCGAGGTCCAGGTCCTTTACCAGGATGCCGAGCTCCTGAATCGCCTGAAGATTCATGCTGACTTGTTGAAGGCCCGAGATGTACAGGTGTCCAACGGTACTGCCCCCGCCATATTCGGCCCGGGCGCTGGCCTTCTTGATATCTTCTTTCGTGCGGGCCAAGACAGCCTTGGCTTGCTGAATCGATGTCAATTTGGAATTGAGCTGGGGTATGAGGTGATTGGCCTCGGACAAGCTAAATATTCGCTCGTGCTGTTCGTGTTCGTCGTCGTGCGCCATGGTGTGCTCCCGCTGATCCCCTCATTTAGCACACCACTCTTTTGTGCTGCAACCGCAGGCATCGCAGTAATCCTGTAGTTAGGAAGAAGCCGTCTTGGCTGGACCGGTTGAGAGAAAGGGGGTATAGCGTGAAAAAAAGATATCCATGTTGACAAGGGGTGCCGCTCGCGTTATTATTCTTAGAATATCTCAGCTCGGCTCAAGGTTATCTCCACACACAAGACTTCCGGGGCGCGTCTCGACACAAGCCACAATTGTTCAGAGAATAAAAGCGAGTCAGCTCGGCATGAGTTCCGGCTTGCAACAATCATCCGCAGCCATGAGACAAAGTCATACCCTGATAGCGACGGGCGTAAACGGGTAAGTCCTTCACGGGTCACCCTCTTTAGCTGATACACACGACACAATCACCAACTGTATTACCATTACCATTCGGTCTCTGGACAATTTCCCATGGTTCACCACGTGCGATTGCTGCTGATAACGATGCAGCCGGAGGTTTGAGAGGATACTCATGACACAAACGAAGGGGGAGGTTATGCATCTGGCGGAGCTGAAGCAGAAGTCCATTGCCGATCTCAATGAGGTGGCGCGCGATCTAAAGATCGATGGCGCAGCCAATCTGCGGAAGCAGGAATTGATTTTTGCGATTCTGCAGGCGCAGACCGCGAATAATGGCGTGGTCTTCGGCGAAGGCGTGCTCGAAACGCTCCCTGACGGGTTCGGATTTCTGCGCGCTCCCGATTCGAACTATCTCCCGGGCCCTGACGATATCTATATCTCCCCCTCTCAAATCCGGCGTTTCAATCTGCGCACCGGCGACATTGTCTCCGGGCAGATCCGGCCACCGAAGGAGAGCGAACGGTATTTTGCGTTGCTCAAGGTTGAGAAGGTCAATTACGAAGATCCCGAAGTGTCTCGCGACAAGATACTTTTCGATAACCTGACGCCACTCTATCCGGAAGAGCGTCTGGTCCTTGAGTTCGATCGTGAAGAATATTGCACTCGTGTGATGGATCTCACGACCCCGATTGGTAAAGGCCAGCGTGGTCTGATCGTCGCGGCTCCTCGAACCGGAAAAACGATGTTGCTGCAGGCCATCGCTCGGGCCATTCTCAAAAACCACAAGGAAGTAACCTTGATCGTGCTGCTCATCGACGAGCGGCCGGAAGAAGTCACCGACTGGCAACGGCAGGTAAAGGCCGAGGTCATCAGCTCCACCTTCGATGAGCCGGCCCAGCGCCATGCCCAAGTGGCTGAAATGGTGCTCGAAAAGGCAAAGCGACTGGTCGAACATAAGAAAGATGTCGTGGTGCTGCTGGACAGCATCACCCGCCTGGCGCGCGCGTATAACACAATTGCGCCGCCGAGCGGCAAGGTGTTGTCGGGAGGTTTGGATTCGAACGCGCTCCAGCGGCCGAAGCGGTTCTTTGGGGCGGCGCGCAACATCGAAAACGGCGGCAGTCTCACCATCATGGCGACAGCACTTGTTGACACCGGTAGCCGGATGGATGATGTTATTTTTGAAGAGTTCAAGGGGACCGGTAACATGGAAGTCCATCTTGATCGCCGCCTAGCCGACAAGCGGCTCTTCCCGGCCATCGATATCAGCCAGTCCGGGACGAGAAAAGAAGAATTGTTGGTGGACAAGGATCGTCTCAACAAGATGTGGATTCTGCGCAAGGTGTTGAGTCCGCTCGGGACGATGGAAGCCATGGAGTTTCTGATGGACAAGCTGCATGGCACCAAGACCAATCAGGAATTCCTGCAGTCGATGAATCGATAACATCCGACTTGTATCTGGTCTCTGAGACAGGGTACAGTGGCTGGCCTTCGAATGGGCGAAGGTCGATGATTTTGATGCCAGGGGAGTGGGAACTATGAAGAAGGGTATTCATCCCGTGTATCGGGAAGTCGCGGTGCATTGCGCCTGCGGCAACAAATATAAGACCCGATCGACGGGCGGCGATATCAATGTCGATATTTGTTCAAGCTGCCATCCGTTTTTTACAGGGACGCAGAAGATCATTGATACCGAAGGGCGCGTTGAGCGATTCAAGAAGAAGTACGCGAAGAAAGAAAAGTAGCTCGAGAAGAGGCCATACGAGGGACCTTGCTTCGCTGAGGGGCAGGGTCTCTTTGTTTTTGTGCACCAGGGGCTGAGCGCGAATCAGAGGGAAGCAGGGCCATGGAAGCAGTCTTACTGAAGAAATGGGAAGTGTTGGCAACCCGATTTGATGAGCTGACGAATCAGCTCATGGACCCGTCTCTGATGAGCCAACCCTCGCAGTTGCATAAGGTGAACAAGGAGCGGACGGATATCGAACCGGCGGCCAAGCTTCTTGCAATCTATCGAGACAACATAAGGCAGTTGGAAGAAGCCGTTCAAATTCTTGCAGACCCTACGGCGGGAGCCGAGTTGCATAAGATGGCGATGGAGGAGAGCGCCGCGCTTGAACGCCAGCAACTCGAGATCGAACAGCAGGCCCAAGAGCTGCTGATCCCCAAAGACCCGCGAGACGAGAAGAGCCTGCTTCTCGAAATCCGCGCCGGAACCGGTGGTGATGAGGCGGCACTTTTCGCCGGAGCGTTGTTCCGCATGTACAGCAAGTACGCCGAGATTAAAGGCTTTAAGGTCGATGTGGTCGAAGCCACAGAAACCGTGGGCGGGGGCTACAAGGGAGTCGTCGCGCTGATCGAAGGCAAGGGTGCCTACAGCCACTTCAAGTTCGAGGCCGGGGTCCACCGGGTGCAGCGTGTCCCCGTCACTGAGGCCAGTGGCCGGATTCATACGTCGACCGTCACCGTCGCCGTCATGCCTGAGGTGGATGAGGTCGATGTGCAGATCGATCCCATGGATCTCCGGATCGACACCTTCTGTTCATCCGGCGCCGGAGGTCAGAGCGTCAATACGACAAAATCGGCGGTGCGGATCACCCATATTCCGACCGGTGTGGTGGTGAGTTGCCAGGACGAACGATCGCAGCTGAAAAATCGCAACAAGGCGATGCGGACCCTGCGGGCCAGAATCGTCGAAGCGGAGAGGGAGAAGCAGGAAGCGGAAATCGCGCAGAATCGCAAGGCTCAAGTGGGCACGGGTGAACGAAGCGAGAAGATTCGCACCTACAACTTCCCGCAGAATCGGGTGACCGATCATCGTGTCGGCGTGACCCTGCATAAGCTGGAACAGGTGCTCGAAGGCGACCTCGACGAACTCGTTCAGGCTCTGAAGACGCAGCGTCAGCAAGAAGTGGGTGCTGCTTAATATGGACGCGGTTGCCCCGATCCCTCAGTCAGCAGGCCAGGCAACGCTCGGTGAGGTCATCGCAGAGGCGCGACGGATGTTGGAACAGGCCGGCGTCGAGAGCGCGGGGCAGGAAGCGTGTTGGCTGGTGGAGCACGTGCTCCGCCTTCCTGCACATCATGTTGTCGCCGATCGGGATCGACTGCTGCCTCACGCCGAGTTGGTGGCAGTGAGAGGACTGATTGAGCGGCGGGTTGGTCGTGAGCCCTTGCAATATATTCTCGGAACTCAGGAATTTTGCGGGTTGGAGTTTGACGTGAATGCGGCGGTGCTCATTCCGAGGCCAGAGACTGAGTTGCTTGTGGAGTATGTCGCGCAACGGATTCCCGCCGAGCGACAGGCCACCATCGTCGATGTCTGCACGGGATCCGGGTGCATTGCCGTGGCGGTTGCGCGGCTGAGGCCTCTTGTACGGGTGATCGCGATTGATCTATCGAACCCCTCGCTCGATGTCGCCAGGCAGAATGCCGCCCGCCATGCCGTAGGTGAGCGCATCACATGGTTGGAAGGTGACTTACTGGGGCCATTGGCGGAGAAGGAACTGGAAGGGCGCATTGACGTCATCGTCTCGAATCCTCCCTATATTGCGGAGGCTGATTGGGCGACGCTTCAGCCGGAAGTGCGGCTATTTGAACCGCGAGGTGCGCTGGTGGCAGGGCCTCAGGGAACGGAGTTGCATGAACGGTTGCTGCAGGAGGCCGGTCGATACCTGTCTCCCGGCGGCGCACTGATCATGGAGATTGGTGCCGGCCAGGGTCGTGCGATGCGGCGGATTGTCGACCAGCTACCTGGGTACAGATTTCGCCGGCTGGTCTACGATGCGGCAGGCCTTGAGCGCGTCGTGATTGTGGAGCGAGCAGGAACATAGGCGCGGAGACGATGGATCGTACTGTCATCACCGGAGGGAGGCCGCTTCGAGGAGAGGTTGAGATCAGCGGGGCGAAGAATGCCGCGTTGCCGATCTTAGCCTCCACTATTCTTGGCGGCGGAGAGTGCGTCATTACCAACGTGCCCCGCGTGGTGGATGTCGTCACCATGGGCAAGTTGTTGGGCATCCTGGGCGCGAAGGTGCACCATGAGGGGAACCGTGCGGTCATCAATGCGGGTGTGATCAGCTCGACCCAAGCCCCCTACGACCTTGTGAAAACCATGCGGGCTTCCGTACTCGTGTTAGGGCCGCTGCTGGCGCGATGGGGAGAAGCAACGGTGTCGATGCCAGGCGGCTGCGCGATTGGGTCACGCCCGGTCAATCTCCATCTTGCCGGACTCGCCAAAATGGGTGCGGAAGTTTCGATGGAACACGGGTATATTCGCGCGAGAGCGAAGCGGTTGAAGGGCGCACAGATCTACTGCGACACACCTACGGTCACCGGAACGGAAAATCTGATGATGGCCGCGTCGCTCGCCCAGGGGACCACGGTCATTGAGAATGCCGCGAAGGAACCGGAGATCGTGGACCTCGCGAATTTTCTCGTGAAGCGAGGGGCTCGCATCGTCGGTGCAGGGTCGGATGTCATCACGATCGAAGGTGTCCGTGAGTTACACGGGAGCGATCACGACGTCATCCCGGATCGCATCGAAACAGGAACATATCTCGTGGCCGGAGCCATTACGCGGGGAGCGGTGATGCTCAAGCGATGCTGTCCGAATCACTTGGATGCGTTGCTGATGAAGTTGCGGGAAGCGGGTGTTGAGATGCAGGTCGAGAAGGATTTTATTCACCTCAACGCGGCATCGCGGCTCAAAGGAATCGACATTCGAACATTGCCGTATCCCGGGTTTCCTACCGACATGCAGGCGCAGATGGTGGCCTTGATGACGGCTGCTGAGGGCACGAGCGTGATTACGGAGACAGTGTTCGAAAGCCGCTTTATGCATGTCGAGGAGTTGCGGCGGATGGGTGCCGAGATTAAGGTCGAAGGTAATCGGGCGGTGGTGACCGGACCGACCAGGTTGGCCGGGGCTCCGGTGATGGCGTCCGATCTTCGTGCGAGCGCAGGATTGGTCTTAGCCGGTCTTGCGGCGGAAGGCACGACGGAGATTCTCCGGGTTTACCATCTGGATCGCGGCTATGAGCGGATGGAGGAGAAACTGCGCGGGTTGGGTGCGTCGATCACCCGTCACAAAGAGGGAGCGGTTCCGGCCAAGACTCGCTGACATCATGCTGACGATTGCTTTGTCGAAGGGGAAAATGTTGGACCTCACGCTGGACGTCTTTCGTCGAGCGGGCTATGCACTGGGTAGCCTCTCGTCCGAGAGTCGCCGACTGGTGTTTTCCTGTCCGGAGATCGGCATGACCTTTCTGATCGTGCGACCGACCGATGTGCCGACCTATGTCGAATATGGCGCGGCGGATGTCGGAATTGTCGGGAAAGACGTCTTGATGGAACAGGACAGCGACGTATATGAGCCATTGGATTTAAACTTCGGAGCGTGTAGAATCGCCGTCGCTGCGCTCAAGGGGCAGGCCTCACGCGACCGGCTGTCCTCGAAAATTCGGGTAGCGACCAAGTATCCGAAGATCACCGAGCGGTATTTCAATCAGCGCGGCGTGCCGGTCGAAATCATCAAGTTGTACGGCTCGATTGAACTGGCACCGTTGGTCGGTCTGGCCGACCGGATCGTCGATCTGGTCGAGACTGGAAACACGCTGAAGGCGCATAACCTCGTCGAAGTGGAGTGCATCGCGCAGTCCACCGCTCGGCTGGTTGTGAATCGAGCGAGTCTGAAGCTGAAGCACGCGGTGGTCACAGAGCTGATCAAAAAGCTCCGGGCTGTCAGCCGCACATCGACTGGGTCTCGAACATCCGCTCCGCGCAAGTCTTCGCGTGGGGCACGTCGAACGGTCAGACGGACGCGCAAATGAAGATTGTGGCCTCCACCGAGCGAACCTTTCTCCCCGCACTCAAGAAAGTGACCTCGCGTGCCCGTGTGCAAGGGGCTGCCGTCGAGAAGACGGTCAAGTCGATTTTGCAAGCCGTGGAACGGGGTGGCGATAAGGCCGTTCTCCGCTATACGAAACAGTTTGACCGCGTCTCTATGAAAGATACGGAGTTGCGCGTCACCCCCGAAGAAATCAAAGAGGCCTACTTCCACATCCGGAAAGACGAGGGCGACGCCCTCCGGTTTGCAGCCCAGAGGATCACGTCGTTCCATGAACGCCAGCGCATCAAGACCTGGATGTATCAGGACAATGAGGCCACGCTGGGGCAGGCGGTCACGCCGGTCGATGCGGTCGGGGTGTATGTGCCTGGCGGCAAGGCGGTCTATCCCTCGTCGGTCTTGATGTGCGCGATTCCGGCCAAAGTAGCCGGCGTCTCCCGTGTGGTGATGTGCACGCCGCCGCAAAAAGGCCCGATCAATCCCTACTTGCTGGTCGCAGCCGACATCGCCGGCGTCACGGAGATCTATCGCGTCGGGGGCGTGCAAGCCGTTGGAGCGATGGCCTACGGGACAAAGACGATCCAACGCGTCGACAAAATCGTGGGTCCCGGCAATATTTATGTCGCGACGGCCAAGCGGCTCCTCTACGGCACGGTCGGGATCGACATGGTGGCAGGTCCGAGCGAACTGCTTGTGGTCGCGGATGGCGATGCCAAGCCGACACATGTCGCGGCCGATCTCCTCTGCGAAGCGGAGCATGACGAAGATGCGCAGGTCTACCTCGTCACCACATCGGCCCAGTTGGCGAAGGATGTGGTGCGACTGATCGGCAGCCAATTGAAGGGGCTGCAACGGGAAAAGATTGCAGCCAAGTCCATCGCGCGACATTCGGTGGCCTTCGTGGTCACCACGATGGACGAAGCCATCGATGTGGCCAACGAGATTGCTCCGGAACATTTGACCCTCTCGGTTGATGAGCCGTTTGATTATTTAGAGAAAATCCGTCACGCGGGGGCGCTCTTCTTGGGCCGGTACACTCCCCCGTCGGTTGCGGATTATGTCGCAGGCCCGAATCACGTCTTGCCGACCGGTGGGACGGCGCGCTTCTTTTCGGCACTATCCGTCCACGATTACCTCAAGGTGAGCAACATTGTGCACTATACGCGCGAGGAATTGAGCAAGGTGAAAGATCATCTCGTTCGGTTGGCACAGATGGAAGGGTTTGACGCCCATGCGAAATCAGCCTTGAGCAGGTTCTCATGAAGAAGAACGGATCGGCAGCACGGCAGGCATCGATTCATCGCGCGACCAAAGAGACGGATATCCATGTCGAATGGACATTGGACGGCAGCGGGCAAGGGAAGATCGACACCGGCATCCGCTTCTTCGACCACATGCTGGAGTTGCTTTCGAAGCACGGCTTCTTCGATCTGACCGTACAGGCAAAGGGCGACATCGATATTGACGAGCACCATACGGTGGAAGATGTCGGCATCGTCATGGGCAAGGCCTTGCATCAAGCGTTGGGGGAGAAGGCGGGGATCAAGCGATTTGGATTTGCCTCGGCACCGTTGGATGAAACGCTGGCTCAGGTTACTGTGGATCTCAGTGGTCGGCCCTATCTCGTCTACAATGTGTCCTTGCCGGATCGGAAGATCAAGGCATTCGACTTAGGCTTGTTCGAAGACTTCTTCCAGGCCTTCGTCACCCACGGCGGGCTCAATCTCCACGTGAACCTCATGTATGGCCGAAACCCGCACCACATCATGGAAGCCATCTTCAAAGGCCTGGCCAAGGCGTTGGATCAGGCCACGACGGTGGAAGATCGTCTGGCAGGTGGAGTGCTCTCGACCAAAGGGGCGTTGTAGCCGATCGAAAGCGAGTGAAGCTGAATGGGTTTGTGATGGGCAGGCGACTGAAAAGAAGCCTGCCCTTTTCGTTTTATGAACCAGTCAGGGACGTGTGCGATCACAAGACCTCCTGTGAAAATAAAAGGTTCCGAATTTACCTCCCTACCGGATATCTTGCGTTTGCATACGCTAGTTCTCCATTGGGCCTGAGTCGATTCACTTCACTTCCTCCTTCTGACTTTCTCTCATCTTTGCCCCACAGTTCTTGCGCTTAGATTGGCAGTGGCAGGACGGCGTCAGTTGCGGTATTGTTACGCGTCTTCATACGGGTTAGGGGCAAGTGGCGTGGGGCAACGGGTGAGAGCAGGACCAGGAGTGTTCCTCCTCGCCGCTGACCTCGGTGTTCTCGCCTAGAAAAAATGGATATGATCGCGATCATCGACTACGGCATGGGCAATCTCCGCAGTGTCTCCAAGGCCTTTGAGGCGGTGGGACATCAGGCGGTAGTCACGCGTGATCCGCGCGTGATCGGAAACGCGAGTCATGTCGTCCTGCCGGGTGTTGGAGCCTTTGGCGATTGCATGGCCAACGTTGAGCGCTACGGATTGGCGGAGCCGATTCACACAGCGATTCAATCGGGGAAACCATTTCTGGGAATTTGTTTGGGGCTCCAATTGTTGTTCGAGGAAAGTGAGGAATTTGGGACTCACAAGGGTCTCGGCGTTGTCCCCGGCAAGGTTAGGCGATTTCCTGCCGACCAGGGGTTGAAGGTGCCGCACATGGGTTGGAATAACGTCATGATTGAGCGGCCCTGTCCCCTGTTCGAGGGGATTCCCAACGGATCGTACTGGTACTTTGTGCATTCCTATTATGTCGATCCCTCTGACAGGACCCTTGCTGCAACCACGACGGACTACGGGATGACGTTTGTGTCGAGTATCTGGCGGGACAATGTGGTGGCCTGTCAGTTCCATCCCGAAAAGAGTCAGGCCGTCGGGTTACGGCTGATCAAAAATTTTGGATCCTGGAAATGAGCATGATGAGCAACAAGGGACGGTCGATGGCCTTGGTGGGACTAGCTCTGCTGGCGATTGCCGGCTGCAGTGGATCGAAAGTGACCACGAAGGCGTCCGCGGAATTACCACGCTATCAGATTCGTACCATCGCTCTGGTCCCGTTCACGACTCTTGCAACGCCACAGGTGAGGGACGTAGTCGATCAGACCTTCTCGACGCCGTCGGGGGCTAGCCGGTCTGATATGGCGATGGCGGTGCCCCAGAATACCGAACAGCCTCTTCGGCAAACAGTTATAGTGCCAGCCGGCGCTGGGGCCACCGTCACACAGTTACTGTGGAGCCGGTTGAGGGCAAGACAGGGCGTGACAGTGCTTCCGCCGAGTGAGGCGGCGAAAGTGCTGGCATCTCCGGCTGCGCCTCAACCTTCTGCCGGTCAGCCACCAGCGGTCACGGTGGCGAAACAGCTCAAGGCGGACGCCTCGTTGATCGGCCAAGTGTTGGTATACCAGGAGCGAGTGGGGGGTCGTTTCGGCGCCAACCCGCCGGCAGCGGTGGGTTTTGAAGCCAAGGTCGTCGCGGCTGACGGGCAAGTACTATGGGTTGGCAACTACTATGAGCGTCAGCGGCCGATGATTGAAGACATGATGGGGTTTCTCGAGCGTTGGGGCATGTTCGTCAAGGCGGAGGAGCTGGCGACTTATGGGGTCGAGCATATGCTCCGCGAATTTCCGTTTGGAACAGTAGGGGAACGCTAACAGGGGACGGTTCCTTGTATGCTCGTTATTCCAGCGATTGATTTGAAAGATGGCCGCTGCGTGCGGTTGCGCCAGGGCGACATGGCGGCTGAGACGGTCTATTCCGACGACGTGCCGGCTATCGCGAGGCAATGGCAAGAAGGCGGTGCGACGCTGATTCATGTGGTGGACCTAAATGGAGCTGTAGACGGAGAGCCGCGCAATCTTTCCCATATTGAAGAGATCATTCGTACCGTGACTGTGAAGGTGCAGGTCGGGGGAGGGATCCGGTCGATCGAAACTGTGCGTCGCTATCTCGGAGCAGGTGTGACCAGGGTGGTGCTCGGCACTGCGGCATTGACCGACCGGTCTTTCCTGGAGAAGGCCTGCCGGGAGTTTCCTCGCCAGATTCTGTTGGGGCTGGATGCGCGGGATGGGAAGGTAGCGGTAAAGGGCTGGACTTCGGTATCGGAGACGAAGGCGACTGATTTACTCAAGGAGTTGGCAGGCTATGCGTTGGGCGCCGTGATCTATACGGATATTTCACGCGATGGTATGTTGGGCGGGCCGAATCTGGCGGCGTTGCGGGAGGTAGTTGAGTTGTCGTCTTTCCCCGTGATCGCCTCCGGTGGGATTTCGCGCGTCGAAGACTTGCGGGCCGTGCAGGCGCTCGGTCCTCGGGTTGAAGGCGCGATTGTGGGCAAGGCGCTCTACGACGGTAAGTTGGACTATCGGGCCGCCCTTGCGGCTCTTGGTGATGAGTAAGGGCTTGACGTGAGGAATGCTTTGCTGACATTTTCGTTTCCCGTTTCCCGTTTCCCGTTTCCCGAGTTGCCATGTTGACCAAACGCATCATTCCCTGCCTCGATGTCAAAGACGGCCGCGTGGTCAAAGGCGTGAGCTTTGTGAATTTGCGCGATGCGGGAGATCCGGTCGAAGTGGCCACGGTCTACGATCGCGAAGGAGCCGACGAACTTTGTTTCCTGGACATCACGGCCTCTCATGAGAATCGCAAGACCATTATTGACGTAGTCGAGCAGACAGCAGCACGGGTGTTCATGCCGCTGACCGTCGGCGGAGGGGTGAGAATGCTCGAGGACATCCGTGCACTGTTGAATGCAGGCGCGGATAAGGTGAGCATCAATACGGCGGCGGTCCAACGGCCTGAATTTGTGAAGGAAGCGGCGGAGCGATTCGGGACACAATGCATCGTCGTGGCAATCGACGCCAAGCGACGTGCCGCGCCGGCAACAGGGTGGGAGGTGTTCACCCATGGTGGCCGGAAGTCGACCGGTCTCGACGTCGTCGAGTGGGCAAAGACGATGACGCAGTATGGGGCGGGTGAGATCTTGCTCACGAGCATGGATCGAGATGGGCAACAGCAGGGGTATGACCTCACGTTGACGGCAGCCGTGTCAGAGGCCGTCTCGATTCCGGTGATTGCGTCGGGCGGCGTGGGAAATTTGGACGATCTCTACGACGGATTCGTCAGGGGCAAGGCCGATGCTGTCCTGGCCGCGTCTATTTTCCACTTCCGGACTCACACGATTCCGGAGGCGAAAGCCTATCTTCGTCAGAAGGGAGTGGCGGTTCGATAATGGATGTGGGACGATTGAAATTCGATGCGCAGGGGCTGATTCCGGCGGTGGTGCAGGATTGGCGGGATGGCACGGTGCTGATGGTGGCCTTCATGAACCAGGAAGCATTGCAGAAGACCGTCGAGACGAAGTCGGTTCACTTCTGGAGCCGTTCACGTCAGACATTATGGGAAAAAGGTGAGACCTCAGGCCACAAGCTGCAGCTCAAGGACATGTTTCTCGATTGTGACGGCGATGCCCTTCTCGTGAAGGTCGAGCCGGTCGGTCCGACATGCCACACGGGGGAGCGGGCCTGCTTCTTTTCGCGTCTGGACTCGCCGAAGACGAAGACGTCCGAGTCTTGGGGTGGAATTCTTGAGCGCCTCTACCAGATGATCCAAGAGCGGAAGCGTCAGCCCTCGAGTGAGTCCTACACTTCCAAACTGCTGGAAGGCGGTGTCGATCGTATCCTAAAGAAAATCGTCGAGGAAGCCGGCGAGGTGGCGATTGCCGGGAAGGGTGGGAAGAAGGACGAGATTGTATATGAAACGGCGGATCTGCTGTTCCATACGTTGGTGGCGCTGGGGTACCACGGCATCACGCCGCAGGAGATCTATCAAGAGTTGGCGACTCGCTTTGGAAAGTCAGGCTTGAGAAAAGGAACCACCTCGTGAGCGAGTGCATCTTTTGCAAAATCGTCGCGAGGACCATTCCCGCGGCGCTCGTCTATGAGGACAATGTGGTGGTCGCGTTCGACGATATTAATCCCCAGGCGCCGATACACACGCTCGTTATTCCCAGAAAACATGTGGCCTCGATTGCCGAGCTTCAAGATTCGGATGTTGAGCTACTTGGGCGTTTGATGCTGGTCGGCAACAAGATCGCAAAACAGAAGGGGATTGCCGACGCCGGGTACCGCATCGTCGTCAACTCCGGTGCGCATGGTGGTCAGAGCGTGTTTCATCTTCACCTCCATGTTCTGGGCGGGCGCCATCTCGCCTGGCCCCCCGGCTAGCGCATTTTCACCACGTTGACAGATTTCTTTCCCGTCTGTTACCCTGAACGGTCTATTTTACGACCACTTACGTTTACCTTCCTCGCCGGTGCCAGGCGGGGGAATAGGAGCCGCGACTCCCGTGGGCCGAGGTTTGATTTCTGAAGACGTGATCAATCAAGTCAGAGATCGGGCCGATATCGCCGAGGTTGTCGGACATCATGTGAGCCTGACTCGGGCCGGCCAGAACTTGAAAGGTCTCTGTCCCTTCCATCAGGAAAAGTCGCCCTCCTTTACGGTCAGTCCTTCCCGCCAGATCTTTCATTGTTTTGGATGCGGCGCGGGCGGCAACGTGTTTACGTTTTTGATGCGGATCACCGGCGCGAATTTCCCTGAGACGGTCCGTGAGCTCGGACAGAAATTCGGGATTGACGTGCCGGAAAGCGGGCCGAGCGCAGGGCCTCATGCTGCGCAGGCGAGCCGCCTTGAACAGCTCAATCGGGCGGTGACGGCGTGGTTTCAACAGAATTTGCGGGATGAGGTGACTGGTGCGACGGCGCGGGACTACTTGACCAGCCGGGGCATTCAGGCTGGGACGATCGAGCGATTTGAAATTGGTTGTGCGCCGGCTGAGTGGGATGGGCTCAGCAAGGCGCTAAGCAGGCAGGGTTTTGCACAGAATGATCTGGCCGCCGCGGGATTAACTGTGGCGAGAGAACAGGCATCCGGGTCCTATGATCGGTTTCGCGCCCGTGTAATGTTTCCCATCACGGATTTGCGAAAGCGGGTCGTCGGTTTTGGCGGGCGTATCCTTGGCGAGGGGACTCCGAAGTACCTGAATTCTCCGGATACTTCCCTGTTCAAGAAGGGTCAGACGCTCTACGCGTTGGATCTTGCGCGTCAAGCAGTCGCCCGGCTGAAGACCGTAATCGTGGTGGAAGGGTATTTTGATGCGGTCGCGCTTCACCAAGCCGGACTGACCCATACGGTTGCGACGCTGGGGACCGCCCTGACGGCAGAGCATATTCAGGTATTGAGACGGTTTGCTTCGAAGGTCGTGCTGTTGTTCGATCCGGATCAGGCAGGGGTCCGTGCAGCACTGCGAGGGCTTGATCTGTTTGTGAACAGCGGGATCGGTGTGAAAGTCGTCACGTTGCCGGCTGGAGAGGACCCCGATACCTATGTGCGGAAGGAAGGGCCGGAGGCCTTTGCTCGGTTGGAAGAGCAGGCTCCGAGCCTCTTGGACTTTGCCCTCGAGCATAATTTGAGTACGGCGGAGTCCAGCACGATCGAAGGGCGTATTCGCAGCGTGGACGATGTGCTGCGGATTCTGCAAAAGAGCGAGCATCCGATCGAACGAGAGGAACGGATTCGCGTGGTAGCCGAAAGGCTGGGGATCAGCCAGCAACGATTGATCGAGCGTTATCCGGCGTTGGTGCAGTCGGAGGGACGTCGACCGGCGGCCACTCAATCTACCAGTCCCATACCGGCAACATTTAAGGGTGTGAGCGAAGAGCGGGATCTAGTGTATTTGCTGTTGCATGGGCACCTGACGCCCGCCGATGTGGGACGACTACGGCCCGAGGCCTTCTCCGTTCCGGCCTGTCGATTCCTCGTCGAGGCGGCGCTGAATTACCTCGATCGAGATGGCCGAGTCGGGCTCAGGTTGTTGTTGGATGCGGTGGCCGACCATCCGGATTGCGGGTCGCTGGCGACTGAGCTGTCCGTGCGGGAAGACCATTTTGACGATGTGCAGGCCCACGTCGCGGGGTGTTTAGAGACCTTGGAGCGGAAGCGGGCCGAGGCCGTGTTTCGAGATCTGATCGCGCAACTCAAGGCCGCCGAACGGGAAGGCCGTGTAGAGGATGCGCGGATGTTGAACGCACAAGTGAATGAATTGCGAATGCAAAAGGCCGGTCGGCCTGCAACCGGGATGTTGTCCTTAGTGAAGGAGTAGTCATGTCGAAACCAGAGTTGCTCGGCGAAGTGAAGAAGCTGATCTCGCTTGGGAAAGAAAAGGGCTTTTTGACGTACGACGAGCTGAATAGCACGTTACCCGCGGCAGTGGTGTCCTCCGAACAGTTCGGCAGCATCATGACGATGTTCGGCGAAATGGACATCGAGATTGTCGATGCGCCCGAGGGGGAACGGATCAGGAAAGCCCGGGACACTGAGGAGGCAAGTGAGGAAGGGGAGGAAGCCGACACCGACGCCGGTGCTGGTGCCGGGGAGGAGAATGAGAAGGACGAGAAGGACGAGAAGGAGATCGATTTAACTCCCGGGGCACTCAGCCGGACCGACGACCCGGTCCGACTCTATCTCAAGGAGATGGGGAGTGTGGCGTTGTTGAGCCGTGAGGGAGAAATCGAGATTGCGAAACGCATCGAAGAGGGGAAGAAGGATATCGCTTCGGTCATCTATGGGATGCCGATGACGATCGAGTTTGTCCTGGCGCTGCGCGATCAGCTCAAGAACGGGACCATCGATGTGCGTGAGATCGTCCCGATCGTCGAGACCGAGGAGGAATTCGAGGAAGAACAAATCCAGCGGGATTATGAAGAGCTTCGGGTCAAGACACTCGAAGGGCTGAACTCTGTCCGGAAAATCTCGACCTCACTCAAGAGTCTCTATGAAGTTGCGCGGCATGCCAACAGTGATCCCGCGAAACAGAAGAAGATTAAGAAGCAGATCGATACGATTCGTGATCAGGTCGTGGAGAAGATGGAGTCCGTCAACCTGCATGGCGTATTGAAGGATCGGATGGTGCAGCGTGTGCGGGAGTTGGCGATTCAGATCCGTACTGCAGAGCGAGAAATCGTCAGTTGCCAGCGTCGGCTTGGGATCAGCGGTGAGGCCGGAGCTGAGGCCCTCAAGAAGCTGTGCCGTGAACGGAAAGACTTCCTTGCCG
The DNA here is from genome assembly GCA_018971525.1 of Nitrospirota bacterium. Classification (GTDB taxonomy): domain Bacteria; phylum Nitrospirota; class Nitrospiria; order Nitrospirales; family Nitrospiraceae; genus Palsa-1315. The sequence goes on from JAGXAR010000011.1 coordinate 23,824, forward strand.
TCAAGCGCAAGACGAGCTGCTCGGAGGAGGCGCTCAACGATATTAAAAAGGTTTACCAGGCGGCGAAGGGCCGGATTCGAACACTCGAGACCGAAGAGGCCCTCGTGTCCGCGGAAGAAATCAAAGATGCGGTCAAGCATCTGGATGTGGCGGAGGAAAAGGTCAAGCGTGGGAAAGCCGAGCTGGTCGAGGCGAATCTTCGTCTCGTCGTCAGTATCGCCAAGAAGTACACGAACCGCGGTCTCCAGTTCCTTGACTTGATCCAGGAAGGCAATATTGGCCTGATGAAGGCCGTGGATAAGTTCGAGTATAAGCGAGGCTACAAGTTCAGCACCTATGCCACCTGGTGGATCCGCCAGGCGATTACACGCGCGATCGCTGATCAAGCACGGACGATCCGTATTCCGGTGCATATGATCGAGACGATCAACAAGCTGATCCGAACCTCCCGCCACCTTGTCCAGAAACTCGGACGCGAACCGACGCCGGAAGAAATTGCCGAGCGTATGGATCTGCCGCTCGACAAAGTGCGGAAGATCTTGAAGATCGCGCGCGAGCCGATTTCTCTGGAGACCCCGATCGGCGAGGAAGAAGACAGCCACCTGGGCGACTTTATCGAGGACAAGAAGGCGGTTTCTCCTTTGGAGGCGGCGATCCGGTATGATCTCCAGCGCCAGATCAACAGCGCGTTGGAAACACTCACGCCACGGGAAGAGAAAGTCTTGCGGAAGCGGTTCGGCATCGGCGAAGCCACCGACCATACCCTCGAAGAAGTCGGTCAGGATTTCGAAGTGACCCGCGAACGTATTCGGCAGATCGAAGCCAAGGCCCTGCGGAAGTTGCGTCACCCGAGTCGGAGCAAGAAGCTTCGTAGCTTCGTTGAAACTCTGTGACGAGCCGTGGGTATGGTATCTCTGAGATTTGACTCCAACCTCCGGGCGGCCTAGAATGAACATTCGTGTCTGCGGGTCAGGCGCGATAGAGTCATCCGCCTGATCGGGCCCATAGCTCAGGTGGTTAGAGCGGCTGACTCATAATCAGCTGGTCCTAGGTTCAAGTCCTAGTGGGCCCACCAGCGCGTCCCGCAGAACTCGTAGGTCAAGATCGTTGTTCGGAACAACAGTTAGAGGAGTGCATTGAAGCACAATCTTTCCCCCCTGATCGCGCTACAGAAGCTGGATCTCCGCATCATGGAGATCAACAACCAACGTCGAAAGATTCCAGAACGACTCCAAACGGTTGAAATTCCAGTTCGAGAGGCCAAGCAACTTCTCCAAGAGACCAATGCTGCATTGGAGATATTGGTTAAGGAGCGGCGGTCGCACGAAAAAGATCTTGAATCGCACGAAGCACACACTGACAAGATGAAATCGCGGCTGTCTGAGCTGAAATCCAACAAGGAATACCAGGCTCATCTGTTCGAGATCGAGGTTGCCAACAAGAAGAAAGGCGACTTTGAAGAGAAGATTTTGCTGTGCATGGAGAAAATTGAACAACTACAGCGGACCGCAAAAGAGGCGCAAGAGAACCTCAGTATCGTCGAGAAGGCCTTTGCTCAGGAAAAGAAAGTGTCTGACGAATTAGAGAAAAAGCTCTCAACAGAGCTGGCCGATCTTGAAGGACAGCAACAAGCTCATTCGGCTCACGTCGAGAAGGGGCTGCTCAGTCGGTATAACGCGATCAAGGCGGCGCGGAAGGATCAAGCCCTCGCTGAGATCAAAGAGGGAACCTGTTCCGGATGTCGACTGCAGCTTCCCCCGCAACTGATTTCAGAAGTGAAACGCTCGCAAGATCTCCACACCTGTCCCTATTGCCGTAGGATGCTTTATTGGGATGGACAAATTCCTGTCGAAACAACGCCGGGTCCCGATCTCGATAAGACGTCGATCCTTGAGATTGGCGAGTCAGTCTAGGCTGGTTTTCCCAAAACAGCCTGAGTCGTTTTGAAGTGCAGTTTGGCGACCGACCCCAATCGTTCCTCCCCATGCTTCTTCACGATCATGCGTCCGGCCAATTCGACGGCGGCTGACGCACCTTTGGGCAGCGTCGCGCCGATCTCATCCGAGAGGCGTTTCAATCGGAGGAGGAATTCCGCACGGGCCAGGATGGAGGCCGCGGCCACGGCCAGATCGGATTCGGCCTTATGTCGTTGCTCCAGTACGATCGTGCGCCCTTTCTCCTGCAGGGCGTTGAGAATCAACCGCTCGTCGCCAAACTGATCCGCGATCGCGCGTCCGCACGAAACCTTGTCCAGCAGAGTCTCCAGGGCCTTGGCATGTCCCCATGCCAGCAGGCGATTCAAGTTCCGGATCTTCGCGTAGAGCTCATTGTATCGTTGTGGACCGATGGCGATAATGCTGTGAGGGCAAATCATTCGGATATCGGGCGCCATTTGAAGGATGCGGCCGTCTGAGATTTTTTTGCTGTCCCGGACCTGCATAAGGGTCAGCTCCCCCTGTGTAGTGGCGTCGACGAAGACAGCGGCGATGACCAGGGGGCCAAAATAGTCTCCCTTGCCGGATTCATCGATCCCGATTCGCTCCACCTTCGTCTTTTCCGATGTCTTGGTCACAGGCAAGTGGTCCTTGTAGAGATTCTCAATGAGGCGCGGTAATCTAACAGAGCCTCGAAGGTCGGTCAATTTGATCAGACTGACAGGGCGTGTCTTCAACGAGGAGTACGGGCCATGAACGGAATCGGGAGAATGACCCGCATCGTGATGTTGGTCATGATCGGAAGTCCGCTGTCGGTTTTGACCGGCTGTGAAACAAATCCCTATACAGGACGATCCCAATTAATCATGACCTCCGTGTCGGAAGACGTGCAGCTCGGGACGCAGGCGTACCAACAGGTGAAAAATGATCCCAAAATGCGGCAGTCGCAAGATCCTCGTGAGATCGAGCCGGTCAGGAGAGTGGCGGGTCATATCATCGAGGCAGCCAAACGTTCGAAATATGGCGATATGGCAAAGCAATTTCACTGGGAAGTCACCGTGATCAAGGATGACAAAACGATGAACGCTTTTGCGCTGCCTGGTGGGAAGATCGCGGTCTATACCGGTATTTTCCCTGTCGCGAAATCCGAAGCGGGGCTCGCCGCGGTCTTAGGGCATGAAGTGACCCACGCCTTGGCCCGTCACGGCGCCGAACGTATGAGCCAAGGCGAACTCACGAATGCGGCGCTCCAAGCGATTGGGGCGGCCGCAGGCGCCAGCGGGATGAATCCGGTGTTATCCCAAGGCGCGATGGCAGCGTTGGGAGCGGGAGCGCAAGTTGGCGTATTGCTCCCATTCAGTCGCGCGCATGAATCCGAGGCGGATTACATTGGCATCTTGCTCGCAGCGGATGCGGGATACGATCCACGTGAGTCCATCTCACTCTGGCAACGGATGGAGCAGTTGTCCCAAGGCGGTGGCCCGTCCGAGTTCTTATCGACTCACCCGAGCAATGAGACCAGGATCGACCAGCTCAAAAAATGGTTGCCAGAGGCCATGGGAATTTACCAATCGAGGCAGGCGATGCCCGCTGTGGCATTGCCGGCTCTGCACTAACTCCGTCGGAGTGGGGTACTCTGTCACCTGGAGGCCAGGAGAGGGGCCCAGCACGGACTTGCAACCTCTCTCGTTCGTTTTCTATACTCAGGCTGCGCGAGGGAGAAGACCGGGTGATCGCTTGGAGCGGGAACGCTCTGAGAGGAAAGTCCGGACTTCATGGGCAGGGCACTGGGTAACTCCCAGGCGGAGCGATCCGACACCAGCACCACAGAGAACAAACCGCCGATGGCCAAGGCGATCGGATTCCAATCTGGTTGCAGTGGCTCAGGTAAGGGTGAAACGGTGGGGTAAGAGCCCACCGCGGTGGTGGCGACATCACCGGCACGGTAAGCGTCGCCCGATGCAAGGCCAAATAGGAAGACATTTGTCGGTTTTCTTCGGAGAGCCGACGACCGGCTGGCCCAGCCGAGGTCTTCGGGTAGGTCGCTTGAGGTTCGAGGTAACTCGGATCCCAGAGAAATGATCACCCCCGTTTGGGATCAAATCCCAGGCGGGACAGAATCCGGCTTATAGGTCTTCTCCACCGCGCTCTTTTTATCGCTCGACGTAGCTCTCCTTCCGTCACTTTCCCTGCGAAGTGTTCAACCTCGTCGAGCAAGACGACGGGAACCCTCGACCCGTACCGTTCCGTCAACACGTGGTCGCCTTCGATAGGCACCTTGCTTGTTTCGATGTTGAGTTCTGACTGAAGCTGCATCGCGATTCGGTACACGACTCCACACAGATGGCAGTCTTCACGAGACAGGATGGTTACACGGACAGGCATGCTCATGGAGCCGCGCCTCAGGGTCAATGGGACAGAGGATAGAAGAGCAAGATATCATGTGCAGAGGGAGGCTGTCAGGGACAGGGGGCCTTGGCCGTCCCACTATTGACGCGGTGAAATATGTGGTGATAGGATCACGCATCATTATCCCTGATTTTTCAGAACGTTCTGAGCTATCGAGGGATTCGTGTCTGGTCTATTCAGGACAAGCTGCTGCGTCGTGTATTGTGCCGATTCGCCTGCCTGATTCTTACCGGCGGGATGGATGGAGGTTCTGTCATGAAGCTCACAGGTGCTGAAATCCTCATCGAATGCCTCAAACGGGAAGGCGTGAAGACGATTTTTGCGCTTCCTGGTGGCGTCGTTCTGAAGATTTTCGACATGCTTCACCAACAGAAGGATATTGAGGTGATCCTCACTCGCCATGAACAGGGTGCAGGCCATATGGCCGAAGGCTATGCCAAGGCAACCGGCAAAGCCGGGGTGTGTCTTGTGACCTCCGGGCCCGGCATGACGAATGTGATCACGGCGTTGGCGGATGCCTACATGGATTCCGTGCCGCTAGTCTGTTTTACCGGACAAGTCCCTACCAGCTTGATCGGGAACGATGCATTCCAAGAGGCAGACAATGTCGGCTTGAGCCGCCCCTGTACCAAGTACAACTTTCTTGTGAAAAATGTGGCCGAGTTGGCGACGACCATCAAAGAAGCCTTCTACATTGCGACGACGGGGCGTCCAGGGCCGGTGCTCGTAGACATTCCAAAAGACGTATCCATGGATAAGGCGGAATTTACCTATCCGAGCTCCGTCTCCATCCGTAGCTACAATCCGGTGTATGAAGGGAATAAGTGGCAGATCAAGCAAGCGGCTGAGGCCATGACGAAGGCAAAGAAGCCGGTGTTGTATGTCGGCGGCGGTGTCATCTTTTCGGGTGCGTCACAAGAATTGATGGAGCTGGCTGAGCTGACTCATATGCCGGTCGACATGACGTTGATGGGGCTTGGGGCTTTCCCCGGCGAGCATCCACAGTCCATGGGCATGCTGGGCATGCATGGCACCTATTGGGCGAACATGGCGATGCACTATTCAGATCTTGTTGTTGCCATTGGGGCACGGTTTGACGATCGCGTCACCGGAAAGGTCTCCGAGTTTTGCCCGCATGCCAAGGTCATCCATGTCGATATTGACCCAACCTCGATTCGGAAGAATGTCAATGTCGATATTCCAATCGTCGGCGATTGCAAGACCGTGCTTCGTGAGCTTATTCAGATTCTTCATGCCACAGTGAACGGTGATCAGAAGGAACTACGCAAGCCCTGGTGGAATCAGATTCGCGAATGGCAGCAGGCCAATCCTCTTGCCTATCAACAAGCAGCGGATGGGCCGATCAAGCCGCAGCATGTCATCAAGCGGCTTTACGAACTCACGAAAGATCTGGACCCGATCGTGTCAACCGATGTCGGGCAGCACCAGATGTGGGCCGCCCAGTACTTTAAGTTGGCAAAGCCGAATCGCTGGTTGACCTCGGGGGGGCTCGGGACCATGGGGTTTGGGTTTCCTGCCGCCATGGGGGCGCAGGCTGCGTTTCCCGGCCGGCTGGTCCTCTGCATCGCCGGCGATGGCAGTATCCAGATGAACATGCAGGAAATGGCGACGGCGGTGGTGCATAAGTTGCCGGTGAAGATTATCGTGCTCAATAACCGATTCCACGGGATGGTTCGGCAATGGCAGGATCTCTTTTACGAAGGGCGGTATGCCTCGAGCGATCTGGAGACCACGCCGGACTTTGTGAAGCTGGCGGAAGCGTATGGAGCAGTCGGACTCAGGGCCGGCAAACCATCTGAGATCGATGCCGTCATCAAGGAAGCGATTGCGGTGAACAAACCGGTCATCGTTGATGTGCCGACGTATCGTTATGAAAACGTTTATCCGATGATCCCAGCCGGCGGCTGTAACCATGAAATGATTTTGGAAGATCCGCCGGCCTTGAAAAATAAACAGCCTGGATCGGGGCAGGTGACTCCGAAGGATTCGGACACGATCCTCACGGCCTAACCGTCGGTGTCGGGAGTACTGATTGGGTATGGAACATATTATCTCGGTGACAGTAGAGAATAAGTTTGGTTCTCTGTCTCGCGTCGCTGGTCTGTTTAGCGGTCGCGGATTCAACATCGAAAGTCTCTCTGTCGCGCCGACGCTTGATCCGTCCATGTCGCAGATGACCATCGTTACCTCGGGAGACGACCGGATCATTGAGCAGATCGTTAAACAGCTGAATAAGCTGATCGACGTCATTAAAGTAGTGGATTTGAACGAGAGCGATTTCGTGTCGCGGGAGACGGCCCTCATCAAAGTACATACACGACCGGAAGATCGCGCGGAAGCGTTGCGAATTGCCGACATTTTCCGGGCCAATGTCATCGACTCCACGCCGGCGACTTACACGATTGAGGTGACCGGAGATCCGCAGAAGATCGAAGCGATCATCAATCTGCTGCAACCCCTCGGCATCAAAGATCTCACACGGACCGGGCGGGTCGCGGTCGCCCGCGAGTCGATTCGCTCGACGAGCGTGCAGGCAAAAAAGGTTGCCCGCGAATAAGCGTCACCTCGGACTCAACGCCCAACCGGTTTCTTGACACGGCTATTACCCAAGGAGTGATCGATGAAGATTTACTACGATAAAGACGCCGATATTCAACAGATCAAGAATAAGAAAGTTGCGGTGATCGGCTACGGCAGTCAGGGGCACGCCCATGCGCTCAACATGAAGGAGAGTGGCGTGAGTGTGGTCATCGGGTTGCGCGAAGGCGCCTCATGGAAGAAGGCGGAGCAAAGCGGGCTGAAAGTCATGCCGGTGGCCGATGCCGTCAAGGCATCCGATGTCGTGATGATTCTTGCGCCAGACGAAGCGCAAGCGGCCATCTATCGGCAGGATATCGCTCCGAATCTGAAGCCGGGCTCCTACCTCGCATTTGGCCATGGTTTCAACATTCATTTCGGGCAAATCGTGCCACCGCCTACGATCAACGTGTTCATGGTCGCTCCCAAAGGCCCCGGCCATCTTGTTCGGTCGGAGTATACGAAAGGCAGCGGGGTGCCCTGCTTGCTCGCGATCCATCAGGACCCAAGTGGAACGACCAAGCAGATCGGCCTTGCCTATGCCAGCGCGATCGGGGGCGGACGGGCTGGTGTGATCGAAACAAACTTCCGTGAAGAAACCGAGACGGACCTTTTCGGCGAACAGGTTGTGCTCTGCGGGGGGTTGACCTCCCTCATCCAGGCCGGCTATGAAACGCTGGTGGAAGCGGGCTACTCGCCGGAGATGGCCTATTTCGAGTGTTTGCACGAAGTGAAATTGATCGTGGATCTGATCTATCAGGGCGGCATTGCCAACATGCGCTATTCCATCAGTACTACGGCCAAGTATGGTGACATCACCCGCGGTCCCCGGATCGTGACGGAGCAGACGAAGCAGGAAATGAAGAAGATCCTGGGTGAAATTCAGGACGGCAAGTTCGCCAGAGAGTGGGTGCTGGAGAATCAGGCGAACCGTCCCGTCTACAATGCGCTGCTGGCGAAAGGTGAAGCTCATCCCATCGAAGAGGTCGGGGGCCGTCTCCGGGCGATGATGCCCTGGCTGAAGAAGGACCAACTGGTCGATAAGAACAAAAACTGAAGATTGAGGTCTTTGTGGCAGATCGTGCCGTCGGCATCCCGTTTGCCAAAGAAGGAATTCCCTTCATCGGGGCTGCTGCTGGCGTTACACTGCTAGCAGGATGGTTGAGTTGGACCGTCGTGGCGTTTGGCGGAGCGATTCTGACGCTCTTCGTCGCTTGGTTCTTTCGGAATCCCTATCGGGTGGTCCCTCAAGGGCCTCGTCTCGTCGTGGCACCAGGTGACGGGAAAGTCATTGCCATCGAAGAAGAGTTCGAGCCGCGATTCATCAAGGATCGCAGCATTCGAGTTACCATCTTCTTGAACGTGTTTGATGTGCACATCAATCGAATTCCCTGCGAAGGGGTTGTCGAAGAGGTGCAGTATCAGCCGGGTTTATTCCTCGTGGCCAGCAGACCTGATGCGACGTTGAGGAACGAACAGAATGCTTTGATGATTCGGACAGTGCAGGGGGCGAAGGTGCTCTGTGTGCAGGTAGCCGGGTTGATTGCCAGACGGATCGTTTGTTGGATCTTGCCGGGAGATCGGGCTGTGCGCGGTGAACGATTCGGGCTGATTCGATTCGGGTCGAGGATGGATACCTTTCTTCCTGTCGGGACGGCTGTAAACGTTGCAGTCGGTGAGCGAGTCAAAGGTGGGGAAACCATCTTGGGGAAATTGCCATGAAAACCACTGTACTTCGTCAATCATTCGGAAGAGATGGGAAGAGGCGCAAAGCCGCCATGCACCTGATTCCGAATCTTTTCACGACAGGGAATCTGTTCTGCGGTGTGTTTTCGATACTGTCCGTGTTCAATGCGAACTACATGGTCGCAGCGGTCGCCATCCTGGTGGCGATGATATTCGACGTGCTCGATGGAAAGTCGGCGCGGTTGACGAACAGCACTAGCCATTTCGGCCTCGAATACGATTCGTTGTCCGACGTGGTGTCGTTCGGGGTTGCTCCCGGCCTCTTGATTTATTCCTGGGCGCTTAGCGGACAGGGTACGTTTGGTATTGCGGTGATGTTTGCCTACGTTGCGATGGGTGCGGTTCGGTTGGCGCGGTTCAATTCGACGGCGGCCGTGTCGGACGGCAAGTACTTTACCGGGCTGGCTATTCCTGCGGCGGCAGGGGTTGTGGCGTCGCTCGTGATTTTCGACCACTATAGCGTCAGGATTGGAACAGAAGTGAAGCCCATTCTCGTCCTGATTATTACGCTGACTCTTTCGTTCTTGATGGTAAGCACCATCAGGTATCGAAGCTTTAAAGACATGAAGTTTCGCGGGGGGCGGCACATCACCTATCTCGTGTGGGGGATTTTGGCGCTCATGCTTGTGGCTGCATGGCCACAAGTTATGCTATTTGTGATCTTTACCGGGTATGCCTTGCTTGGTCCGGCAGAGCGGCTTGTCGGGCTTTTGGCCAAGATGGCCGGGAAACGTTCATCGGCAAAGACCGAGGAGTCGGTGACTTAATCGAAGTTCTAATGGCTGCGACGAGGAGTAGTACGCGTTTTGCACAGCAGTGAGAGAGCTGGTGAATGGTGCAAACCAGCCTGTGCTGCGCCGAACTCGCCTCTGAGCCCGAATCCGTGAAACCCGAGTAATGGATTCCGCTTCGCCCCCGTGACAGGGCGCAACGAAGGGCTGTGGACAGCGAACACGTGTTCATGGCTAAATCAGGGTGGTACCACGGAGCTTCTCAAGCCTCCGTCCCTGGGCGTGGGGATGGAGGCTTTTTTATTTGAGATTGCTGAAAATGCTTTCCCGCAGCGTTCTCGGTCGCGTGCCTCCCTGCGACGTACCCTACGGGTACGCCTCGGTTGTCCCGCTCCTGCGGCCTTGCTGGAAAGGCATTTTGAGCAATCTCACAAGATATGAGAGGTGAAACCATGACACGAATGATACGGATTTTCGATACGACCTTGCGTGACGGAGAGCAATCTCCAGGGGCCAGCATGAATGTGGAAGAGAAAATCATGGTGGCGAAGCAACTGGCGCGTTTGGGGGTCGACATCATCGAGGCAGGATTTGCTTATAGTTCGCCTGGAGACTTTGAAGCGGTGCGGCGGATCGCGCAGGAAGTCGAGGGGCCGACGATTTGCAGCCTGGCGCGGGCGCGTCCGGAGGATATTGATCGAGCCTGGGAGGCATTGAAGGGAGCCACGAAGGTCCGCATTCATACGTTTCTCTCGACTTCGGATATCCACTTGAAGCACCAGTTCCGAATGACGCGCGACGAGGCGAAGAAGCGCGCAGTCGAGATGGTGCAACGGGCGAGGGGTTATGTGGACGATGTGGAGTTTTCGCCCATGGATGCCAGTCGCTCCGATCCCGCCTATCTCTATGAGGTGATCGAGGCGGTGATTGCGGCAGGAGCCGGGACGATCAATATTCCTGATACGGTCGGCTATGCGGTGCCACAAGAATTCGGCCGGCTCATTCGTGGCATTCGCGAGCAGGTGCCAAACAGTGCGCAGGCGGTGATCTCTGTCCATTGCCACAACGACCTCGGCCTCGCCGTGGGGAACAGTTTGGCGGCTGTGTTCGAAGGGGCCGGCCAGGTCGAGTGCACGATCAACGGGATTGGTGAGCGGGCAGGGAACACGGCACTGGAAGAAATTGTCATGGGGCTTCGAACCAGGAAAGATTTCTATCAAGCCGATACAAAGATTCATACCGAAGAGATCTCAAAAACCAGCCGATTGGTCAGCAAGATCACCGGCATGGTGGTGCAGCCCAACAAGGCGATCGTCGGGGCGAATGCCTTCGCCCATACGTCTGGCATCCACCAAGACGGGCTGCTGAAAGACAAGACGACCTATGAAATTATGCGGCCGGAGTCGATTGGATTGATTGAGAGCAAGATGGTCATGGGGAAACTCTCAGGCCGGCATGCGTTTCGGCAGCGCCTGGTGGAGTTGGGGTATACGCTCTCAGACGAAGAGGTCAACCACGCGTTCGAGCGGTTCAAGAAGTTGGCCGATCAGAAGAAGGAGATCTATGAAGAGGATCTCGAAGTCATTGTCTCAGAAGAGTTGGCCAAAATGGCCGATCGGATCACCTTAAAATCGTTCCATGTTGCCAGCGGGACGGATCAGGTGCCGACCGCCACAGTCGAACTCGAGATCGACGGGCGAACGATCACGCAGACTGGGACAGGCGACGGGCCGGTGGATGCAGTCTATCGGACGATTGCCGCCATCACGCAGACGAAGAGCACGCTCCTCATGTATGTCGTGAAGGCGATCACGGGGGGCACCGATGCCCAGGGCGAAGTCTCGGTTCGGGTTCAAGAAGATGGGCGCACCGTCTCAGGCCATGGGGCGGACACGGACATCATCATGGCCTCGGCAAGGGCCTATCTCAATGCGCTGAACAAGCTGTCGTATTTGGAAGGAAAGCAGGCGCAGGGCGAGCAGAAGGTGAACTTGATTTAAGGAAAGTGACCACGGTAGAGTCACCGGCTCCGGTCTGGGACCCGGAAGGTACCGTTGGCTGTGAGGTGCTCCGTGATTCATGTCACCCTGGCAGATCGGCCGGAGTTTCTGGCCGGCGATCATACCGTCCTGCGAGAGCTGCTGCATCCTGCGAAACAAACGCTGGCCCTTGGGTATAGTATGGCCTATGGAACATTGGCTCCTGGCGCTCGATCGAAGCGGCACAGGCTGACGTCTTCAGAGGTTTACTACATTATCGCCGGTTTGGGACGATTGACGATAGATGACTCGGTCGTCTCGGTGGAACAAGGCTCCGTCGTCTATGTGCCTCCGGGAGGCAAGCAGTCTCTGGAAAATAGTGGACCCACCGCCATCGAATTCCTCTGCTTGGTCGATCCCGCGTGGCGACCGGAGGATGAGGAAGTCCTGGAATAGAGGCTTGTGCGGTCATAACTCACAAAGAGGGAGAGTGGTCTGTGAAGGCGAAGATTGCCGTACTAGCTGGTGATGGAGTGGGTCGGGAGATCGTCCCTGAAGCCGTGAAGGTGCTGAAGGCTGTGGCCGAGAAGTTCCAGCACACGTTCGAGTTTGTGTCCGGTGATGTCGGCGGACAGGCCATCGACAAAGTGGGTGTGCCGCTTCCTCACGAGACGCTGGCCTTGGCCAAACAAAGCGATGCCGTCTTGCTCGGCGCGGTCGGCGGTCCTAAGTGGGAAGGACTGGAGTATAGCTTGCGTCCGGAACGGGCGCTTTTGGGGTTGCGTGAGCACCTCGGCCTGTATGCCAATTTACGCCCAGCGAAGTTGTATCCGATGTTGGCCGATGCCTCCACGCTGAAACGTGAGGTGATCGAGGGCATCGACATCCTTGTCATTCGAGAACTGACCGGCGGGATCTATTTCGGGAAGCCTAAAGGTATCGAGAAGTTGCCGAACGGGAGCGAGCGAGGATTCAACACCGAGGTCTATACCACTGAAGAAATCCAACGCATTGCGAAAGTGGCGTTTGAGGCGGCGAGGAAGCGTCGGAAAAAAGTGATGTCCGTTGATAAAGCGAATGTGCTGGAGTCATCCGAACTCTGGCGTCGTGTCGTCATCGAGACCCACAAAGGTTATCAGGATGTGGAGTTGAGCCATATCTACGTTGACAATGCGGCGATGCAACTTGTGCGCAACCCGCGGCAGTTCGACGTGATGCTCTGCAATAATATATTCGGTGATATTCTGAGCGATGAAGCCGCGATGTTGACCGGGTCCATCGGCATGTTGCCGTCGGCTAGTATTGGCGCGCAGGTCGGACTGTTCGAGCCGATTCACGGCAGTGCGCCTGACATTGCCGGGAAGAATGTGGCAAATCCTATTGCGACGATTGCCTCGGCGGCCATGATGCTGTCCTATGGGTTCAAGTTGGATGAGGAGGCAGGAGCCATCGAGCAGGCGATCGTGAAAACCCTCGATCTCGGCTATCGCACGAAAGACATTCATAGCCAGGGGACCCGTCTCGTCAGTACGACAGAAATGGGTGAAGCCATTCTACGAAATCTGAACTAAGCAAGATTCTCAAGGCAGATGAGTACAGATCTCAAAGCTGGATTGATCCGAACCGTTGCCGGTACCGGAGCCTCTGCATGGTCCGGGGACGGAGCTGTGGCACTTGCTGCTGGTCTGAATGAACCGAAAAGTCTCACTTTCGATGCCGAGGGAAACTTGTTCATCGCAGACTCTGAGAACCACGTCGTTCGGAAGGTCGACAGGAAGACCAATTGTATCAGCACGGTAGCAGGTCGCCTTCAGGAGGTTGAGTCAGGAGCGAAACCCGTATCGCCCACTCCTGTGGCTGGGGGAATTGATGACGATCCTTTGGCCGAAGGCGGCGCTGTCAATTCCCACGCCTTCACTCAACAGACTGATCTGAGTGGGACCGTGCGTTATGTTGTGACCGGTACATCGCCGGCCAAGCGTTTCAGTGGCGACGGTGGTCCTGCCGATCAAGCCCTGTTGAATTTTCCGACAGCGGTTGTGGTTGATCGGGCAGGACATCTCTATATTGCGGACACGCTGAACCATCGGGTGCGGCGTGTGGATGCGGTGACAGGGGTGATCACGACAGTCGCAGGCCTAGGCCAACCTCGGTGCTCGGGTGATGGGGGATTGGCCGTGGAGGCCGGGTTGAATGAACCAGCTGCCTTGGCAGTGAGTGACGGGGGCGTCCTCTATATTGCCGACCAGAGTAATAATCGTGTGAGGGCAGTGGATTTGGCCACCGGAGTGATTCGTACGGTCGCAGGGACAGGAACGGCCGCGTATAATGGAGATGGTGTGGCAGCGACGGAAACTGGTCTGGCCGGTCCCGGTGGATTGGCGCTTGCGACAGATGGCACATTGTTCATTGCAGATAGCTTTAACGGAAGGATTCGTGCTGTTGATCCTGTCACTGGTCTCATAAGAACTGTGGTGGGCGATGGCGGTGAGTATCGGTACCAGGGGCCGGATGAACCACCCAGCAGCAGTCTCTCTCGGCCATCGGGGATTGCGTTGGATGAACAGGGGAATCTCTTCTTCACCGATTCGGACAATCATCTGGTGCGGCGATGGGATCGGACCACAGGGCGTATTGAGCGCATCGCCGGCGTTGGTGTGGCAAAATACGGAGGCGACGAGGGCGCGGCCCTCGAAGCCGGCTTGAGTTACCCGTTTGGAATCGTGATGGGTCGCGCGGGGCACCTGCTCGTGGCAGATACGTTCAATCATCGCATTCGCGCGATCGTGCTGTAGGTAGGATCGAGGCTCATCATGAAAAAGAAATCAGGGTATGTCGTGGCGGTCGTCGGCGCGACCGGGGCAGTCGGGACAGAAATGATCGAGGTGCTTGAGGAACGAAAGTTCCCCGTCACACGTCTTGTCCCGCTGGCATCCACTCGTTCTGCCGGTGGCATGGTGACATTTGAGGGGAACGAGATTCCCATTGAGGTCTTGACGAAGGACTCGTTTGCCGGCGTGGACATCGCACTCTTTTCTGCCGGGGCGGAGCTGAGTCGAGAGTTTGCTCCGATTGCGGTGAAGGCCGGTGCGGTGGTGATCGATAATAGTGCCGCTTGGCGGATGGATTCTGAAGTGCCGCTCGTGGTGCCCGAGGTGAATGCGCACGACATTCAACAGCACAAGGGTATCATCGCCAACCCGAATTGTTCCACGATTCAAATGGTCGTGGCGCTGAAACCCCTGCATGATCAGGCTAGGATCAAGCGGATCGTCGTCACGACCTTTCAATCCGTTTCCGGCACGGGGAAGGACGCCATGGATGAGCTGATGGCGGAATGCCAAGACCTGCTGAGCTTCAAGCCGGCGAGTCCCAAGGTCTACCCCTATCAGATTGCCTTTAATTGCCTGCCGCAGATCGACGACTTTCTTCCGTCGGGGTATACGAAGGAAGAGATGAAGATGGTTCATGAGACCAGAAAGATCATGGGCGACCAGTCGATTCATGTGACGGCGACGACGGTGCGGGTTCCGGTGTATGTCGGACATTCTGAAGCCGTTAATATTGAGACTGAGCGGAAGTTGTCGGCCAATGACGCCCGCGCCATTCTGTCGACCGCGCCCGGCGTGCTGCTTTATGACGATCCGGCACATAAGATCTACCCGATGCCGTTGGAGGTTGCCGGGAAGGACGAGGTTTACGTCGGCCGCGTCCGTGAAGATGAGTCGATCGCCAACGGTCTCAACCTATGGGTAGTGGCGGACAATTTGCGCAAAGGGGCCGCCCTCAATGCGGTGCAAATCGCAGAACATTTGGCGAAAGGCTGATGGCTGAGTGGGGGACTCTAGGCAAACTCTTAATCGGAGTCGGGCTGTGTGTGGCGTTGGTCGGACTGCTACTCCTGATCGCAGACCGTGTCCCGGGAGTTGGGAATCTCCTGGCATGGTTCGGTAAGCTGCCTGGCGACATCTCCATTCGACGAGACAACTTCAGCTTCTCGTTTCCCCTGGCAACCAGTCTGCTCCTCAGCGTCATCCTGAGTCTGGTATTCTATTTGATAAGATGGATTTTTCGCCGGTGAAGCAATTGAGAGGTGGGGTGCGCCGTGCCATCGTGGCGGGAGCATGCCTTCTTGGCCTGTCTTCGGGAGCCGAGGCGGCGCAGTCAATCCGGGTCCTGCTGTCGGCCGATGTGCCACGGCTCGAGGTCCGTGCAGACCGTCCCTTGTGGGTCACGGATGCAAAGGGCCATGGTCAGGCGATGCGTGCGTCGGTCCAGGTCGCAGCAACGGAAACGGGGTTTTTGTTGAATGGTGTTCGCATGCAGACGGAGCAGCTGACGTTGCATGGGGGAGAGCAAGGCCTCACGCTGACGTTTCCACGGCCCGCTCGGAAGCCCAATGGGGCGGCGGTGTCATCAGGCGACTCCGGTGCGGGGATTTCGGTGAGCGGCCTCGTCCATCTCGTGCGAAGAGGCAAGGGGTTTCTGGTCATTAATCGGGTGGATCTTGAAGAGTACGTCAAAGGGGTGGTTCCCGCCGAGGTCAGTTCGACCTGGCACCCGGAGATGTTGAAAGCGCAGGCAGTCGCGGCCAGGACCTATGCGCTCTATCAGCAGATGCTGAGCGCCACGCGCGACTATGACGTGGCAGCTACGGTGCAAGACCAGGTCTATCGCGGGAAGCAGGGAATTGATGCCGGGATTTTGCGCGCGGTCGAAGACACCCGCGGGTTGGTGGTGACCTATGAGGATGCGCCAATCTATGCAGCCTTCTCGTCGACGGCCGCCGGGCTGACGGAAGATGCCATGAATGTGTGGTCGAAAGAGTATCCCTATCTCAAGGGCGTGGAGTGTCCCTTCGACCTTACGTCGCCCTACTATCAATGGAAGTCTTCCTTCAAAGTCGACATGCTTGAGCAGAACTTGCGGCAGCAGGGCTTCTCCGTGGGGACGATCGCGACGATGACGCCCTTGTCGTTCAGTCGCGGGGGGCGAGTCGCGACGCTGCGCATTCTCCATTCTGGTGGAGAATTGGTTCTTCGTGGAGAAGAACTGCGGAAAGCGGTCGGGTATACCATCATCCCCAGCACGCAGTTTGCCATCGAATCTATCGGTCGAGATGTGGTGCTTTCCGGCTTCGGCGCGGGCCATGCCGTCGGCATGTGCCAGTGGGGCGCGAAAGAACTGGCTGAGTTGGGCTATCCCTTCTCGACGATTCTTCGGTATTATTATCCTGGTACTGAACTGCAAAATATGTCGCTGACCAAACCTCCGACCCCGCCGCCTTCCTGATGCAACTCTCCGAATTCGATTTTCCGTTCGATCCCTCGTTGATTGCCGCTCACCCAAGCCAACCGCGCGATCGCGCCAGGTTGCTCGTTCTGCAGCCAGTCAATCGTTCGCTTGCCCATCACCGTATCGAGGAGTTGTCCGAGCTTCTTCAGCCCGGCGATCTCCTCGTGGTCAATAATACGAAGGTCTTGGCCGCGCGTGTGGCTGGACGGAAGCGTCCTTCTGGTGCGGAGGTCGAGATCCTCTTTGTGAAGGATCTTGGCGATGCGATATGGGAAGTGTTGATCAAGGGTACATTTCGACCTGGACAGATTATTGAGATGGGCGCAGGGGCTTCTGCCGTGGTGGTGGAGCGTGGTGTGACCAGAACGACGGTTCGGGTTGAGAGTCCGATTCCGTTATCTGAATGGCTGCGACAATATGGTCAAATGCCACTTCCGCCTTATTTGAAACGTGCACCGACCGACCAGGATCGAGAATGGTACCAAACTCTATTCGCGCAGCATGAGGGCGCCATTGCGGCGCCGACCGCCGGGCTCCATTTCACACCGGAGTTGCTGGCACGGCTGCAACAGCGAGGGATCGGTCTCGCGACCGTCACGCTCCATGTTGGGGTCGGGACTTTCAAGCCGGTGACAGTCGATCAGATTGAAGACCATCGGATGGGCGCAGAATGGATCGAGGTCGGAGCAGAGGCGGTTCGTACCATCGAGCAGGTGCAAGCGACAGGGGGGCGAATTATAGCGGTCGGGACCACCGTCGTACGTGCGCTCGAAACTGCGGCTCGCGTGGAGGGCCGGATTCGACCTTATCGGGGAGAGACAGATATGTTCATGACACCAGGGTTTTCGTTCAAGGTGGTTGATGCCCTCCTCACGAACTTTCACTTGCCACGGACCACCTTGCTGATGCTGGTTTCCGCATTGGCCGGGACTGAATTTCTACGTCAGGCCTATGCAGAGGCGGTTCGCGAGCGGTACCGCTTCTACAGCTATGGTGATGCGATGTTGGTCCTCTGGTCCACGAAGAAATAAAGAGGCAGGGGGGACTGGTTCTCGTTGTGGCAAGCGGGCGGCTACAGCGGCTACAAGAGTTCGCGGTGAATCGTGATCGGAAGCGTGGTTTTGAGGGATTCAGTGTAGGCCATCAGAGCGCGCTGCTGCTTTTGAAAGAGTACGTCCTGTAGGGCACGGTCCTTCGCCGCGGCGGCCTTAGCGGGATCTGATTCCGTTTGCCGTAGCGTAAGGGTTTGCGCTTCGGTAAGCTCGGCAGGGGTAAGGGCCACGGCGTCGCGGATGATCATCCGGGCTTTGTTGCTCAGCACTTCTTTCGCCTCCATCGCTTCGAATATGGCGGGCGTCAGGTGATTCGCCGCCAGGAGCCGTTTGTAGACCTCCGGATCGAAGGTGCCGTTCTTTTGGAAGTCCGGGATCTGCATGATGACTTCGCGCAGATCGTCGTCACTCACGGTGAGGCCCATGTTCTTTGCCGCGATGAGCCAGGTCCGATTGTCGATGAGTTGATCCACCACAAATTGCTTGATCGTTTCGTCTTTGAATTCTCCCGGGACCTTGTCCTTGTAGAAGCGATAGGTATTTTCATAGGCGCGTCGGAATTCATCGCGGGACACGGTGAGATCTCCGACTGAGGCGACGACAGCGCCGGGCTGCTCGCCGAAGCCCCACCAGCCCATGGTGATCACGAAGGCGAGGGCGATGATCCCCATGATGGACTTGAGGAGCCACGGATAGGTATGGGACGCTTCACGCATCAATTTGATCATGAACAACCCCTCGAAAAATTCGTATTGATGGATTGTACTCAGGGATATGTGCAAAGGCAAGAGACGACCGTCCCTCCAAATCGTAATCTCATGATCGAGTAGAGTTGTCCGCTCGTGAAGACGAGAAATATCACTCGCAAAGTCGCTCTGCCGGAGAATGGTCTTTGTTTGTGCTAGGTAGTTCGATTTGTTATACTTTGTCATTAATTGTAAGGAGATCCCTTGGCGGAGGAGGTCAGCGGGGTTCGCTCAATCGGTTCCGGGATCTACCCCAAGGCGCAGGTCCTGAACCGTGGTATCGCCAAGCTGATCGATCTGTTCATTGTCGCGGCAGCCGGGCAAGTGATCGTGCCGGTGGGTTTTCTTGCAGGATTGGCGTATATATTGACCGCTGATGGATTTGCCGGTGGACGCAGTATCGGGAAGCGGGTGATCGGTCTCCAGACGGTGCTTCCAGAGCGGCGCGAGGCAGCAGGGTTTCGGGAATCCATTATTCGCAACCTGCCCTTTGCAGTCGCTCAGTTAGCTTTCGCTGTTCCGTATGTGGGCTGGATTGTGTCAGTAGCAATTATTGCATTCGAAGCGGTATTGATCCTCGGGAACGAACAGGGGCGGCGTCTTGGTGACGAGGTTGCCGGTACCCAGGTTTTGGATGCGGGCCGACTGGCGTTGTCTGACTGAGCACCCCGTCAGAGTCTGAGGTGAAGGGAGAGCAATCGTGGGCTTTGCAAGTGACATCTTCGGATGGTTCTCAAACGACTTGGCCATTGACCTGGGGACGGCGTCGACCCTCGTATATGTGCATGGGAAAGGGATCGTGCTCAACGAACCTTCGGTCGTGGCAGTTGAAAAAAAGACCGAACGAGTGCTCGCAGTCGGCACGGAAGCGAAGAGAATGTTGGGACGCACACCGGGCAATATCATCGCGGTGCGGCCCATGAAAGAAGGCGTGATTGCCGACTTCGAAATGGCAGAACAGATGTTGAAGCGGTTCATTCAGAAGGCGCACAACCGTAGCGCGTTCGTGCGTCCGCGCATCATCATCGGTGTGCCGTCACGTATTACGCAGGTGGAGCAGCGGGCGGTCCGAGACTCGGCGGAATTAGCCGGCGCGCGCGAAGTGTATCTGATCGAGGAACCGGTGGCCGCAGCCATTGGCGCCGGGCTTCCGATCACCGAACCCTCCGGCAATATGGTGGTCGATATCGGAGGCGGCACGACCGATATCGCCGTCATTTCGCTCGGCGGAATTGTCTATAGCGAGTCTGTCAAGGTCGCGGGCGATCGCATGGATGATGCGATCATGAATTATATTAAGAAGAAGTATAACCTCCTCATCGGTGAACATATGGCGGAGCGGATCAAGTTCGAAATCGGATCCGCCTATCCCTTTGAGGAACGCAAGACCATGATGATCAAGGGGCGCGACTTGATTTCCGGCATTCCCCGCACGTTGGTGGTGGATGACGCAGAAGTCCGGGAAGCACTGCAGGAACCAATCGGAACAATCGTCAACGCGATTAAAGTGGCACTGGAGAATACCCCGCCCGAGTTGGCGGGCGACATTATCGATCGTGGCATCGTACTCACGGGCGGAGGATCTCTGCTGAAGGGCATGGATACGCGCTTTCGAGAGGAGACGAATCTGCCGATCATCACCGTGGACGATCCCCTGACCTCCGTAGTCTTGGGAGTCGGGAAAATCCTCGATGAGTTGGATCTGCTCGCCAAGGTGTCGGTCATGTCTCAGGCCAATACCTACCGATAAGGTTCCATCCCTAACTCCCTTATGTGGATGGCTAACTCTCG
Source organism: Nitrospirota bacterium (assembly GCA_018971525.1). Lineage (GTDB taxonomy): Bacteria > Nitrospirota > Nitrospiria > Nitrospirales > Nitrospiraceae > Palsa-1315. The sequence goes on from JAGXAR010000011.1 coordinate 44,105, forward strand.
TCCTTCCTACGGTGCCAGACGCCTGGCGCTTGGCTGCTTTGCTCTCCTGCTGGCGGCTCTTTTTCTGCTTCCCGGTCAAATCCAAGGACTCTTGCAGTATCTGGATGGGCCAGTCGGACACGTCGTGCGTGTTCCGCTCGAAGCCATTGCGTCCATCGATTTCGGCATTGCTGATGGCTGGCAACAGTACGTGGCGTTGCAAGGGGTCCGGGAAGAGAACCAACAACTACGGAAAGAAATTGAGTGGTTGCGCGGGCAAAACAGCCAGTTGCGTGAGTCAGCCGCCGCGACAGAACGATTGACGGCATTGCTGCAATTTAAGGAGCAAGCGCTTCCCACAATGGTGGCCGCTCAAGTTATCGGGCGTGATGCCACGAACCGATATCGTGCCATCATCCTCAATAAGGGCGAGAGCGACGGGATCAAGCCGGATATGGGAGTGATCACGCCCGCTGGTGTCGTCGGGCGCGTCGTAAAAACGACAGGGGCATCCTCGGTGGTGCTCTTGGTGACTGATCCGAACAACGCCATCGCCGGTCTCATTCAGCGGACGAGAGACGAAGGTATTGTGGAAGGGACCCAACAAGGGATGGCTCAGCTGAAATATATTCCGTTGTTGTCGACGCTCCGAGACGGTGATCGGGTCGTGACCTCAGGTCTTGTCGGAGGTTTTCCGCGAGGGCTCGCGGTCGGCACGATCACGCGTATCGATAAGCAGGAAGGCGCCCTCTTCCAGTCTGCCGAACTCATGCCGGAAGTCGATGTTGGTCATGTGGAGGAAGTGTTGGTAATTCAGACGTCGTATGGACAGTCCACGAAGGCTGGGGTGGGAGCGGATCTGCTCGGGAAACCGTCGCCATGAAATTCCTTTTCTATCTGATTCTCGTGCTGCTGCTCGTCCCTCTCCAGACGACGCTGCTGCCACACCTAAGCGTGTGGGATATCAAACCTGATTCGGGGCTTGTGGCCGCCGCGTTTGTCGGGCTTCTTGCCGGTGAACTGGAAGGCCTTCTCGTGGGGCTCGCGATCGGATGGGTCCTGAATCTGTTCTCAGCCGGTGAGCTCTGGTTAAGTCTGCTGACGAACGGAGGGGTTGGGCTCTTGGCAGGATTCTTGGGGCGGCAGGTGTCGCACGTGACGTCGATCTCACTGGGCGTGGGGCTGCTGCTGGTGTCTTTGGCGAGCGGGCTGCTTGCCGCTATGAATTTCAAGCATCTCGACGTGTCTCAGATGGGGTGGATGGTCGAGTCGATCGTCCTCCCGCAGGCTTGTTTTGACGCGGTGGTGGGGGCGGGGCTCTATTGGCTGCTTTCTCAACGGTTTGATGTCTCCCGCCTGAGGACCGAATAGCAGGTCTTTGATGGGCGGGCGGAATGTTGAATGTTGATTGTGACGCATGGCAACAGCTGGTCTGCACGATTCTGAACTTGGGGAGCTCCAACGCCGACTGATCATTCTCCGCGTCGGCTTGTTGCTCGTTGTGGCTTTATTGGGGCTGCGGCTCTGGCACTTGCAGATTCGTGAGGGGCCCTACTACCGTGATCTCTCCGAGAACAATCGTACACGCTCCGTCATCATGGAGCCGGCTCGAGGGCTTATCTACGACCGCAACGGGGTGTTGTTGGCGAATAATGTCCCCAGCTTCACGCTCTACGTTTCGCTCGAAGACGTCAAAGATCGCGACCTGCTCATCGATCAGCTTAGCAAGCTCTTGGGGTTAGATGCTGCGCTCGTCGGGAAGAAGCTCACGGCTCGCGGCAGTAAACAACTGCCGCGCAAGGTGAAGGATCGCTTAACCCTTCGAGAAGCGACGTTGGTCGAGTCTCACCGCTTGGACTTGCCAGGAGTGATGGTGCAAGTCGAATCGCAACGGAACTATCCTGGAGGAGTGACGGCCTCGCATCTGTTGGGCTATGTCGGAGAAGTGTCGCCTGAGCAGTTAGAGAAACCTGAATTTGCCGATCTGCACCAGGGCAGCATTGTCGGCCAATATGGCGTGGAGAAATTTTTTGACCAGCTTGTGCGCGGTCAGGCCGGGCAGAAGAGCTTAGAAGTCGATGCGTTAGGCCATGAAAAGCGAACGGTCGTTGTGGAGCAGCCCCATGCCGGGGACAACTTGTATCTCACGATCGATGTGCGGCTGCAAAAGATAGCCGAGAACCTGTTAGGCGAGGAATCAGGCGCGATTGTGGCGCTCGATCCGAGGACAGGTGACGTGCTGGCCATGGCCAGCCGTCCCGGCTTCGATCCGAACGTCCTCTCTCGGGAGCTCACACCGAAACAATGGGCCGAGATCGTGCAGAATGAAGGGCGTCCATTGAATAATCGAGCTTCGCAAGGGCAGTACCCGCCTGGTTCGGTCTTCAAAGTAATGATGGCCGCTGCAGCGTTGCAAACCAATACCGTTACGCCGTCGACCACTATCCACTGCAATGGAGGGTATCAGTTCGGTCGCCGCCTGTATCATGACTGGAAGGCCGGCGGGCATGGCGCGGTGGATCTCAGGCACGCGCTTGTGCAATCGTGCGATGTGTATTTCTACACGGTCGGGCAGCGAATGGGGATTGAGACGATGGCCTCCTTCGCCCATCAGTTTGGATTGGGAGAGGAGACGGGGATCGAGTTGCCGTCCGAACGGATCGGGATCGTGCCTTCCGCGGCCTGGAAACAGAAGGCCAAGAATGAGGCGTGGCTGCCGGGTGAAACGATCTCGGCATCAATCGGACAGGGCTATGTGAATGTGACGCCGTTGCAGATGGCGAGCCTGATCGGTACCGTCGCAAACGACGGCGTGACCTTCCGTCCGCGATTGGTTCGGGCAGTCATGGATCGAGCGACCGGAGAACTTCAAGAAAGGCCTGCGGTTCCCAAGCGCACGTTGAAGCTGAGACCCGAAATCTTGCCGTTGATCAAAGAGGCGTTGGCCGGGGTGGTGAAAGAGGGGACGGCCACGCGGGCGAAGTCGGCGCTGGTGACGATCGCCGGGAAGACCGGTACGGCCCAGACGACGGCCTTGGGAAAAGAGAAGAGGGCGGAGAAAGATATTCCCAAGAAATTTCGGGATCATGCCTGGTTTGTAGCCTTCGCTCCGGTTGAAGCGCCCACCATCGCCGTTGCGGTGTTGGGTGAACATATGGGCCACGGGGGTTCTGCCTCGGCGCCCCTCGCCAAAGAGCTGATCGAGGCCTATGTGAAATTGAATCTTCCCGTTTCTGCTGATGTGACGGATCGTGCCGTTGCACGGGTAGGGGATGCCGGAAGACAGGGAACGAGATGATCGACAGGGTGATGAATAGCCGTGGCTTCGACAATTTCGATTTTCGTTTTATCGGACTGATCTTTGTCATCCTGGGGGTTGGCGTCTTGTCGATTTATAGCGTGACGCATGACCAAGGGGTTGCGTTCCCGTTTTACGCCAAACAGATTGTGTGGATTGTTCTCGGCGCGGTAGCGTTTCTGGTTATGTGGCTCTCGGACTATCATCGAATCGCTCGGTTAGCGTATCCTGCCTATGCAATTATCCTGGTACTATTGGCCGTCGTGCTGTTTGAGGGCAAGAGCAGCCGAGGAGCGCAACGTTGGATTCCAATGGGACCATTTGCGTTCCAGCCATCGGAATTCGCAAAGTTGGTCCTCATTCTGACCTTGGCGCACTACTATTCGAAGGCGCAGCGGGTGGGCTGGCTCCAACGGGTGGTGCTCCCGGGGCTGTTGGTCTTGCCGGGTCTGCTCCTGATCCTCAAGCAGCCGGATCTCGGGAGCGGGTTAAGCTTCTTGGCGGTCTATGCAGCGATGTTGCTGATGGTGGGCATGCGGTCGAAGGCGCTGGGTGTCATCCTCCTGTTTTCGCTGATGCTGTTCCCTTTCGCCTGGGAGATGATGTGGGGGTCATTGCATGATTATCAGCGGCAGCGCATTATGGCGTTTGTTGATCCGGCCTACGACCCTGGAGGCAAGGGATATCATGCGCTTCAATCGCGGATTGCCATCGGCGCCGGAGAACTGACAGGGAAGGGGCTCTACGGAGGGACACAAAGCCAATTGAAGTTTTTGCCAGAGGGGCATACCGACTTTGTCTTTTCAGTCTTTGCGGAGGAATGGGGATTTCTCGGAGTGCTGGCCCTCTTGGTATTGTTTGTGGCGTTGATCTGGCTGTCTTTGGAAATTGTGGCGCGGGCGAAGGATCAGCTCGGGGCGCTGCTGGCGGTCGGCATCATCTGCATGTTGTGTTTTTGCGTGGTCGTTAATATCGGCATGACGGCGGGCATGTTCCCCATCGTGGGAATTCCCCTTCCGCTCATGAGCTACGGCGGGAGTGCGACGGTTATGACGATGGCGTCACTCGGCCTGCTCTTGAATGTCAAACGCCGTCGATTGAGTTTCTTTTAGTAAGAGGGTGATCGCGCGGTCTCGAATGAATCGGGATCGATGCCATAGTGGTATTCAATGTGCGGACCGTCGATCGACGAGGTGTCGAGTGGAGGCCGGAACCTGGGGATTCCTCGCGTTCGTCCTGCACATCGGTTCGACGGTTCTACTGAACGGAAGGAGTCGGTATGGGTGTAGAAATTGCCATCACAGTCGCACGCGAGGAAACTCGCGTCGCGGTTTTAGACGGCGGAGTCGTCACAGATCTCTTCGGGGATCGTGCGAAGCACAAGGACTTCGTCGGGAACATTTATAAAGGGAAGGTGGCGAAAGTGTTGCCTGGCATGCAGGCGGCATTTGTGGATATCGGCCTCGAGAAGGCAGCCTTCATGCATGTCTCGGATTTGTCGTTGGACTCCGAACCAGGCGACACGCTTGTTGATTCGGATGAGGATGACAAGGATGCCGATAAGGACGGGGATATGCTGGGCCCCCGCCGCCAAAGCTCCAAGCCAATTGAGCAACTGCTGAGTGAAGGCCAAGAGTTGATGGTGCAGATTTCCAAGGGGCCTATCGGCACGAAGGGCTCGCGGGTCACGACCTATGTGTCGCTCCCTGGCCGGTATCTCGTCTTCATGCCCAATGTGGAACATATCGGTGTTTCCCGCCGTATCGCCCGTGACGAGGAGCGGGCTCGACTCAAGGACATTATGAAACGAGTGCGGAACCCTGGCTGTGGATACATTGTCCGCACGGTGAGCGAAGGGGTCAAAGAAGATGAACTGCGATCCGACGTCGATTTTTTGCACGTACTCTGGCAGGACATCCTGGCGAAACGTGAGCAGAAGGGGGCACCGGCGTTGCTCCACGCCGACTTGAGCCTGAGCTTCCGGGTCGTGCGCGATCTCTTTGGGAAAAAGGTTGATCGGTTGTGGATCGACTCGCGCGAGGAGTACCAGGCGGTCCGGGACTTCGTGCAGCGATTCTCGCCGGAGCAAACTGCCCGTATTCACTTTTACGACAAGGATGAAAGTCTCTTCGATCATCTGGGGGTGGAACAGGAGATGGCGCGGGCCCTCAGCCGCAAAGTCTGGCTCAAGTCCGGCGGGCATCTCGTGATCGACCATACCGAAGCGATGACCGTCATCGACGTCAACACCGGACGGTTCGTGGGGAAGCGTGATCAGGAGGAGACCATTCTCCGGAACAATCTGGAGGCCGCAAAAGAAGTGGCCTATCAGATGAAGTTGCGAGGAATCGGCGGGATCATCATCGTCGATTTCATCGACATGGAGCGAGAGAAGAATCGCGACAAGGTGTACCACGCATTGCTTGATGCGATGTCAACCGACAAGGCCCGCACCAGAGTGTCCAGAATTTCTGATCTGGGGCTGATTGAGATCTCTCGTGAGCGGGTGCGAGAGGACCTCCTGCGTTCACTCTCCGAGCCCTGTCATTATTGCGAAGGGCGGGGCTATACGAAGTCCCCGACGACGGTGGCCTATGAAATATTCCGCGACGTTCGTCGGATTGGCAGCAGTATCGAGCCGCAGCGGATCGTCGTCGGCGCCCATCCCTCGGTTGTCGGGCTGCTGCAAGATGAAGAGCGACAGGGTCTTGAGGCTGTGGAGCGCGAGTGTACCGCGAAAATCATCGTCATGCCGGACGAACACTTGCATCTTGAACAGTACGATCTAGCAGTGCTCTAGCAGCCTGTGGGAAAACTATAAAGGCATACCAGAACTTTACCGGTCCGCACGCCTGATACAACGGAAGAGCACCCCTCGGGATGCTCAAGAAGGCCGTCCAGGAAGGCCGCAGTGAGTGAAGATCCGAGACGTACCTACCGGGATTCGTTGAGAGGCTGAACGATGCGAGAACGAAGCTGTCGGCCTTTTTCAGCATCCTGCTAAGGATTGTGATTCCCGTCCAAAGAAACCTATGCAGCCCATCAGCCAGCCTATAGGTGCGGATTCCTCCGCTGAGGTCGCTGGCCCCTCTTCGGGCCATCGTATGACAAGAGCGGTGTTAGAGTCCTGGCTCCGTCTGCGGGCGATCGATGGAGTGGGAGATCTGACGGTTCTTCGGTTAGTTCGCGCCTGGCACTCTCCCGAGGCTGTCCTGCGTGCCTCCCGTGATGAATTGATTCAGAGTGGGTGTAGCCCGCAGTTGGCGGACGCGATACGGCGCGGGCCTGATAGTCCCGCCTGTCGGAGCCTTGAGCAGGAACTCAATGTGATCGAGCGTGAGCGTATTGAGGTCCGGAGTGTGTTGGATCCCAGCTATCCTACGCGACTGAAGATGATTGCGGACCCTCCGCCGCTCTTGTATATCACCGGCGCATTGGCTGAGCAGGATGAGCTGGCGGTGGCCATCGTGGGTGCCCGGCGTGCGACGGCAGCTGGGCGTGTCATGACCGAAGAGTTGAGCCACGACTTGGCGGCACTGGGTGTGACGGTGGTGAGTGGACTCGCGCGCGGAGTTGACGCGGCGGCCCACCGAGGCGCGCTTGCCGCGCAGGGGCGCACCATTGCGGTGCTGGGCTGCGGGATCGATCAGACCTATCCGCGAACATGAACGACTACGCCGGCAAATCGAGGAGCGAGGGGCGATTCTGTCTGAGGTGCCGGTGGACGCGCCACCGCACAGCCATCACTTTCCCAGGCGGAATCGCATCATCAGCGGGTTGTCCCTGGGCGTGATTGTCACAGAGGCGGCTATCAACAGCGGATCGTTGATTACCGCGAGGTTGGCAGCAGAGCAGGGCCGAGAGGTCTTTGCGGTTCCGGGCTTTGTGAAGGAAGATACCAGCCGGGGGACGAACGCCTTGATCAAAGATGGTGCGGCTTTGATAGAGCGTGCGCAGGATGTCATCGACGCGGTCATGCCGCAGCTGGAACCGGCGCTTCGCTTGCGCCTGCAACCTTCTCGAGAAAAGAGGGAGCGCGGCGATCAGTTGGGCAAAGAGGAACAGCTGGTGTATGATGCTTTATCGTATGACCCGTTCACAGTGGACGACGTGATTGTCACCACAGGGTTGTCGGTGTCCACTGTGATGGCCTCGCTCTTGTCCCTGGAGCTTCGACAGCGAGTCAGACAGCTGCCGGGGCAACGCTACCTTCTGACGTAATCGTCGAACAGTTGCACAGATTTGTTATATTTGATACGCATGAGAGGGAAATCCTCGTAGCGAACCGGAGTCTTCATGGCCAAGTCACTCATCATTGTCGAGTCCCCCACGAAAGCACGCACCATCACCAAGTATCTGGGGCGTGGCTATACCGTCATGGCTTCGGTCGGACATATTAAAGATCTTCCCACCAGCAAGCTTGGCGTTGACCTGGAGCACGATTTCGAGCCGCAATATGTAACGATCAAGGGAAAATCGAAGGTGTTGGCGGAGATTAAGAAGAAGGCTGAAGAGGCCGACAAGGTGTTCCTCGCGCCGGACCCTGACCGAGAAGGCGAAGCCATCGCGTGGCACCTTGAGCAGGAATTGCTTGGGAAGCCAAAATCCAAGTCCAAGAAAAAGACAGAGGGCAAGGTCTTCCGGGTGCTCTTCAATGAAATCACTGAATCGGCCATCAAGCGTGCGCTGCAGTCGCCGGGACAGGTCGATATGAAGTTGGTGAACGCGCAGCAGGCCCGTCGGGTGCTTGACCGGATTGTAGGATACCAAGGCAGTCAATTGCTCTGGACCAAGGTGCGCCGCGGACTCAGCATGGGCAGGGTCCAGTCCGTGGCGATGCGATTGATTTGTGAACGTGAGCAGGAACGGGAAGCGTTTCGCGCGGAAGAGTACTGGTCTATTACGGTAATGCTGTCCGGGACTACCCCCCCTCCGTTCGAGGCCAAGCTGCATAGTATCAATGGGCAGGACGCCTCGATTGCGACAGAGACCGATGCCCAGCGCATCGTCGATGCCATTCAAGGGAAAGAGTTTGTCGTTGACTCGATTGATCGAAAAGAAAAGAAACGGAATCCTGTCGCGCCCTTCATCACCAGCCGGCTCCAACAGGAAGCGGCGCGTAAGCTGCATTTCTCATCGAAGAAAACGATGACCCTGGCGCAGAAGCTGTACGAAGGGATGGAAATCGGGGCGGAAGGTCAGACCGGTCTCATTACCTACATGAGGACAGATTCCCCGCGCATTTCGAACGAGGCGATGGCGGAAGCGCGTCAGGTGATCCAGGATCGGTTTGGCTCCGAATACTTGCCCGCCACGCCGAACGTGTACAAGACGCAGAAAGCGGCGCAAGAAGCCCACGAGGCGATCCGTCCCACTTCAGCGGCGCGCGACCCGGAGTCTATCAGGCAGTACTTAGAGCCGGATGTCTATAAGTTGTACCAGTTGATCTGGAACCGGTTTATCGCGTCGCAGATGGTCCCTGCGATCCTCGACGTGACTCGCGTGGAGTCGAGTCCCGTCAAGACGAACGAAAAATTTCTTTTCCGTTCAACCGGCACCGTGGTGAAGTTTCCCGGCCATACGATTGTCTACATGGAGGGGATCGACAAGGAACTCTTCGCACAGAAGCAAAAAAGCGAACAGGAAGTCGAGGACGAGGCCGAGCGCCAGCTGCCTCTACTCAGCGAGGGAGAGCGGCTTCGGCTCGTATCCCAGGAGGGACAGACTGTCCCCGGCGTGCTCTCGAAACAACACTTCACCCAGCCTCCGCCTCGGTATAACGAAGCCTTGCTGATCAAAGAATTGGAAGAAAAAGGCATTGGCCGGCCGTCCACCTATGCGAGCATCATTTCGACGATTCAAGATCGAAAATATGCCGAAAAGGTGGACGGACGATTCGGTCCCACCGAAACAGGGCGGACCGTGAACGATTTCCTGATGAAGGGATTCCCGGACCTGATCAACGTCGACTTCACCTCGCACATGGAAGAGGAGTTGGACGAAATCGAAGAAGGCAACAAGCCGTGGGTGACGGCAGTGCGGGAGTTTTACGGGACTTTCACGACGGATCTGGAGAACGCGAAGACGATTCCTGGACCCAAGGACACGGTGGAGCCGCCAACGAATATTCCCTGCGAGAAGTGCGGCCGGATGATGGAAATTAAATGGGGACGTAACGGTAAGTTTCTCGCCTGTCCCGCGTACAAGGACAAGCCACCTTGCAAGAACACGCAGAACTTTGAGAAGCTCGAGGATGGAACCATTAAAATTGTCCCGAAGATTGAGTTGACGACGGATGAGAAGTGCGAGAAATGCAGCAGTCCGATGGTGGTGAAGACCGGGCGGTTTGGAAAGTTCATCGCTTGCTCGGCCTATCCGGAGTGCAAGACGACCAAACCGCTCGCGCTGGGCGTGAAGTGCCCTCAGCCGGGCTGTGGCGGAGATCTCGTCCAGAAACGCACTAAAAAAGGACGTTCGTTCTTTGCTTGCAGCAAGTATCCGGCGTGTGAATATGCCCTGTGGGATCGCCCCATCAACAAGGCCTGCCCAACCTGCAGCGCTCCGTTCCTCATTGAAAAAGTGAGCAAGCAAGTTGGCCGTAGCGTCCAATGCCGCAATGAAGAATGCGGCTACCGCGAGGCGGGATAAGAGCCTTCACGCCTCTTAGGCCAGCCGCTTTCCCTTCGTCCCCTCTTCTCTGTTCCCTCCATTCATCCGAAACTGAGAACACATGTCATCGGTGCCGGCGGTGTTGTGGCACGGCCTCGGCTCGCTCGGTTGACGAATGGTGAGAAGGTGTCGATAATGAACCGAATGAACCGGAGTGTTGCGGATGCGATGTGCGACACAGATGATCTACAGTTGCGCCCCTTATAGCGAGGGCCTAACAGCTTAAGGAAAGGGGAGTTACCGATGAAAGCAAAAGAGGGTGTCATCAACGTCCTGAACAAGGTCCTGACGGCGGATCTGACGGCGATCAATCAATACTTCGTGCACGCCAAGATGTGTGAGAACTGGGGCTACGAACGGCTGTATCATAAAGTGCGGGAGCGCAGCATCGACGAGATGAAGGATGCCGATGAACTCATCGGGCATATCCTCTATCTGGAAGGTGTCCCGAACGTCCAACGCATGAATACCGTGCAAGTGGGAGAAACAGTGCCTGAGCAGCTCAAGCTCGACCTCAAGGCAGAGCAGGAAATGTTGACGTTGCTTAGCGAGGGGGTTGTGCACTGCACCAAGGTGGCCGACTTCACCACGCGTCACATGCTTGAAGACATGGCAAAGGATGTCGATACCCACATCGATTGGATCGAAACGCAGCTGGAAACGATCAAGCAGGTCGGCTTGGAGAACTATCTCGCCGAGCAAATCAAGAAAGAGAGCTGACCGCGGTCACGAAAGCCAAAGAGGGCGTCGTCGAATTTTGGGGCAGGTTTTGAAGTCAGAACTGACGGCGGTGCATCAATACTTGCTCCATGCGGCCATGTGTAAGAATTGGGGCTATGAACGACTGCATGAGCATTTTAGCCATCTCGCCAATGAGGAGGTCGGCCATTTCTCTGGCCTGATCGATCACATTCTGTATCTCGATGGGGGGCCTGATGTTGGGCATCTCGATCAGGTGGCTGCGGGGCGCACGGTACAGGGACCTTTTCAAAGCTGATCTAGGCTTTGACCGTGAGGATGTGGAACTGCTTCGCAAGGGCATCGTCCACTGTGCCAAGGTCGGGGATTTCACGATCCGCCACAAGCTGGAAGAGATGGTGGTGGATTCAGAAGAGCATGCCGACTGGCTCGAGACACAATTCCTGACAATCGAGCAGGATGGTCTCGACCGGTATCTCGCCGAGCACATCAGGAAGTAACCGTCCCGTCCTCGTGACCCTGCATATTTCGTCGTTTTTCAAATTCATGCGTGAAAGGTGGGGCGGGGGGCCTCAGGAGGAAGAGAGGGCCCCCGCCCGCGAAGTGGGAGGGCACAACTCCCACCCCTTTGCCGGTGTGTCGGACACCGGCTGGTCTGTGCGATGTTCCTATAGTCATTCTTATTGATAATCCTCGTTCAGCGACTTCAAGAAGGCGACCAGCGACGTCACATCGCCGGCTGTCAGCGCGATGCGCTGGAGTCGCACCGCGTCATTACGCAATGTTGCCGCACGGGCTTGCGTGGAGACCACGCGATAGAACCCAATGATGTCGTCCAAGGTGTCGAACTGGCCGTTGTGCATGTAGGGGGCCGAATGGCTTAGATCGCGGAGCCCTGGTGTCTTGAAACGGGCGATAGCCCGATCGAGCAAGACACTATCCGATAGGGGGCATGGCTGTTGGTCATCGCATAAGATGGCCCGAATCTTCGCCTGTGGACCTGGTATGTCAGGATTGGCAAGACATTCCAGATGCCGAGATCGGTCAATGCTGGATCTGTCAGAAGCGGAATCGCCCGGAAGGGTTCTGATGCCACAGGGTGGGGCTCGGTCGCTGGGAGGAACTGATTGTAGTTTCCATTGCGGGTGGCCAAATTCGGAATCGACAGTCCAGCGAACTGACCGACCCCATGAATATCATCGTACTCTTTCTGTGCTGTGCCGGTATTGTGCAGCTTGAAATCGGTGAAGTTCGGTGCGGCGTGGCAAGCGATGCAGTTTCCGGTCTTCCCCGCTGTGATTTCTGCTGGTGTCGCAGTTGGGGGACTCGATGGCTCCGTAAGAAACATCTTTAGGCCAGCAAGTTCAACGACACCGAACTGAAAAGCTTGTGAGTGGAATTGGAACTGACCGTTTGAACGATTGGGGTTTGAGGTCACAAATTGGAGCGTTCCAGCCAGTTAACGCGCCGTAACCAGTTGCAGGAGGCGTCGGCTGTAATCGATCGCGGAGTCGTTCGGGTCCGGTTGCTGAGGCAGACCATTGATCTGCAGGAAGACGTCGAACGGCGAGCGAATTAGATTGCCGGCGTCGTCTTGCTGCGAAAACAGCAGCTGGTTCACATAGGCCGAAACAACCTTCACGACCGCGTCGAAGACTTCCTGGTCGGTGGCTGATCCGATGAACGCACGAAATTCAGGCGGCAGACGGAGTTCGTCTGGAATGTCAGGATTCCCTCCCGTAAAGAGAATGCGGTAAGGGAGTCCGTCGAATTGCTGGGCAATCACCCCGCTTCCGTCCTCCCCCCCCCCGTACGACACGCGCGATATGGGCAATGGCCTGCGCTTTTCGCCTGGAAGCCAGCCGTAGTTCCTGCCCGTGAAGGTTGCCGCGACCAGATCTTCCATCGAGTTGAATTCCGCATCGAAGTGGAATAGGGCTCCGCCTGATCGGTCGAGCGCAGAGTTGACGAGGGGAGGCGAATTGCGCGGTGTATGGGTCTTGCCGTCTGTTCTCGGGGGATCGGGCTGCGGCGCGCAAAGTCTGTATAGGTACGCATCCCTCCTCCCGGAGCAGCCAAGACGTCATCGACCATGTGACAAACGCGGCAATTCATGGACAGGCCTTTGAACGGGCCTGGATCAATCGGTGTGCCAGGGGTCGTTGTTTCCAGGGTATCCATCACGGCGTCACCGGCATTGTGATCGTTCACATTTCCACCGCCATCCAAGAATGCCTTGAAGGCTTGGGCGAAACGAGTTTCGACAAACAAACGTTCTCCAACGGAGGCTTCGGCTCCGGGTGTCCCTGTAGTCGAGACTGAAGCCGGTACAGAGTTGCCAACGCCGCCGCTGCATCCTCCGAATCCAACAAGGAGAAGAGCGATGATGATCAGAGATGACTTTCGGTCAACTTGAGGAACGTGTTGTGACAACGATAAAGAGGGAACATGCTGAAGTCTCTAATACGTCTAATATGAATCTAAATATTCTCCAATGGCTGATTCGGCAAAGTCAGGGTCTGAAAGAGATTTCTGGGCCAGGGCGAATGCCTCGACTAACTCCGGATCGAATTGAGTGCCCGACGCAACTTTAAGAATCCTGAGTACAATGAGACTTCTGATGGCAGGATCCGCTACGCCTGGAACTTTGATGGCGTCGTATGCGTCGGCGACCGATAGGATTCTCGCTCCAAGTGGGATGAATGGCCCTCTGATGCCATAGGGATAGCCAGTGCCATCCCATCGTTCGTGATGGTGCGCGATGAAGACGGAGGCTGTCCGCAAGAAGGCGAAAGGTTCGAGGACCGTGGCGCCGAGCCGAGAGTGATTTTGCACGGCGACGTACGATTCCGGCTCTAGAACCTCTTGGTCTTCGACAAGGTGAGTTGGAAGCATCAAGAGCCCGACATCGTGAAGCAAGGCGGCGAGTTTCAGATCATGCAACTCGCCGGGAGTCAGGCCGACTGTTTGGCCTATCAGCACTGAGATCGCAGCCGTGCGGCGGCCGTGACCTGTCTGCCAGGGGAGTGCTCGATCCAATTCCTTGCTCACCTGCCGGACTAGGATGTTTAGGGTGTCACGGCGTGATGCCAAAGGGAGTCGCAGCCGGTCAATCTTTCTGAGCAGACTCTGAATCTGTGTGACTGCTGGATGAATCTGAGCCGAAATGTCGAGTGGCACGGCGAGGTCTCCATGTGATGAACAAAAAAACCCAAGATCGTATCGATGATCTTGGGCTCTGGGTGAAAACCTCTGGCCTCAGCCTGTGCGAGCGTCAGGGTGCGTTAACTCATCCTTCCTTCCCGTGCTTTCCTGCCATCAGCGGCTGTTTCAAGACCCACATCTCGTAGAGAGGGATTACCATCATGATGAGAAAACCCACCGTCATGAGAGTATCGCCCGTCAGCATGGTTAATACGAAAATGGGCGAAATGTAGCTGATGAGCCAGGGAGACAACAGGTCCAGCATCACACCACCGAATGAGATCCAGGTCGTGACGACTTTCAGCCTGCTGCTGGCGTTGGTGAGATAGAGCACATGCACCAGGATCATAAATACGACCGGCATCGTAAAGAGGTGGAAGTGGGTGATTTCTGCCAGCTCTCTGAACGACATCGGTTCGCCGAATGTTACATCCGACCCCCGGTAGTGATCTGCGATCCCTTGTGGCGACAGCCCCGTCATGCTATGGGCCCAGAAGAAGGAAAAGGTAAAGCCCGCCAGCATCAAGAAGAGAAAGAAGGTGTAGACGAGCCGGATCTGCCGATCTGAGTCGCGGAGGCGAAAGCGAGTGTTGAAGTTGCGCATGGTTTGAGAAGGTCGTCTGCCCCTCTTAGTTTCCGAAGATGGAGCCGAAGATCCCCTTCTCCGATTTCTTTGCGGCCACAGTATCGCTGCCCAGTCCTGCCGGTTTCAAATAGAATTCATCGACAAGGACGAGGGCGCGTTTGATCCCGGCGCTCATGGAGCGAACCGACATCGTGGCGCCGCTGATGTTGATGATGTCTTTGTTGATGCGGACCGGATCGAGGACCGTTTTCCCCTCATACTGTACGTTGAATCGCTTGGTTCGCACCTCGCTGCCTCGTGCTTCGCGAAAGACGAGCAATTCGACGTTCAGGACGCGCCCGGTATTATCTACCCCGACCATATACGTCATGGGTTTGTGCTTGCCGATGGTGTTCTGGACCAAGGCATACCCATTAATCTGGGCGCCTGTTTCTCCAATGTAGACCTCAAATGACTCTTCCGGGAATTTCCAGCCGATGCGTTCCTCAATCTGCTGCTTCTTCTCCGGGCTTAGCTTCAGAACTTCTTTCCGGACCCGTTCCGATTGCGGAAACATCAATTTGAGCGCATCTTCTTCTGTCAGGAAGACCTCGGCATGGGTCATCTCTTGTTCCGTCAAGTAGCGCTTGAGCTCACTGTCCCAAACACGTTCGGCCCAGACCATGGCCGGGGACATGATGGAGAAGAGCATCAGTGAGAGCGCGATCCATCGAGTTATCATGCGGGCACACATCCCTTTTCTTTCAGCTTGGCGGTGATCCGAACGACGATGTCATTCGTCGCGTCTTCCGATGGTTCGACGGGCCACCACTTGGTGGCTTGCGAGGTGGCGCCACCTCGTGCATGCCATCGCTGCCTGGTTTCTAATACACTCACAGAGGCCACGTCATTCAAGCGTTTGACAGATACCGTCATGCGTGCGCGTTCTTTGTTGCCAAAGCCATCGCGCCCAAAAATGCCATAGGATCGTTCTTCGATTGGGGGGACGTCCAGCCAGCTTGACTCGATCACACCCTTGTCTTTGTCATAGGTCGCGACGGATTGTCCCTTCATGGTCTCAAGCGAGGCATCCCAGACGATGTCATATGAGCAGACAAAATACTGCTCTTGGCTTCCGCTTAGAGCCGCACACCCGACAGAGAAGAGCGCGAGGACTACTATGGCGAATCGGAATGTTCGCATTATGCACACTGCTCTTTCTTGGTCATGGGTGCGCCCTGTCTCAAGAGAGAGGGCGCACCCATGTATCTTGCCTAGAAATATGTTGCGACCGACATCACCACGGCACTGTCATGAATTCGCTCTAACGTATTCGGGTTAAAGGCCATCGGTTGATATTGATAGCTGAGCTTAATGGCCGCATCTTCAATCGGTCGATAGTTCAGACCAAATGAAATCTGCTCCAGATTGCCGAACCCGCCTGTTTTATTAGAGTCATCCAGGTTGGTGTTGACTCGGTCATATCTGATCACGGCAGTTAAGGTGGACCCTGGGCCAAATCGCTTCGGTGAAAGGTTTGTCAAGAACTCGGGCATGAAATGATAGTTGCCCTGGATATAGAAGCCATTCATGCGCTGCGGCGGGGTCCCCATGCCGCTGTTCCCGCCGATGGCCGTTAATAGGGATCCGGGAGCAAATCCGATCGTATTTCCTTGAACGGCTCGCGAGTTTCCTCTCGCATAGGCCCAGGCTGCCTCACCAATCACTTCAAACGGGCCCCTTTGAATGGTCCAGTCCAGAGCTGTAATGTTGAGAGGGGCGTAATTGCTCCCATTATTGTTCGCATTTCCATAATAGCTTGATCCGCCTACTTCCACGCCAAGCATCGGACTGTAGGCGAGGCGTCCTACGACTGACTTACCATTGTTGATGTCGGCACCGTCATGCCCTGCGCAGGTCCGCTGACGACCTTGACTTGTGCCATTTGCTTCATTGACCAGAGGGGTGCCGTTGCTACCATAGCCGCAGGGACCGGTTGTGACATACAACTCATAGTCCACCTTGCCAGTCCGACCTGGGTAGAACGTTCCATAGAATCCCGCTCCAGTTTCAGACATCGTGGAAGGGATGATGAGTTGGCTGACCAGCGGCCGATCAGTGAGATCGTTCAGTGGGGAGTCGTGCAGCAAGTTGAATTTCCCAAGGGGCATCAACAAAATTCCTGCACGCAGATTGAATGGTTCATTGACCAAGTAGTCGATAAAGCCAAATTCGAGCGAGACTTCAATCTCATTCAAGGAGTTCTCTCTAACGCCGTGCTCAACTTCAATCTCGGTCGCGAACTTGACGTGTTCGGTGACGTCAGCATATATAAACGGGACAAACCGCTGCTGATCGAAGTTATTGGTAATGCCTGGACGGCCGTCACCGGCTTCGATGCTGGCCTTCCGTTGGGATCGAAACTGCATATCCATATATCCACCGACAATGGCCTTCGGCGCAGAGACAAATGGTTTGGCATAGACCAAACGACCTGAGCCGGTTGAACCGAAAGACAAGGCAGGCTGTGACTCTGTACGAAGATCTTTACCCACTTCCGGGAGCGCTCCAATTCCCGGCTCGGTAGTTGATGCCGCTTCACCTTCCCTCTGCTCGGGGGGGGCCTCGCGACGCTCGTGTTCCTGCAACCGTTTGGTGACGGCTTCATCCACTAACTTCTTAATGTCCTCAGGGGTCATGTTTTCTGCCCAGGCCGGCATGACCGGCAAACTGGCGATGACGAGAGCCCCGAGGATTGACCGGATCCTCATAGTGAACCTCCATGGATATTACATTGTGAATGGTCTGACTCGGGACTCGCTGGTCTCTGGTCTTCCCTGAATAGACAACGATAGGTCGCGTTTCGGTAGACCGGTGTGATGTCTCCTTTCGTCAAGAGGGTGGTCATGATGTAACCGTGTTCCATCCTTTGATGGAAGCGAAAGGAATGACAACAATGCGTTTGCAACGCTTGCACTTGAGCTCCAACCCTTGCCCGCGTACCTTGGCGATCAGTTGACCGCACTCGCAGCGGGTCTCGCAGGAGTCGGCGGAGTGGCTCATAGGAGAGGTCGTGCGAACCACTGCGAGATGCCTTTCTTTCTAAATGAAATTGAGAACGATTATTAATATCCTGATTGTCGCTCGAAAGTCAAGGCGGATCAATGGCGCTCAATTCACCGCGGAGGGAGTGTATTAATCCTTGTCATGTCCTATAATTCGTCGCCTCTTTGGCGTCGGGGAAGAGGAGAGAAACGCGTGCATTCCAACCTGTTCAATGAGTCTTTTCGCATCCAGGCCTGCCTCCTGACGCTGCTGTTTGGCGCCCTCTCTGGTTGTGTGGGAATACCCACCGGCCAGGAATCGGCCGTGGTTACCAGGGCCCAGATGCAGATGGGCACGTTGGTCAAGATCACGGCGGTAGCGCGGAGTGAGTCTGTTGCACAAGCTGCGGTCACAGCCGGGTTTGCTGAAATCCGCCGCCTGGAAGAACTTCTGAGCACATGGATTCCAACCAGCGAACTTTCTCGCGTGAATGCTGCGGCGGGGGTCAGCCCGGTCCATGTGAGTCTTGACACGTGGACGGTTGTCCAGCGTGCGATGCAGGCCGCGGAAATGACCGGTGGTGGATTCAATATTGCCATTGGCCCGGCGGTCGATGCGTGGCGTGTGACTGAAGGCCAGCATATACCGACAGAGACTGAGTTGGATGCTCTCCGTCCCTTGGTGGACCTGCAGGCGGTTCGGGCCGATCTGGGTGAGCAGACCGTCTATCTGGAAAAGCCCGGCATGCGGGTTGATGTTGGAGGAATCGGAAAGGGCTATGCAGCGGATCAAGCGGTGCTGGCGATGAAAAAAGCGGGGGCTTTGGCTGGAGTCGTGGCGCTTTCCGGGGATATCAAAACATTCGGCCACTTGCCGGGCGGAAGGAAGTTTCCCGTCGGCATTCAGCATCCGCGCAAGGAAGAGGAGGTTCTTGTCTTTATCGACTTGGAAGATGAAGCGATTTCAACGGCCGGCGACTACGAACGATTTTTCGAGCGTAACGGTGTCCGGTATCATCATATAATCGACCCGAAAACGCTTCAGCCGGCCCGGGGCTGTCAAAGTGTGACGGTCATTGCAAAGGAAGGGGTCTGGGCCGATGGGCTCGATACGGGCATCTTTGTGATGGGACCGGAGCGGGGAATGGAGCTCGTCGAAGAGCTGCCTGATGTGGAGGCTGTCATAGTAGACCATGAAGGCCTGGTCCATGTGTCCTCAGGGTTAAAGGATCGGATCCGTAAACCGTGAAGGGGGGAGAGTTGCGGGACGATCGGCCAGTCGAACGGTGGAGAAGAGGGCCAGCTTATGCGAAGGCCTACGGGGTGGGATGGATTGCCTTCGGTAATAGTAGACCTCAGTGTGCTCCCTGCATCACCGGTCCAATCGATAGCTCATCGGAATCTTGATCGTCATGCGCGCCTGTCCTAATGGACGAGGTAAGTAGAAGGGGGCTGCTTGCCTCATGGTTTCAACAGCGGCTTTGTCGAGACCAGGGTGTCCCGAACTCTGAAAGACATCCACCTCGCCGATGCTCCCGTCCTCGTTGATCACGGCTTTCACCACGACTTTCCCTTCAGCTCGATCCACCCGGGCTGAGGCGGGGTAGCGTTTCAATTCTTCCACACGACGTAAAATCGCTTCAGAAAGCCATCCGTAGTCGCGCTTAGTCGGCGCGTTCGATGGTGCAGGGGAGATGGCCGCCAGCTGCGGTGGTGTCGGAGTCCGGTCAGGTTGTGCGGTTTGTTCGGGGATTGCGGACGTCACGCTCGATGGTGCAGGGGAGATGGCCGCCATCTGCGGTGGTGCCGGAGCCAGGTCAGATTGTGCGGTTTGTTCGGGGATTGCGGACGGCGCGATCGATGGTGCCGCCGGGGCAGCAGCAGGTTCCACAGAGACTGCCGTTGGTGCTTCGGCTGGTTTCTCAATGGACGGGGCTTTGGCGACCATCGGTGCCACCGGCTCGGGTCTGATTGGCTCGGCTGCTTGTGTTGTGTGAGCCGCTGATTGTGAAGGAGATGCTGGTTGCGGTGGCGTCGGTGCAGGAGGCTCAGTGACTACCGGGGTGACGGTCCGTTCAGAAATCGATGGAGTCGTCTGTTGCGCAAGCGGCTGCGGTGACGGGAGCGTCTGTGCCGGCGCAAACTCTTGCACGAGAGGAGAGGGAGCCGGGGTCGTCGCTGGAACTGAGGGGAGAGGCGCCTGGTTCGTGGGGGATGTCGATGTCGTTGGTGTAACAGGCGGTGTCGGCGACACGATGGCGACGTTCCACTTGAACGGTTCCTCCTGCGGCGCGAGTTGGATCTGCTTCACAATCAGGATAGCGGCGAGAGCCATTGTGCAGTGCAAGAGGACGGAGACGAGCCAGCCCTGGACGTGCGCGTCCTTCTGGACTCCGGAGTGATGTGGGCCCGCAGCGATCACAGTCGAATAACCTCCAGACTGACTTGTTGAAATCCCAACCCCCGTACTTCATCCACCACGGATACGAATCGTTCGAGCAAGGTGACTTTATCCGCCCTCACGACGACCGCCGACTCTCGAGGTTCCGCAGCCAGCGCACCCTGGAGCCCTCCTTCGGGAACGGCACGGTCGTTGAGAAAGAGCGCGCCGTCGGCAGTCAGGGTAATTACAATGGGAGCCTCTTTGCGATCACCGACTTCTTTCGCTTTTGCCAAATTGACCGGAATCTGTCCGCTGCTGATAAAGGTGGCGGTGGTCAGTACGATGACTAACAGGACCAGCATGACGTCCACGAGGGGGATGACGTTGATCTGGTCAATGTCTCGTTGCATGGCGTTCCTTGTGTAGGGCGAGGAGCTCGGCCACCTTCCGTCGCAGCACGTTGTTCATGACGACGCAGGGAATCGCGACCAGCAGTCCGACTGCCGTGGCTTTCAGCGCAAGGCTGAGCCCGATCATGATGACGTTGACGGCCATGGTGCCGGAGGTGCCCATCGTATGGAATGTGAGCATGATACCAAGCACGGTGCCCAGCAAGCCAATATACGGGGCGTTCGCGGCCACCGTGCCAATGATGACCAGGCGTTTGGTCAGAGCCATTTCCAATCCCAGGCTGTTGGGGTACTGGGCGAGATCAATCCGGCGGTAAAAGAGCCACCGCTCCACTGCGACGGCCACTGTCCAGACGCTGAGCGTCAGCAGGAGGCCGATGATCCCGTAATCGACCACGTTTTGTAACGCGTTCATAGGCGAGGCCTCACTTTCTCTGAGTGATTCACGGACCGGTGGGGCTAGCCCGCATTATTCATGGCGGTTCGTCGCGAAATCGTTGAACTGCGTCGCGAAACCGGCGCGCGGAGCCTCGAGGGCCCGGTGCGTACTCGTGCAGTACGGTGAGGGGCCGAGGGGCGAGCCCGCCGGCCGAAGGCCCGTCGTGGCAGCAGGTCGGCGATTGCAGCAGAAGCGTTCATGAATCATGCGGGCTAGGGACCGTCGTAAGGATCTATCAATGCCAGATCGTGAAAAAGCCTGTCAATGCTCTCGTGCGATCGGTCGAGCCGGCTGCGACGCCTTTTCAGTGGATTCCTCCCGCCGAAAGAGCACGGTATGGGTAGCCAATACACGGAGTTCCACTCTGGTGCCTGCCTGATAGACGCTCGTGGAGCTTTGACTGCTATGGACAATTTGACCGGAGGGGAGGCTGACCGCGTACAGGTTCTCGGAGCCACGAAACTGGCGAGAGAGGACTCGCGAGGTGGCGTCTTTCGCGGGGATGAGGTGAACGTCGTCCGGTCGAATCATGACGACCACGGCGTCGCCGTCTTCGCACTCGATGGTGTTGGAAAACTCTCCCAACTCGGTGCGGACCAGGTCCTGGGAGACGGTTCCGGGAATGAAATCCGCTTGTCCGACAAAGTCGGCCACAAAGGGTGTGGCCGGCATGTGGTAAATGGTCTCTGGTATATCGAATTGCTCCAAACGGCCCTGGTTCAGGACGGCGATCCGATCGGCCATGGCAAACGCTTCGTCATGATCGTGCGTGACGAGCACGGTCGTCGTCTTCGTCCGGCGTAACAGGTCGTGCAACTCTTGGCGCATGCGCCCGGCCATGTCGGGGTCTAAATTGCTGAACGGCTCGTCGAGCAGCAGCACGACGGGGTCTTGGACGAGGGCGCGAGCCAGCGCGACCCGCTGTTGCTGACCGCCTGATAGCTCGTGAGGATACCGCCGCTCGAATCCCTCCAGTCCTGTGAGGCGCAGCATCTCCTGGACCCGCGCGGCGCGCTCGCTCCGGGCGAGGTGGCGGAGCCCGAAAGCGATGTTATCCTGCACGCGCAAGTGGGGAAACAGTGCATATTCTTGAAAGACCATTCCGACGCGCCGGTTCTCCGTCGGGGTCATCACGTCCGGGGACGACATGAGCTGACCGGACAAGAAAATCTGACCGGAGCGAACCGGTTCAAACCCGGCGATCGCCCGCAGAATCGTCGTCTTCCCGCAGCCTGAAGGGCCGAGCAGACAGAGAATTTCCCCCTCCCGTGCCGCGAACGAAATTCCCTGGACCGCGGGGCGTCCGGTTTCGTAGGAACAGGAAACGTAGCGCAGTTCCAAGACCGAGGAGGCCGGTGTGTAGAGATGGCCCTGGCGCGTGGTCTCTTCGGAGGGGATTGGTGCTGTGGAATGGTCTGATGTCACTGAATCACGATCCTTCCTCTAGCAGGAAGCTGAAAAAGTCCGCCAGCGTCGTTCTCGCTTTCCTCAAAGGCTCCACATATGGCACCGAGTACGCATCACCTATTCGTTCGCTGCGGGCTTGCAGGACGGCCTTTTTGTGCATTCTGTATGTGCGGTTCCCTTATTGTAGAAGACGCTCGGACTATCGAACTGCCGTTCTGTCCAGTTAGGTTTTCAGCAGCCTGCTAGGCGGCGCGCCAATCTTTCGAGACCAGCAAGGCCAGTGCCGGGAGACTCAGTAAGACGATCAAGAGCGCGGAGGGAGCAGCGAGCTGAAAATACTCCTCGCTCGCTTCCATCCAGACGCGAATGGCCAGGGTGTCGAATCCCACTGGCCGCAACAAGAGGGTCGCAGGCAATTCCTTCATCGTTTGAAGGAACATCAGGACCCAGGCAACGACAAATCCATTCCGGACGAGTGGCAGTGTCACCCGTCGCCAAGTTTCACGCATGCCGAGACCGAGAGTGCGCGCGACCTCTTCCAGATTCGGCGTAATTTGCTGAAGCGCCGGTTCCAGGGACTGGAGGCCGGCTGGAAGAAAGTGGATCACGTAGGCCACGATGAGGATCAGGACCGAGCCATAGAACACCGGGGCTAGCTTGGTAAAGAGGACGAGGACGGCCAGTGCGGCCACTGGTCCTGGCAGCACATAGCCGGCATAGGCTGCTTGCAGGCAGCCCAGGTTCAGCATGGTCGGGCGGCGGCTGGCGAGGTAGGCGAGGGGCAAGCCGATCAACACGCCGCCGGTGGCGGCACTGGCGGCCAGGATGCCGCTGTTCCAGACGAAACCGAAGAACCGGCTGTCGAGCGTCGCTTGTGCTTCCGGCGACAGGCTCCATTGAATCAACAGAGAGGCCGGGAGTGCGAAGGCCGCGCCGACAATGAGTCCGAGATAGCCGGTGACGGCGACGGTGCCGAGCCAGCCATAGCGGTGCCGTTGCGGAGCCCTGTAGCGGCCGGTGGTCTGATAAAACCGGCTTCGTTGTCGGAACCATCGTTCAGTGATCAGGAAAATAAGCGCGAGTCCGACCAGTAAGAGGCTCAAAATGCTTGCTGCGGTATTGTCGGACCGTCCGGTCATCTGCTGGAACACGGCATAGGTGAGCGTCTGGTAGCGAAGCAATGAAACTGCACCGAAGTCCGAGACGACATACAGGATGACGAGCGCAACTCCGGCGGCAATCGATGGGCGCATCAGGGGCAGCGTCACGCGCCATAGGGTTGAGAAACGGGAGACGCCGCTGGCCCGTGCCACCTCTTCGAACGACACGTTCATGCTGAGGAAGGCGCTTCGGCTCAGGAGATAGACGAAGGGAAACGTATCCAACGCCATGACGAGCGTCGCGCCTGAGTAACTATGGGGAGAAAAGATTCTGGCCTGAGGGCCAGCCACCAGTTGCCAGAGATGCTCGACGGGACCGCCGAATCCCAATAGGTAGGAGTAGACGTAGGCCAATACGTAGGTCGGCATCGCCAACGGAAGGACCAAGGCGCCTTCCCACAGCCGGCGACCTGGAAATTCCGCGCGAGTGACCAGCCAGGCGGTAGAGACACCCAGGACCAGCGTGATGACAGCTACGCTAGCGGCTAATGAGACGGTGTTGAACAGCAGCTCGGGAATGCGGGTGGTCCACAAGCGGCTCCAGACAGCCGGATCGGCCGAGAGGGCTTGTGCGGTGACATAGCCGAGCGGGAGCAGAATAGTTCCCGCACTGGCTAAGGCGAAGAGCTGCAGCGGTGAAGCAAGCTGGTGGCGAATCGTGTTCACAGTGGGTTCCTTCGAGTTACCGGAGACCCACTTGTTCGATCAGGGTGAGGGTCGGCTCGCGCAGTTCGGCCAGCTTGGTGAGGGGGACCTGCGCCGCACGGAAGCTCTTCCGTTCCACGAGTGCCGGGTCCGCCTTCACGTCCGGGTGGAGGGGATACTCCTTGTCGAGATCCGCGAACAATTTCTGTCCTGCTTGGGCAACCAGGAATTCTACGAGCAACTTCGCGCTGTCCAAATGTTTGGTCGACTTGACGATGCCGACGCCGGCAACGTTCATGATCGCCCCCATGCCGCCTTCCTGCTGGTCCGGCATCAACACGGCGATCGGCGCTCCTGGCTGAGCGGCCAAATGACGGTACACGTAGTAGTGATTCACGATGCCCAGCGCGACTTGCCCCTTAGCGACGGCATCCACGATCTGCGAGCTCTTCTGATAGACCTGGCCATCCGCATTGGTTTTCAGGCCTTGCAGGAATTGCCTGGTCTTCTCGTCTCCATGGGTGGCGCGAATGACCGACACGCCGGCTTGCAAATACTCACTCCCCGAATTCGGAATCGCGATCTTATCTTTCCATTTTGGATCGGCCAGATCGAGGAGCGACTTCACTTGGTCCGGTTTCACCATCGTGGTGTTGTACACGACGATCCAGAATCGTCCAGACAGCCCGACCCAGGCATTATCCGGTGCGCGAAACTGCGCCGGGATGGCTCGGTCAACTTCCCGCATATTCAGGGGGCGGAGGAGGCCCGCTGTCCGGGCCAGTTCCAAGCTGCCGGCGTCATTGGTTATCAGGAGATCTGCCGATGTGCGATCGCCTTCAGCCTTCAGCCGATTGACCAATTCCGTCGTGCCCGACGACAAGAGCTCGATTTGAATGCCGGTGTTCGTCGTAAAGGCATCGAGCACCGGCTTGATGAGGCGTTCCGAGCGTCCGGAGTAGATCGTCAGTTTGTCGGCGGCCGGGGCGGAGGGCACGAAGATGCCGGCGACGAGACCGGCGGCGAAGAGAAGCGCGAGACCTGAGAGGATCGTCCGATGCAATGTGGACAGGGGGCATACGAATGACATGAGGAGTGGTCCTTATGAAATTGAAATTGATAAGCTGTCTCAAAATGATACTAAAAAAAAGCCGGTTCGTCAATGACGGCAGCGAGAACAGAGGCCGTAGAGCTCAAGTCGGTGGGTTTTAATGATAAATCCGTTCTGGGTGGCCACCTCTTCCTGGAGCCGCTCAATGTCGCAGTTTTCAAACTCTACGATCTTTCCGCAGTCGGTGCAAATAAGGTGGTCGTGGTGGCCCTTGTGGGAGATATTGTCGTACTGGGTCTGGGTGCCGAAGTGACGGGCTTGTGCGAGGCCGGCATCGCAGAACAGATTGAGCGTCCGGTAAATTGTCGCGAGCCCAAGATGAGGATCAGACTTAGCCAGCTGGTGATACATGGCCTCCGCGGTAATGTGCTCTTGCCGGAGGAAGGCGCTCAGAATCAATTCACGCTGGCGGGTGAGCTTGAGCTGATGCTTGCCCAGATGCTCCTTCAGGGCCTCCATCTCTTTCACATGCTTATTCGGCATGATCACTCCTTCGAACGGGGTCTCATTAAAGACGAAACTGCTCAACCGGTCAAGTGGGCGTCGCGTCGGCAAAGGGACACGGAGAAGAGGAATTGACGGAGATCTTTGACGCTGTTTATAGTGCGCCTTCAAAAAAAACGGAACGAGCGAGGCACTAGCGCGTGCGGAAACCCAATCAGATTACGGTCGATCGAGCCCTCCTGCTCTATGTCCTGCATCTGGCGGAGCCCCATGGGCTGCTCAGCGATGTGAAACTGCAGCAGCTCTGCTTTTTGTGCGAACTGCAAATGTTCGGCAAGGGATTCAAGGGCTTTCATTTTGAATTCTTTCGGTTCGCCTACGGGGCCTTCAGCAAGGATCTCGATAACGACCTGATGTCGCTGCGCCGGAAAGAACGGGTGGAAAACTTCACGTTGTCGGACCAGGCACAGGAAGAGGTCATTCCTTTGCTGGAAAAAAGTATTGAAGGGGTCGAAACGAACGAGAAGGTCACGGAGATTTTGAAGGCGGTCGTGACCGTGTATGGCCCGCAAGACAGTGGGACGATTACCCAGTCGGTCGAGTCAGTCGAATTGAGTACCCCTCAGCAACCGGAGTTCAAGATTCCCATCCGCGATATCGTCTTCCACACGACGCTCTTGGTGCCGTCGCGTATCGAGGTGCAGGCGGAGTTCACGTTGTCCGCCGCGACTCTGGCCAAGCTCAATCAGGCGATGGGATATTAGCCTCTCACTCGCAGGATGCTGAAAACGTCCGTCAGCGGCGTTCTCGCATCTTTTAGACCCTCAACGTACCGAAGAGAGCCTCGGAAGTCGGAATCATTGAAGGGGATTTCCCGTTAGCTAAGACCAATTGAAAGGGCGAACGGCTGACACGAAGTGAGGTCTGTACTTCCTCGGTCCTTCACTCGCTGCGGCCTTGCTGGACGAACGTTTTGAGCATCCTGAGAGGTAGTCCTGCTGTCCGAGGCATGCGGACCGTGGGATTACCGGCTGGGAGGCATTGTTTTCCTGTGTCCTGCTAGAGTCGGTAGAGTTCACCATATTTCCGTTCCACGTAAGACAAGAATGGTTCAGGGTCGAGGCTTTTCCCCGTCACTCGTTGGACAAGATGGTCTGGCGTGAACATCCGGCCCCAGCGATGAATCTTTTGTCCGAGCCAACGCTGCAACACCATCAGTTGTCCTGCCGCAATTTCATCCTCCAGATGCGGAATCTCCAGTTTGGCCTGCTCATAGAATTGAACGGAGTAGAGGTTTCCGAGCGTGTATGTCGGGAAATAGCCGAAGGCGCCTAACGACCAGTGCACATCTTGCAGCACGCCTTCCGCATCGTTCGAGGGGACGATGCCCAGGTATTCCTCCATTTTCCGGTTCCAGATCCCCGGCAAGTCCTCGGGGCGCGTCCGGCCTTCGATGAGATCCTGCTCGATTTCGAACCGCAGCATGATGTGGAGATTGTAGGTGAGTTCATCGGCCTCGACCCGAATCAGCGACGGCTTCACCCGATTGATGGCCGCGTAGAATTGCTCCCCGTCGAGGGCCCGCAATTGATGGTGAAAGGTTTGCTGCAGCATGGGGTAGAAGAATCGCCAGAACGCCCGCGACCGCCCCACGCAGTTTTCCCACATGCGCGATTGGCTCTCATGAATGCCGAGCGAGACTGAATCGCCAAGCGGGGTTCCGAAGTAGCGGGGATCGAGCCCCTGGTCGTACAATCCATGGCCGCCTTCATGGATACAACTGAACAGGCAGGATTGGAGATCATGTTCCTGCACACGTGTGGTGACGCGAACGTCCGTCGGATGGAATGACGTCGTGAAGGGGTGAGCGGACAAGTCGAGGCGCCCCCGTTCGAAGTCGTACCCCATGGCGATCAAGACCATGCGGCCGAACTCCAATTGGCGCGCCTGATCGAATGTGTGAAATAAAATCGTGTCGTCGATCTGAACCGAGCTCTGCTGGATTTTTTTGAGCAGCGGAACGAGACGCCCCTTGATCTCTGCGAACAGCGGACGCAATGCCGCGATGGTAGAGCCAGGCTCGTACACATCGAGTAAGGCATTGTATGGCGAGTCCCGGTAGCCGAGGTACTCGGCCTCTTCTCGCTTGAGCGACAGGACCGTGCGGAGGTTAGGAAGAAATTGCGAGAAGAGATGATTTTCTTTTGCCTCGGCCCACACCTGCTGCGCCAGCGAACATTCCCGGCTGAGCGTCACCACAAAATCAGAAGGCAGCTTTTTCGCGCGGCTGTAGTCACGCCACACTTCACGGAGCAACGATCGGGAGGGCTCGTCCCAGGTATCCCCGGGGCTCTCGAGGATGGTGCCGGTTTGTGGATCGACCCAGGTGGCCAGCAGCCGTTCAATCTCCGGCGAGACGAGTTTTTGGTGTGCGATGCCCTGGAGCGTCGAGATCTGTTCGGCGCGGGCCTCGCCCCCGCCGGCTGGCATGTAGGTTTCCTGATCCCACGACAGGAGTGAGGCCGCGCTGTTGATGCGCTGGATTTCCAAGAGCCTGGGCGTCAACGCTTCTAGAGTCTTCAAGGTCTTCACAGTAGGGTGTCTCCTCCAGGAACTGTCATGCTATGATCGCGCCTATCTGCATCATCCTGCCATGCAGTGTACGCAACGAACTACGCGTTTTCAAACTGAGGGTCGCACAGTATGATGAACAAACTCGTACCCGCTGACATCGAAGCCTATGCCCAGGCCCACTCCATGCCGGAATCGAACCTCTGTCGCGCCTTGCGGGAAGAGACTCAGCGGCGAATGGAGTCTCCGCAGATGATCGTCGGTCCGCTCGAAGGGGCCTTTCTCAAGATGATGACGCAGGTGGTGCAGGCAACTAGCGTGCTGGAGATCGGCATGTTCACCGGCTATAGCGCGCTCTGTTTCGCGGAAGCGTTACCGGCGGATGGGATTGTGATCACCTGCGAGATCGATGAGGAGTCGGCCGCTCTCGCGCGCCAGTATTTCGCACGATCGCCACTCGGCAAGAAAATCGAGATCCGCATGGGGCCGGCGCTCGACACGATGCGGCACCTCAAGGGACCGTTCGATCTGATCTTCATCGACGCCGACAAAATCAATTATGTGAATTATTACCGGCGTGCGCTCGATTTGCTGTCGCCGCAAGGGGTGATTCTCATCGATAACGTGCTATGGAACGGAGATGTGCTGAAACAGCCGCCGCCGGATGAGAAAACGGCGGCCATTCAAGAACTCAACCGGGTGGTTTCAGCCGATCGGTGCGTATCGGGTGTTCTAGTCACGACTCGGGATGGGGTTTTAGTGGTACGGAAGACGACCTAGCACTGGATAGAACAGCCAAAAGCGAATGGTTAGATTGGGAGATCGAGGAAAGCATCAGAACAGGACAACAAGTCTTGGGAGTGTATCCTCAAGATTGGAGGCCGAAATCGTTTCCTAACACGATCAAGGGTCACAAGATCAAGTATGTGCCTAGCCTGAATTCCCAAGTGCTATCGCCGGATGAGCAGACGGCGGCCATTCAAGAGCTGAATCGAACAATATCCAGCGATCCGTCGGGTCTCAAGCTGCGGCCGACCGGGCATCTCCATGCTGCCACGATGTCCCGCTGCGCCCCGCGTTGGCGGGCGGTCTCCTGTCCTTGGAGGGGATGGGGTTGGTTTCAGTGGCAGGGTTCCAGGGCGCGGGCGATCAGCCGCTCTTCGGCAGCCTGCTGGTCTGTTCCCACTGGCGCTGAAACTGTTCGTAAGTTAACGACAACTTCTGTTGCATAGCTGCATCAAGCGATCGCCCATTCTGCAGTGCACTCATCACCTGCCGCACGCTGTACATGCTATAGCGATCCAGAAGATTTTGTGACGCCGAGCTGGCCTCAAGATAGGCGGTCAGCAACGATTCACTCGGTAATTGCCCCCATGCTCCTTGTAATGACGTCAGCGGAATGAGCACAGCACTATGCTGTTTGGTATCTTCCACGTCGGACCAAGGATCCTCTGCTAAGTGCATCGCGAGACCCTCAATGAGCCAGGTGGGAGCCTCGCTGCTGCGCCCTTTCAGGTACTCAAAGAGAAGGCCATGGACGAATTCATGGCGCACGATGCGGCTGAACAAGGCCAAGTCCTCCAGCGCATCCTGTGTCGGAATATGGATAGCTCCTGACGTGTGATCGAACAAGGTATCGGCCCAGACAGGGGAACCCGACGTTCCGGCAAATTTCTGGTTGGTATGAAGTACGACCGTCATGGGTTTGGAGGGGACATGGCCGAACTTTTGAGTGATTTCTTCATATGCGTAGTCAAGGATCGCCATCATGCGTGTCCAGGTAGCCTGATCAGGAGATCCGTCAAACTGAACTGTGAAGTGCCCGGTTTCTTGAGGGGCCAGCTGTCGCGGCCGTTCCTCCGATGGGCTTACGCTTGGAGGGGGCGCCTGGCTCGTAGGCGTAACAACGGTTGGAGGGAGATGGCTGTCTTTTGGACTGGTGGCTGGCCCTACGAGATTGGGGAAGGGGGCCACGCTTGCGACCGATTGGCTTGCTGGATTGGCCGACTCGGCTTTGGCGGTCAGTTTTTTCAGGTAAGGCCGCAGAGTGACATCGGCCTCCGCTCGTGTGCGGGCCTTGTCAAGATGGGTGGTTGCCACGGTGATATTGCCTTTCTCCAGCAGGAGATCCGCGAGGGCCAGATGAGGGAACGGGTCCTGCGGGTTCAGGCGAATAGCTTTTTCAAGAAACTGAGGCGTCATCGCCGGATCACGCAGCCCCCAGTAAGCCTGGGTTAGGTTAAGGAGCGCGATGGGATTCAACGGATCGAGCGCCACGGATCGCTTGAAGGCTTTGACCGAGACCTCAATCCCGCCGAACTTTTCCTGTTGAATGCCGAGATTGTTCCAGAGCGCGGCGACATATCGACGTACCTGTGTATTGGCGAGCATCTTCTCGGGGAGTGTGCGCAGATGACGTTCGGTTTCGGCATAGTTCCCCTTATCGAGTTCTTCGCGAATCGAACCCAAGGTCGAGTTTGGGGCCTGTCCTAAGTCCAGCAAGCGGCCTTGCGGTTCGTTCCACCGTTCATGTTCTGGACTGAGAGTTTGATTGGGGTTTGAGGGAGGGGGAAAGGACGCAGTCTCTGAGGGCCGTTGATGCAATGACGCTGGACTGAAATGGGTTGGTTTCAGCCAGGTTTGGTAGGCCAGGAACAGGACGAGAGATAAGGCGAGGAGGCGAAGAATAGGGGAAATGTCTTTGCGATACACGGCTTAACAAGCCCCTGTTACAGGCTGGGAACAAAGAGTCCTCACCCTACCGGAAACGAAATGCTCGGAGATACCGTTTTTAGGTGTGGAAATAGGATAAAGGCGGCGCAGCCTTTCGGTTGAGCCATCAACCAACGCCTCGGTGGGAGCCGAGGGGAAAGGATACGCCACCATGGGTGAGAAGAACAGCAACGAGGCTGTCGAGTCAAGCGAG
>JAGXAR010000162.1 GCA_018971525.1 Nitrospirota bacterium
ACGCGCGCACAAGAGTTGGACATTCTCAGCCGTGAGTGACGTGCCACCTCTTGAGAATGGAACGATGTGATCAAAGTGTAGTTCATCCGTTGCTTCACAGAGCCGGCACTTTCCGCCGTCTCTTTTCCACACTTCGAGTTTGATTGCCGTTGGAATTATTCGGCGACGCTCCGCGTCCACGTGAACTGGTTGAGCAAAGTCCTCATCACCTTCGACTGCAACCAACTTGAACTTGTAAACAGCTCTGTGCGTATTGCGCTTCTGCCAGGCATCAACAAGATGAAAGATCCCGTTGTATGACCATATGCCCGAGCGAATCTTTTCATAAACACGAACGCGTTCTGGAGCACGTTTTCCGTCCTTATACTTTTGCGCGGCTTCGTAAAATTTACCGTTCTCAGTGAGTCTCCCAGAAGGGAGAGCCCCTGACTGATCAACCACCTTTGGGTTAGGGCAGGACGTAGATTTGGGTTGATCGTGCCCCTCATAGATTAGCGTAGTTCCGCCATCTTCGAGACGATCTCTGTAGGGAGCGTTAGGGCGTAGCGACATGAGAATGACGGAATGATTGCCGCCAAGCCCGAAGTTCATTCCGCGCTGTAGGCTGACGCCTTCGCGCCGACACATTTCGTTATGCGAAAGAACGTTATCTGACATGCGTTGAGTCGTGAGGCCAAACTATGAAATCTACGGTGGCGAGTCTAGCGCAAAGTCGGAGGCGTATCCATCACTCCGGAGGCGATGGGGGAGTGGTGTGTGAGGTGAGGGGCGATTCAGAGGCAGTCTATCTTGTGCGCAGGTCTGTCTTGTCTCTCTCGTGCGCCTAACCACACACACGAGACAGACCGAAGAAACCGATGAACCAGCTCCCCGCCACACGCCGGGAAAGGGCTCCGAAAACCCTTTCTCTTTCGGAAAAGTAGCCTGAACATTTTCCTCGTGTAAGGTCAACAACTGACCCATCGCTGTTTCCTTGATACTTGCGGGTTTGTATTGGAATGCTAAAAACGTGTACTATTCCTCCGCCCCTTCAGCTGAATCCTTAACAGGATCTATGGCTGCTACACAAACATCTAGGTAGAGCTCGCGGTCGTGAAATAAAGCGCCGTGTCAGTCATCATGCCAAATTGACCCCTCTCATCATGTGAAATTGACCCCTCTCCCACAACCAGGAGAGGACAGACCATGGACCTAGCAGAAGCGGTGGCGACCCCAGTCCCTTCTCTGCGGGAGATGACTCCAGCAGAGGAGGATGGGATGTTGCGAGAAGACGGCGTACGAGAGGTGCTGGCGCGGCTGCAGCGAGGCGAGCGGATCAAAACCATTGCGCGGGACCTCGGCGTGGCGCGCAATACCGTGAAACGGTGGCAGCGACTCGGGGGCTGGCGCCCGCGCCCGCCGGGGGCCCGCCCCTGTCAGATCGATCCCTATCGCCCCTTCATCGCGCAGCGTGGGCCCGAAGTGAATTGGAATGGCCGCGTGTTGCATCGGGAACTGCAGGGGGTGGGGTTCGCCGGGACCTATCAACAAGTCCAGCGAGCGATTCAGCCCCTGCGTGCCGATCGGGCGTGGGCGACCGTCGCGACCGTGCGGGTTGAGACGAGTCCCGGCCAGCAAGCGCAAGTGGACTTTGGCCAGATCCGTCTCTGGATCGGCGACCGCTGCGAACGGATCCACGTGTTTGTGATGACGCTGAGTTACTCGCGGCGTTTGTGGGTGCGGGCGTATCCACACGAGCAACTTCGTGCCCTGCTGGACGGACATGAGCAGGCGTTCCAGCACTTCGGTGGGGTGCCGCTGACCTGTCTGTATGACAATCCGCGGACGCTGGTGCTGGGGCGACGGGAGCGGCAGGTCCTGTGGCATCCGGTGGTGGAGGATTTTGCGCGCTACTACGGGTATACCCCGCGCGCGTGTCAGCCGTATCGGGCGCAAACCAAGGGCAAAGTTGAGAGCGGCGTCAAATATGTGAAGCGCAATGCTCTGGCCGGCCGCCGCTTTGCCTCATGGGAGGCCTTGAATGCCTGGCTCCAGGAGTGGATGGTCACGGTCGCCGATCAGCGGGTTCATGGGACTACGCATGAGCGGCCGATCGAGCGGTTTGCCCGCGAGACGCTCACGCCCCTGGGCCGGCGCGCCCCGTATCACTACGAACGGGTGCGTCTGCGGCGCGTGCCGGCCGATGCGCTCGTGGCCATTGCGGCCGCGCGCTATTCCGTCCCGGTGGAGTATGTCGGGACGACCGTCAGCGTGCAGGAGACGAGCAGCCACTATGAGCTCTTCCATGGCGGGACCCGCATCGCGCGGCATGCGAAGACGACGCGCCATACGGTGGTGATGGACCCGGCGCACTATCGCGGGCTGCTCCGCCCCAGCGGACCAGCCGCCACGCCTCGACCGCCCCAATGGGATCCCGGGTATGGCGACCTCGGCGAGGTGATGGTCCGAGATCTGGCCCTCTATGCCGCGATGGCCGAGCCGGGCGGTGCGTCATGAGCACGCCCCAACTTGAGCGGCTGCAGGCGCACTGTCAGCGCCTGCGCCTCTATCAAGTCGCCGCAGAACTCCCGAGCTTACTGGAGCAGGCGGCCAAAGCGGAGCGCTCCTATACAGACTTTTTAGAGGACGTGCTCCGGCGCGAGGTCCAGGCCAAGACGGACAAACATCTGGCCATGCGGTTGGCCATGGCACGCTTTCCGTTCCAGAAGACGCTGGAGACCTTCGACTTTAAGGTCCAGCCCTCCATTGATGTGAAACTGATCCGTGAATTGGCCACCGGGCGCTATCTAGAGCACGGGGAGAATGCGTTGTTTCTCGGTCCGCCCGGCGTCGGCAAAACGCATCTGGCTGTGGCCCTCGGCATCACCGCCTGTGAGCAGGGCCACCGCGTCCTGTTCACCACGGCGATGGGCCTCCGCGCCACGCTCGGCAAAGCGCTCGCGGACAACCGGCTGGAGGATCGGCTCAAGTTGCTGACACAACCCCAGCTCTTGATCATTGATGAGATCGGCTATATTCCCATTGATCGGCAGGGCGCCAACCTGTTCTTCCAACTCATTTCCCGGCGCTATGAGAAGGGGTCGATTCTGCTCACCAGCAATCAGAGCCTCGGGGCCTGGGGCGAGGTCTTCGGGGATCCCGTCATCGCCACGGCGATTCTCGATCGGCTGCTCCACCATTCCCTGACCGTCAATATTAAAGGCGAGAGCTATCGGTTACGGGAGAAGCGGAAAGCTGGCCTCTTGAAGTCGGCGGTGCGAGGGAGGCCGAATTCGGAGGCCTAGATGGCCGGAGGATGCGCGAGCATCGGCCAGCATTCAACTCGGGAGAGGGGTCAGTTTCACATCAGAACAAAAGGGTCAATTTCGGCTGATGATTGACAGCTTCAAGGACAGAGCCCATCAACCGCCCAGGCTGCCAACCGCGGTCTGGATCAATCCACCCAAACAGGAGACCACCTCAACCAACATTCCCGATCCTTCGACAGTAATGTCATGCAACTTGGTGTCTCAAAGTCACTGACACGCTCCGCATGTCCGTTCACTGCCTGGCTTGGCGGATGCATCTTTTACCCCGCCATCGGGGTGGGAGATCCCAATTTTCCCAAACCGTTTTATGTGGTGCTTTACGACGATCAGCTTTGTGTATGGGGAACTCTCGAAGCCGTGCGGGCCAGCACCGCATGCCACGCCTCCTTAGCAGTGCCATCAGATGTGCGTCGCAGGGCGGAACCGGAATTGCTGGCCTCATTGAGGAGTGGGAGTTAAGCAAGGTTATTGCTTAGCTAAGTTATTATCACTACTATTATTATTGGGTCCTATGGTTGGCCACAGTCAATCCAAAGACAGGTTTCGACAAGCTCCGGGTCGAAACATCTCGAGATTTCCACGGCTTCCTCCGACAAGAATTCCATGGGTCCTCCTCAGAGGCTTGTGCTGGCTGCTGGTCACTGTCGCGGTGCTCCCGCTGTGTGCAGGCGCGGAGGATCGGGTGCCTGGAGGAAATCGTGGATCTGTGGAAGAACAGGGACCCAAACCCAGCTGGCAACTAGGTGGATCGGCATTCTACACCACGGGGAAATATGGAACGAATATACGTACGGACATACTCTATGCTCCGCTTAGTCTTCGCCGATTGTTCGACAATGGAGATCTCAGCTTGGTGATCCCCTATCTTACGATCACGAGCAATTGCGGGGTGACCGTGGTCAGCGGCGTCCCCCTTCGAACAGGCGGGCTCTGTCCCTCAACGCCGTCGACCTCCGGGACCTTTCCAAACCGAGTCACCGAGAGCGGGTTCGGTGATGTGCTCTTAATCGGCCGTTATTATCTTTACACTGAGCAAGAGCGGGGGCTGATGCCCAGCATTATGGTAAGCGGCCGGGTCAAAGCTCCAACAGCCGACAAGGATCGAGGGCTTGGGACGGGCGAGTGGGATGAGGGGGTCGGGCTCGGGTTGACCAAGCTGGTAACTGATAAGCTCATTGGTTTTGTCGATGGAGGCTATACCGTCATCGGGAAACCCGATGGAGTCGACCTGAGGAACCAGTGGTCGTATGACGTCGGACTCGGATACTACTTTCTGCCAACGGTCTTGGGCAGTGTGTATTATGAAGAAGCACGGGCGTTGTTGTCGGGGTTTCAAAATCCCCGTGATGTCTTCTTCGGCGCCAGCTGGAAAATCACACAAA
>JAGXAR010000163.1 GCA_018971525.1 Nitrospirota bacterium
CACTTCGTCGGCGGTGCTTTAAGATTTATTGTTGTCCCTCAGTAGTTCTATAGGGCAGGGGAATATTCGTGCGTAACGCCACGTTCGAGCAATTCGCGCTAAATAGGTACATTACCTCCAGCAGACTTAGACTCTTCACCTCGCGTGCCACAACCGACGGACTCTTGTTCGATCTGTCGAATCGAGAGCGTCAGAAACTCCCTTCAGCTCGCTTCTACTCTTCTTCCGCCATCACCACATACCGTAACGGTCCACCGGGGCTGATTGCATCAAAGGGATAACAGGTCACCAGGGCGAGTTGGCTCTGCTGTGTGTCCTGCTGGATCGAAGCGGTGCGGATATCAACGACGGTCGTGCTGCTGACGCGATAGCGATATGGCGGATGATTGTTGGTCGTGAGCAGAAGCTCATCGCCTTCTTTCAGCCGTTGCAGAAAACGAAAATGCGTATCCCGGTGACCGGTGAGGATCGTGGTCCCAATGGAGCCGGGAGGGGCACTCGATTCCAGATAGCCTGGTCCGAATGCCAGCGTTCGGCCGTAGGCGCCGTTCAGCACAATCAGGTCGATATCTTTGGATGGAACCGTGAGCCTGGCCACAGGCCAGGTGTCGGCCCAGGGCCAGGGCTTCACATGGGGCTCACCTGTCAGCGTACTGGCCCAGGCCCGTTGTAACAGAACCTGAGCCAGTTGCGCCTTCATGTAGATCCAGGTCCCGCTTCCGGCCTCTCCCGCACCGGCCAGAGACAAGATGACGATCAAACCAGCCATCGCTCGTGCTCTCGCGCGTGAGAGGTTCACGCGAGTTGTCTCGTGACACGCCAGAGTGTCGCCGCAGTGGCGAGTGCGAGGAGGCCGAGCAGGATCTGCAATTGCCCGTTCGTTGCCGTGTTCGGCAGGCCGAAGATGGCCTGGTAGTCCTGTCCCTCCGGCAGATTCGTTTTCATCGCATGGCTGATCACGTTCTTGTCGGTTGGACGGGCCGGCGTGACGTCCACCGCGACGAGACTTGTGTATTCGCTGACGAGATGATGCGCGAGGGCCACGTCGAGCACAGCTTGCCGAAGCGTCGATTCGCCCTGCCCATCACGTTGTTGACCCATGAGCGACGCGATCTTCTGGCGAGCCCAGTAGACCGAGAGGCCCTCGCGGGGTTCGCGCTCGTTCAGCGTGACCGAAGTCTTCCAAGGATTCGTCCCGATCAATCCTCGAATCGCTATGCTCTCCGGGAGGGAACGGCCTTTCACGACGACCATCACCGGTTCGCCATCGTAGAGATCGGGGACGCGAGGCGGAAACATCTCGATAGGTTCCTCCCACCCTTCAATCTGGATATCGGTCAGGACCGGCCGCTCCAGTTTGCGGAAGATCGCATCCATTTGCTCCTTCACTTCGCTGGTGCTGCCGATATGGGTGAAGGTTCCCCGGCCGAATTCCGCCGCCTTCCGCATGAAGTGGCTGTTCGGGGCTGAGCCGATGCCGATGGTGAAGAGGCGGCTCGTGCCCAGTTGCGAGCGGATCACCTCGAACAACTCATCCTCATTGCCGACTTGCCCATCGGTCAGGAAGATCACCTGGCGCAAATGGGAGGCTGGTGCGCTGCCTTTCAGCGCCATCTTCAAGGCGGGTAGAACCTCCGTGCCTCCGTTGGCCTTGAGCCGTTCGACATAGTGGACCGCCGTTCGAACGGTGTCCGTCCGTACCGGTTGGGGCTGTGAAAACAGCACATGGGTGACGCTGTTGAATTGGATCACATTGAAGCGGTCCTGCGCGGTGAGGCGGCTCAGGGCGAGGAGCAAGGCCGCCTTCGCCTGTTCGATGGAGGTGCCGGACATGGAACCGGATGTATCGATGACAAAGATGGTTTCCCGTGCAATGGGTGGAGCCGGTTGATCGGAGCCGACCGGCGGCATGGCCATCAGGAAGGCATAGTGATCGTCGTCGCGTTGCTCGCTGAAGACCGCTATGGTGGGGGAGTGGCCTGGTGCCGGTTGCCAGATCAGTTGGAAATCGCGATCGGCCGGCACGCTGTCAGCACGCAGGGTGATGCGCTGTCGCCCATCCGGCTCAGTGATTGTCAGAATAGGGTGATAGGGAGACTCGGCTGTGCCGAGAGGAAATCCTGGAGCCAGATCGATCGAGAGACTGACGGGATTGATCGGGCCGTGGGCCGGGTGCTGCACCGGCGGGGTGATGCGGGAGGCGTCCGTGACCCGATCCGTATCGAGCGACCAGCCATTGCCGGTCGGCTGATCCTCGATCACCACCGGCGTGCCGGGAACATAGCGGGGCCCGACCACCATCGGGAAGCGGAGTGAAAACGTACCCTGGTCGTAGCGAACTGTTTCCTGATACTCGATCTCGATCGTGACCCGATCGTTGGGGGCGATGTTTGCGACGGAGGCCGTAAAGATGTTCGGCCGTTCCTGCTCGACCAGGCTCGCGCGCTTGCCCTCCTGTTTCGCCTGTTCATAGACCTTCTTGGCCTCGCCCCGTTCCTTGATCCGGCCTTCGATGATCCGCTCGCCGATCTTCATGCGGAGATGATCCACCGCCGCCGTCTCTGGCAGGGGGAAGACATAGATTCCTTCCGCCCATTCTTTGCTTGAGTTCGTGAATTCCTGCCGCACCGTCGCGCGGGCAATGAATCCTGTGACCGTGATCTGCACGTCGGTCTTGAGGGTGGGCGCCGGGATAAATCGCCCGGCTTGACCGGTGCGAAAGAGCAGCTGTCC
This sequence comes from Nitrospirota bacterium, assembly GCA_018971525.1. GTDB lineage: Bacteria > Nitrospirota > Nitrospiria > Nitrospirales > Nitrospiraceae > Palsa-1315. The sequence continues at coordinate 2,734 of JAGXAR010000163.1, forward strand.
TTGTTTCACCTCGCTCAGGCCGATGGTCCTTTCGAAGGGAGTCGGTTCCTCTCCACAGGCATGCGACAGAGGAAGCCCGCCTGCCCAGGAGAAGAGGGTGAAGAAGCACGCCAGCCAGATGCAGAGGGTGAGTGGTCGTGGTGGTAGCTGGTTGTCTGTTGTCATGCCGTCCTCGTCTTGTTGGATGTGAAAGTGCAATTTCGGTATGTTTCGTGTCCCCCTCAGAGGCGGCTTGGCTGGGTCCCAAACTGCGCGCGTCCATCCATGCTCTCTTTCCCAGTTCAATGCTCAGCTACGCAAGGGCGGGCCCTAGGTGAGACGGAGCATCTCACCTAGGGGCGGGACCCGACATCGGACTAGCTTCCGGAAGCTGGTTCGAGGGCGTTGGAAGAAGGATCTTCCGGCTGGGAGGCATTGGCTGAGGGAATTAGGCTATCGATCAACGAGCCTGGCTCGTCGGTCTGTCTGTTCGAATCGATGGACGCCTGTGTGGGATCGACCGCCGGCGTGGTGGCGACGGTCGGAAGAATCATGTGTTCCTGACCGATCTTGCGCATTTCCAAGTGCACGCGTCGATTCATGTTGCGGCAGACGTCGCTGTTGTCGAGACAGAGCACGCCGTCCTTGCCCAGGCTTACCACCTTGATGACCTGATCGGAGACGCCAAGGCCGACCAGATACTCTTTCACTTTCTCACCCCGCATGAGCCCCAACTTCTTGTTGTAGCCGGCCGAACCCTGTTGATCTGTATAGCCCTGCACGAGAATGCCGAGATCGGGATCGTTCTTCGCCAAGTCGGCTTGCGTGCCGAGGATCGCCTTGGCGTCGTCGGTGAGTCCCTTGCGGCCCACCTCGAAGTAGATGTCGGTGTGGATGCTGTCGGATTTGTAGCTGGAGGCGGGAACGATCTGGTTGTGCACGACCGGCTCGACGAGTGGGGTGGTGCCGGTCTTGAGGATGTTCGTGACCTGCGTGCCGGTCAGGGTTTCAGCCGGGGTCTTCGAGGCGAAGGACCGGTCCCGCCCCGAGTAGTACCAGAAGGCTGCGATGACGATGGCAAGGCCCAGGACCAGCCCACCTAAGACATAGACCTCCTTCATGTCCCTATTCGGCCCCACAATGGCAGGGGAAATGTTTCCCGACGATACTGACGATGATGGCTTCTGCATGATGGCACTCCTTCTTTTGGTTAAACGTGAAAGGTGAAATGTGAAACGTGCTTACGATCATGTCGGTTTCGGCCCTGCATCACCCCCTTTCCCGCCGTTTTGCCTGTGCGCTGACGGTCAGATGCTTGAGCAACCGGAGTGCCGACGAATGAGGGGGAAGAAGGTTGAAGAGAAATGAGGAAAATTCAGGGGTTCAGCGAGTGGGGGAGAGAAGCGCCCAATGCGGGGAGATTTGAACCATCATGGGATGCGGGGATGGCCCCGCATCCAGGACGTTGAAACTGGGAGGGGTAGCTGGTGTGATCCCTGTGCTCGCGCAACGCGCGGCCTCAGAAGGATGGGGAGGGAGCGGCCAGATGCCCTTTTTGCTCGCAGAACGCGCACGGTGAAACGGTGCTCGCTCGATGCTCGCAGTAAAGGGCAGCCTTGGCCACTCCCTTAACGAGAGGTGAAGAGGATTGGAAGGCCCTCGCACGGGCTAATGGCACGTCTCTGGAAATCGATTGCGATGCAATCGGAGGGTAGGGCGGGTGAAAAATATCTGCCAGTGGGTGGGCGGGTGAGAAAGCTGCGCGCAGTGGAAGATCACTCAGCCCCCATCCCTGAAGAGATAACTAGCAAGCTTGGAAGGGAAACGGGGCGGCCTGGTCGTCCTCCTGCTCGCGGAACGCGCACGATAAGAATGTGCTCGTTCGACGCGCGCAGTTGAGGATC
>JAGXAR010000164.1 GCA_018971525.1 Nitrospirota bacterium
AGAGACCGCGGATCGAAGCAGCATAGTGGGATCGACTCGCTCGACCGATCAGACCTCTGGCGCAAACAGCTTGTTGCCAGGCTGTTTGCGCCTACGACGCCGACCTTGACCGACTTAGACCCCGATGCTAGAGTCCCGCCACTGCGGCCCCTGCTGCCGGAGTGGCGAAATTGGCAGACGCAAGGGACTTAAAATCTCTTAGACTCCCTCCCATGCACTCCCCGAAACCCCAAACTACAAGCCAATTGCAGCGTTTGTGTGTTTTTTCTGCCACGCTGAATTGTTGCGCGGTTGTTGCGGGAAGTGCCAATTGTGCGGTGTGTTGCCGCAACATTTACGGGGTAGGGAGTTGTCTCTATGCGTTCCAGTCTACCGCAGGGAATCCGTGCCAGAGGTCAGAAGTTTTTTGTTGATGTAACCATCGCGGGACAACGCAGGACAGCCACGTGCCCCACTATCGCTGATGCGATTACCAGGCAAGCGGAACTGCGGACCGCACTCCTGAGCGGGGCACCGCGCCTCAACGCTTCCAATTCTGCCAGCTCTCTTCAGGCCAACACTTGGACGCTGAAGGATGCCGTTGACCACACTCGCACCAACGCATGGACCGATCGCCGCAGCGGTCAGAAACTGACGCGCAATGCGGAGTGGGCCGTAGAGTTCTTTGGACCAACAACACCCCTGACCAGCATCACAACCGAGAAGATCGACCACTACGTTTCTCATCTCGTCACCACCGGCAACAGCAACGCCACGATCAACCGCAAGCTCGCCGCACTGTCCAAGGTGCTGTCCGTTGCGGTGCAGCGTGGCAAGCTCGTTGCGCGTCCTCACATGGATCGGAAGCGGGAGAGTAGGGGACGGGTGCGTTTTCTGACTGAGTCAGAGGAACGGGCAATTCTTGCCGTCCTCCACCAGTGGGGCAAGCGTGATCACGCCGACGCTGTGGTGGCACTGGTTGATACGGGGTTACGTCCTTCGGAGTTATGGAGGTTGGAGGCGAGAGACTGTGACTTCATATCAGGCCTGATCAACGTGTGGCAGACCAAGACCGACAAACCCAGGTCAGTTCCCATGACAAAACGGGTGAAGGCCATCCTGGTACGCCGTGGCGAGCGGTCTGCCGTTGGCCCTCTGTTCCCCTTCGATAATTTCTGGATGGGCCACACCTGGGACCGAATGAAAGTCCACCTTGGCTATCAGGATGACGCGCAGTTCATCCCGTATGCCCTCCGCCATACCTGCGCGAGTCGCCTGGTGCAACGAGGCGTGAGTCTCCTGGTGGTGAAGGAGTGGCTTGGCCACACGAATGTCACGACCACGCAGCGGTATGCTCACCTATGCCCCACAAACTTACTCAATGCTGTCAGTGTTCTAAATGAAACCGACCGTGCCGAGCGCTATTTTTGACTGTACGAATTTCTTTATTCCTGGTAAGTATCAGAAAAAACTCGTTCGGCATCGCTAGTTGTCGTTTATAAGGTTCATGAACACCATCACTTCTTCTTTAGCGGCTAACTCAAGTGCCATCGTCTTACACACCCGAAAGGGGACCGATATTGACAACTTCCAGACAACAGAGCTTTCGGCGTATGACATCAAAGCTGCTCAAGAGCTGAAGAAGAAGTACTCTATGGCAGAATTTAGGACAAACTTCATACCAATTTACAACTGCCACGGAATGACATTCGCTTCTCGACGAACAGCCGTCTTCGAAGGAACCGAAGTTCGACAAATCTTATCGGAAGATGAATATGAGGAGATACCTCTTCAACAGGTATCTCCCGGGGATGTGATTATATATGTGGATGAGAGGGGTGACATTGAGCATTCTGGCGTGGTTATTTCCAAGCCTGCCCCGCCCTTAAATGTTCCTTTGGTAGTAAGCAAATGGGGCAAGGGGCCTGAGGTCCTTCATTCTGCTTATTATTCGCCCTATAGTGTTTCCGATATCCACTTTTACAGAATAACAAAATGAGCATTCCGACAGAAATAGACTCTCATGAAATCGATCTTGTGTACTTAGTGGCTAACACACCAGCGTTCTTATACAAGCATTTAAGACACAACAACTCAGTACAATGGATGGCGGCGAAGTTCTCAATTGATGAATTGTGTAGAATCTATCAAGAACTCCGAACGCCAAGCGGTAGAAACAACTTCCCCGTTTCACTATCTTATGCGGTCATCACAGCGCTGAGCTTAAAAGAGTACTCCGTTGTTTCTGAAGTTCTGAGGGGTCTTCCCGTTGAGGGCTTAGATTGGGGAAGGATATTTCTTGATATTGTACTGTCTCAATCAATTCCCACGAGCCAAACAGTGCTAACAATTCCTCCCCGCAGTGCAAAAAGTAGTAGATTAGACATAGCTACATCCACCTCGGATGTCATAATTACTCGGGAGCGCAGGTGAAATCATGTTCAGATTAAAGCATCTTATTTGCTCAGAAATTGTAACTCGTGATTCCGATACAAACAAAATATCATTTATTAATGTCTTCGAATCACTTGAAGCTGAAGGTTTCCCTTTTGTCCTTGTGAACTTCAGCATCACCGCAATATTCTCAAGAGATTTGGCCGACAACCCTCGACCGGCATGCTCAGTACGATTGAGCTTTGAAAGTCGGGAGCTACTATCGACCCCCCTCAATGTAGACTTTGCCGATAAGCGGCTAACTCGTTCCATAGTTCGCATGCAAGGTTTCGTCATAGAAAGGCCGGGAGAACTCACTGTCACTGTGATGCATGAGGGGAACATTTTGGCAACGGATGTTATCGGGTTTACTCAGAGGGCTGCACCACCAGTCCAACTGACTATGTCAACGGGATAGGACAGTATAGACATGTAATGTAGGCTTGCAATTCCATTCTTCGACAAGTCAACTAGACCTCTTAAAATAATTAGGAGCAAAAATCGGCCACGCTAATACGAGGCATGTTACAACACGATTTACCCCCCGTAGGCCCAGGGCGGCCTGAGATTTTGGTGAGTGTGAACCCATCACTTAATTAATCAGCCGAGAGATTTAACGCCCTCCAAACCCTTCCAAGCCTTTCTGTACCGTCCCCGAAACTGTTGCCGCAACAATTCCCGCAACAAACCGCGGAACACCGCGATACTGTTCAGAGTGCAAGGGATCTAATATCCCTCGTAGCATTTTAGCCCTAGTCTCTCCTTGCTCCCACTCTCACAACCCTTCCGCTCACGCAAGATTCCCACCTAGGTATGTTCACTTGACTCGCTGCGGTCCGGAGGGGTACATGGTGCGCGTCTAGTGCCGCTTGGTGCGCCTTCATACTTTTTCTCACGGAGGGAGTTGTCATGCTGTTTAGATTCTTTGGGGTCGGTTTCTGGATTTCGAGGCGAGCGGGTGGTCAGTGGGAATGGGTGTTGGATCGAGGAGAGAAAATCTATCTGACCCACAACTTGTAGTGGGTCTCTCGCACCCCGTCTCGCGAGTTCGGGGCGGGGTGTGCGGGGGTCTATCGCGTTGATGGGGAAGAAGAATCCATCGTTTTAGCGCAATACCCGACAGCATAGGAGAGAGCAACGCGCCTGGGGCACCACAAGCCCAACACCACAAGAGCAGTCGTATTACCCTGGAGCATAGGACGACCAAAGCGGCTAATAGGTTGCAGCATCGGACCACCAGAGCGTTGATTTCAGATCTCTTGTTTTAGGTTTTTTCAGCAACGATTACTCCAACCCTCAAACGAAAGGCATGTATGTGAATAATCCCGACCACAATCCAACCACCCACCCTGGACTGAGCGGACGCAGCAGACGCCACGTCCTCCGCTCCTCCGCAATCCGTACCATCCGAAGCGATCACACCACCGAACACAACCTGGTCACCCTGCGGGGTTGGCTGGATGGACAGATCAAGAAGGGAGATGTGGTGAGTGTGTCGATGGTGGCACGGCGAGCTATTGCCGTGTACACCGCATACCTCAAGCCACTGGCAGAGATGCCTGGTGGTCTTGACGGTGAGCGCGGGTTAGTACGGCAGGGTACTCGCCTCCCGAACGTCCGAGGCTCCCGAGGGTCGCGCAAGAAGAAGTAGCCTCGACCTCCCAGGAGGCGATTTAAGGCCTCCGCATTCCTCCAGGTAGCAATCCCCGTCTTTTGACAGACGACCTCGCCTGAGGGCAGGACGGTGCCGTCCTGGGGCTGCGGGGAGGGGTGTCTGTGGTGGCGGTAAGATCACTAGGCAGTGTAACCCAAATCATTAACCCTACGAAGAAAGATGTACAAATGTGAACGCGAATAACCTGTTCTACATCATCCTAACCGAGAGAATCACTCACTCCCTCCTCATTCCTCCCGCCAGTCAACTCCTCGCCAACCTCCCGCACCCCTGGCCGGAACATGAGGCTCTTCCTCCAATGAAGCCCGCGCCTCTGGTGTGGGGAGCGCCTCGGCGACCTCGGGGTGGTGGTGGGGTGGGTGGGGAGAGTAATCCCATCCGCGCCCTCTCCGGTACAGCCCTCAATGACCACGAGGACCAACGGAGGGTACCGGATGCTGACCAGTACGACACCTTGCTATCAGGAGTCAGGGGGCGGTGGCGGCGGCCCCCAGCGTGGCAGCGTGACCA
>JAGXAR010000063.1 GCA_018971525.1 Nitrospirota bacterium
GGCAGAAAACACATCCAGTCTGACGGCCGTGAGTAGGATTTTGGTCTCCCAGTAGTATCCAAGCTGGAAGATTTCTGCGAGCGAGAGTTCTCGTGACACACCACTCCCTCCAAGCAAATAGCTTTGAAACTCGGCATCTTACCTAGATCTGAAACTGAAAGGCAAGGTAAGGAAAGAGGCCGTGGCACCGCTAAAAATGCGAAGGGCAGCGGATTGCTCCGCTGCCCTTCGTTGCGGGTTACCCCGCCAATGCTGAAACCGTCGGCTTACTTGATTTCAGCCTTGAGGTTGGCAGTCCCGCCCTCGGCCACTTCAACCTCAAACTCCACCTTCTTGCCCTTGGCGGCGAACGGATGCCATGCCACAACCTTGTGCTTGCCGGCCGGCACATCCTTGATCTCAAAGGAACCATCGTCCTTCACGACTGCAAAGTATGGATTCGACACCGGCAGGAAGAAGCCCTGCATAAACTCATGCTGATCGCACTGCAAACGATAGAAACCATCCTTCTCTGCACCACCACGGAACACCACCGGCTTATCGAGCTTGTCACCCTTCTTGGCCAAACCGATGTTGAAACCCGTCGCGGAGCTGGAACCCTTCACCACAAAGCTATGGGGATTGTGGAGCACACCTTGAACCGACTTTGGGTCATCCGGATCGGCGTCATGGTTTTCAACCTTGAAGGACTTATTATTCACAACCACCCCTGCGAACGGCAGGAACTCGCAGAACTCCGCCACCACTTCCGTGCCCTTGTACCCGTCGACAAAGGCCTTGTCTTCAACATCAACAACGGCCACGACGGCACCCTTCAGGCCGCCATCCTTGCCGACTTCGATGGTCTTCAGGAACCGCTTATCCCCATCCATCAATTCCTTATGGGGATTCTTTACACAAAACTTCGGGTTGGGAAACTTTGCAAAGGAAAATTCCTTCTGCTCAGCCTTTCCCGCATAAGTCACCTTGCCGGAAATGCTCCCGCCTGCGAACGAAGTGAGAGGAGCGGCAACAAATGCCACAGCCGCTGCACCCAATACCACTGTCAACACACCCTGTCTCATGTGACTGCCTCCTTGTGATGTACAAAAAAACGCTGGTTTATTCTCTCGTTCCCATAGTCTCCTACCACCAGCCATGAGGGGAAACGGGAACGTATTCCACTCTGGTGACTCGATCGCAATTGAGATTTGCGTTGGCGAGGTTAGTCTCAGACCGAGTCTGTATACAAAACTCTACCCTACCCTGTCAATCTGAAACAAGGGGGGGTCGCCAATGCAGCGGGAGAGGGCTATTTCTTCTGCTGAAGCAGGTGAAGCAACGCCCCTGCTGCGGTAGCCCGCACGGCATCGTTCGTGTCGTGGAGGGCATCCTTCATGAGGGGAACAATTTCACGGTCCCCAACATGCCCGAGAGATCGAAGGGCCACAATCTTCGGACCGGGAAGTGGATCAGCCGTCAGGCTGGTCAAAAGAGAAATCGCTCCCGGTGCGTTGGCCTTGGTCGCCTTCCCAAGGGCATAGGCCACAGAAGCGCGCATCGCCGTGTCGTTCTGTTGAGCCAGAGATTGCGCGGTGGGAGCCACCGTCGAATAGGGCTGGCCAAGCTGGAGCAACGCGGCGACCGCTGAAGCACGGACAGTAAAGTTGCCGTCGCTGAGCGCCTGCGTGAGTGCCGGCACCGATTCCGTCCCTCCCAGATCCGCCAGGCTTCCCACCGCAGATTCGCGCACGGCAGGTACAGGATCTTTCAGTAACGGCTCGATCTGTCCCCTCGCCTCTTTTCGTCCGATGTGCCCCAGCCCCCTGGCCGCAGCGCCGCGAACAGAAGGCTGTTTGTACGTCAACGACTCTATCATGATGGGAGCGCCACGCTGGTCTTTCAGCTCGGCTATCGTGCGAATCGCGTCGGCTCGATCCTCAGGATTTGGCGACTCTGCGGCCTGTTGTAATTGGGTCCAGGCCTCCTTCTTGCCAAGCCTGATCAAGGCACCATACGCCGCGATACGAACCGTGGTGAGCTCATCCTTAGTCGCCGATTCCACTAACGAAATGACTCCCCGATCTCCCGTTCGGCCGAGCGCTTTCACCACGCGCGCCTTCACCAATCCCGCTTGATCCTCGATCGCCGCGCGCAATTTCGTCGATTTCCGTCCCGCCTCGGATCGAGCAAGCCCCTCGACGGCAAGAACACGGACCGGCCCAGACCCATCGCTCAAGCCGTCCTCAAAATAGGGGACGACTTCGTCCGAATCCACTTCTTTCAGCGCCGTATAGGCAGCCCCGCGCATTTGCTCACGCATGTCCTTCACCATGACGACGATGAACCCCAGCGCTACCTCTCGGAGGAGAGGTACCTCATCTTGCTTGAGCGCGAGTTCCAACTTGTCGTACTCGCCGAGCGCGTCCTTGGGATTACCAAGTTTGAGAAAGGAGCGGATCTTCAGCCGGAGAACGTCTGGAGAAACACCCTGCTCCTTCTCCAGCTTGGCCAACTGCTCGAGCACCTGTTCGTACTGTTTCTTGTCGAACGCCTCTTGCGCGTCCTTGGGGACAGATGGGGTCCCTGCAGCCAACAGCAACTGATCCACTCCACTCCACGCAACGCACCAGGCAACCGCAACTGCGGCGAGCAGATTCCAACGACACGAACGCCTGCGCAGCATCAGAGCACTCATCGTCTCACTACCCCCGTCCTCGCGGCGCAGTCGCCGTCATGCGTTTTTTGTATCCCTGTGGCTCTTCAAAATAATAGGCCGGCTGAGGCGACAGTCTGAACCGTTCATACTCAAACGACCACTCTCGATCCCGACTGACGAGCTTCAACACCACTCCTGTATCCAGATCCACCCATTCGTAAAACCGCTCGACTCGACCATTATGGTCTGTCTGAACTTCGAAGAGTTGGGTCACACGACCAGCCGCCGTTGCATCACCAACCAGGATTCGCTCTCGCTCACCCGGTAATGTTGGGCGAATCGGGAGCAGATCTTCAGGGTCCAGCCCTGTCACCAGGAGTTCCTTCTGTTGCGCCAGCAGATACCAGGTCTCCGATTTATCCAACCGGATGATTTCGATTGCCGCATATCCACGCTCGGTTCGAATCGCATACTTATACTCCAACCGCAAACGGTCTTCCTTCGCAAATACTTGTGCCCGGTATTGCTTCCCCTTAACGGTCTTGACCAGCGAGCCGGAGAACTCTACCGGTGAAATGGCAGCAGCATCAGCCATCGCATGCCGAGGCATGCTCTCCTGACCCACCCAAAGAACAAACCCAAGGCAGAGCCCCCATCTCCAGGCCTTCTCACCCAGGGTAATGCGCATGGGCGCTCAGCGCTGATGCTCTACGAGTGGCTGGATGTCGACTGAGTACCCCAGGGTGTCTGGGCCGAAGCGGGGATTGTCCATTACCTTGAAGGCAGAACGGTTCCCCTTCGGAGCGAGGAGGGAAAGATGTTCGACCAGCTTGCGGTCCGGCTGGATCGTGACCATCTTGGTGACGCCAGGACCGGTCTGAGGATGCCACACTACCAATTGATAGGTGCCAGGCGGAATATTCTCGATCGTAAATTTCCCGATTGAATCAGTCAGTGCATAGTAGGGATTGTTGACGGCCATCGCCCAACTTTCCATGTAGGCGTGGAAACCGCATTGCAAATAGAACGTCCGACGACCTCTGTTCAAGTAAATTGGCCCCACCAGCGATTTGCCCGGTGCATGGTTGTGCATCGCGTGGATATCGCGCCGCCGATGTTGGAAGTTCATCACAAGCGGTGTGTTAAACAGCACTCGGGCCCCGGCTTCCAGGGAGGTCTCGTAGCCTTGGATATCGTGCATCACCGGATCCATGTTGATGACTTCCACCGCATGACCATTCCGAACGATGGTCATGAAGGGGGCGAACTGGCAATCCCTGGCTTCGATCAGGGGGACGGACAGCTCGAACGGTTTTCCAGCCTCAACGCCCTCCAAGAATACAATCGCGTCTTTCAGTTCATGCTTTGGCCCGACCACAAAATCGTGGAGCAGTCGCCAGCCTCGTCCATTTGAAATACGTCCACAGTAGGCCGGATCGGGAAATGTGATGAGGTTGAACCCTTTCGGTTCCGGCACCGCGCCATCGAGAGTGATCGTTCCTTCTATCGTCCCTCCATGCTGAACGTCAGTCACATCGTAAGCCGAGGCCGGCAAAAGGATCGAGACACTCTCGACGAGCATGAGAGTCACGACCGAGATCGCCAAGCTTATCGACCGAAGAATCCAGATAGTCATGAGAAGGCTTCCTCCCGTCACCGCGCGAACCGCTAGGGCACTTGTAGTTCCAGCGTCGGCTTGATATCGATGGATTTCCCCAATGAGCCCAGTCCAAAGTGTGGGTTCTCCTCGATTTCATGGGCGCTCCGTCGTCCCCGGGGGGACTCGAACACAAAATCGGCTTTGACCACCTGCTTAGCGGGAACCGTCACTTTTCTTTCCGTCATCGTACCCACGCCAGGATGCCATGCCACCAAGGTGTAGTCCCCGGGAGGCACGTCACTGAGCGAGAAAGTCCCATCGGCCTGCGTGATGGCAAAATATGGATTGTCGACCGCCAACCCCCAGCTTTCCATATAGGCATGGAATCCGCATTGCATGACAAAAATCCGGCGGTCTTTCGTCATACGAATGACTTCCTTCATGGGCTGGCCAGCCAGATGTTCATGGCTGTCGGCCCCGACATTGCGTTTGTGATGCGGGTTCATGGGCAACGGCGTGTTAAACAACACTCGGGGCCCGAGATGAGAGGTTTCATAGGCCTGAATATCATGAAACACGGGATCCAGGTTCACGACATTGACCTCCGCTCGATCTTTGACCACGCTGACAAACGGAAGAAACCGGCAGTCTCTGGCTTCGATTGTCGGCGGTTCGAACTTAAACGGCTTACCTTTGGTCGCGTCCGTCAGCAGTACCACTGCATCTTGCAACCCGCCATCCTGCGCGAGGGTAAACTCGTGGAGGATGCGCCAGCCCGTCCCCGTTGAAATTCTCCCGCAATAGACAGGATCGGGAAACGTGATCAGATTGAAGCCCTTGGGGATGGGCTTCGCCCCCACCATCGTCACCTTCCCTGCGATCGTCCCTCCGTCGGTCACCTGAATCTCATCATAGGCCAGCACAGCCGAGGCCCCCATCAGCAGCACCGCACAGAACATGAAAGGCAGCACTCTCACGAGTCCTCCAAAATTCAGCATGACATCGTCAGAGACATAATATCGTCATGCTACCAAAGGATTCCCCAAAGAAAAAGGGGGAAGCCGTCGGCCTCCCCCTTCTCCTGATTCATCACATCCTGCACATGGCAGGACGCTTAGTCTTACTTCGCTGCGACAGGAATGACCTGCACCGGTTGCTCAACCGATGCACTCTTCATTCCTGCACCGGCGCCGGCGAGAGGCAACAACCGCGTATCGCCGGACGGCAACACGCGCACATAGCCCCACTGCCCGGACTGGGAGTACGGCAACCGCTGGTTGCTGTACACATAGTCGCCCGGCAGGCGGAACGGTCCACCGGCAGAGGGCAGGAACGCATCGAGGATCTCCGATCCGGAGAACTCGACCACGCTGATCACATCCGCGCCGCGCATGAAGGGCTCGATCGGCCACTCATGCTTTTCAACGCTGAACATCCCGTTCTGCTCGTTGCTCGCCCCGATCACATGGATGCGCACTGGGTCGCCCGCATGCGCTTCGATGAGCGGAGTGGCTGGATCTTCAGGCTTGTCCGCCTTGCAAGGCTGGAACATCTTGCCCAGCGAGCAGCCCTGCTCCTCACGGTACTTGTATGGTTCCGACCGGTAGTTGACACCGGTCAGGCCCGCGACGTTCTGCACGTACGGCATGAAGCTCGTGCCGATGATGTTGTCTTCGTCCTGGAAGAACAACGCCACGTCACGATAGTTCGGACGCGTCTCGTTCCCCGGCACCGAGCGATCGATGATCACGTCGGCAGCCCAAGAGTTCTTGTTGCTGAGATCGGCCCCGGTCCTCGGATCCCGATACTTGGATCCCTTCGGGCCGACCACAACCGCTCCGAACAGCCCGTTGCGCGGGTTGACCATCACGTTGCCCCAATCCCACACCAACGAGGTCGTTTCACCGTTGAACGGATCTGCGTAGTACGTGTAGGTCCGCTCGGCCCCAGGGGCGATCGTCTGATCGCCCGCATTGTTGCCGACGTTGAGGCCCATTGAATCTTTCGGATCGAACGCCAGTCCGATCGCAGAGAAGGAAGCCTTGCTGTCCTTCATCTTGTTCTTCAGGTTGACTTTCACGCAATCTCCGACGTTCACGCGAAGCGTGAGCGGCATAGGATGCGCACCGCTCGCCACCTTCGCGGTATCTTCCTCCAAGGCGTAGATCTTGGCCTCGGGGTTGCTGATCTGAATCTTCCGCTCGAAGTCCACTTCGATAGACTCAGGCGCCTTCGCATTGAACTTCATGCCGGGATAATCCAAGGCCACGACGTTGAAGCTCTTCACCGGGGCGTCAGCCGGACAGACCGGCAATGCCTTGGGAATCTCTCCCTTGATGGAGTACCCGGCCGGCAACTTCTTCAAGTCGGCCTGTTCTTTGTCATAGACACGGATAATGCCCCAACCACCCTCGGAGAACTTCGAAGACCGGCCGTTGAAGTGGATGTAGTCACCCGCTTGCAACCGCGGTCCGCCGGCCTGCGGCACCACGAGGTCGTAGCGCTCGGCAATCCCGACGTGCATCGAATTCTTCCGGTTCGCATCGCCCGCATACCGCTCGCTCAAGAACGTATGACCGGAAATGGTCCAGGTCATCGTCTCGTTCATCAGCGTATGCAACAACCGGAACACCATCGTATCTCCGACGTACGCTCTGAGGAGCGGCGTGTAGGGATCACCATGGATCTGGCTGTTGAATGCCTGCGACACATCCGGATTAGTAGCCAACCGTTGAGCGATCGGAGCCGCCCGGAAATTCAAGCCGCTTCCCGTGGTATGGGTTCCACCGTTGAGGAAGGGCATCGGCGTCATATAGAGCTTGTCCGGCATCATGAAGGACACGGTCTTCCCCGCTTCGAGCGCCACTTCAATCGGCTGCCCTGGAGGATTGCCCGCGGTCACGATGTTGACAGTGTGCGGCACGGTATCGTGCAACTGCACCATCAATTCACGGAAGCTGTTGTTCACCCCATGACCCACCGGCTCGACGGTGCGGATGTCCGCGATCGGACCGCTCCGGATCGCCTTCCCGGTCTTCGGATCGTGATAGGTCGATCCAACCGGTTCAGCGATGAAGGTCCCGAATCCACCATGCGGCCAGGTGGTCGCGCCGAAGGCGTGGTCGTGCCAGAACACGGTTCCCACGTCCGCATCGACCCAGAACCGCTGACGGACGAACTCCACCGTCACGATGTCGTTCGCCGGGTGATCGTTCTTCAATCCCTTCGTCAAGGTGATCGTGTTGCCCTTAATGGCACTGATTCGTGAGATTTCGTTGCCCTTCACATTGTCGGCACCGACAAGAATCAGCGTGCCGACGTGGTATTGACCTGCATTCTTCACCGAAATCGAGGCTGCGCCCTTTTTAACCGGCGCGGTCAGCACCGTGTTCATCGGAGCAGGCAACCCCTTCTTGTTCTTCTTTTCCAACATCGTGAACGGGCGCACCGACTGTTCATACGAGAAGCCGGTGATCACGCCGTCAGACGCTTGGTTATCGAACTGGAGAAAATGCCAGTGGGTATTGATCTTCGACGATTGGAAATTCGTGTAGTCGTCGTCGTCCCACTCGCTGGTCAAGGTCCAGTCCAGGCAATCGTAAATGTTGCCGCGGACGACCAACGGATACTTCAGATCGTCATTGGCCCGGATTGCGGCCTCTTCTTCATGGAGCACGTAGATCAATCCGTTCGGATCGACCACCGCCGGCTCCTTGCCCTGAGCCTTGGCGATCTTGATCGGCAGCTTGATGAAATGGACGTTGTAGTCCTTCCGTCCCGCATTCTCGGGACAGAGGCTCCATACGCCGTTCTCACCCGGCTTCGCCTGGTCGTTGCTCTCTTCCCCATTCGCTTCCCGGCGGATCATCTCCAACCAGGGTGCACCGGAATGGTTCGGGGAGAACATCACCCGCTTACCGAAATGCGGCGTCAGGTGTGGCCAGGCCACTTTCCCGGTCATGGCCTCAAACATAATCGGATGCCGCTTGCCGGGATGAGTGGACTTATACTTGGGATTGTCGATCGTGCTCTCCTTCTCGCTCATCGCACGATTGCCGTCCCACGCCCAATCCAGCACCGTCGCGTCATAAGAGATAATCTGGCCCTTCTCATCGTCCTTGTGGCCGGGCTTGCCCATCGTAGGCATCTGCATCGCCACCCAATCCTTAATGGTGACGATGGCAGGGTTGCTGTTCCAGTTGCTCTTGCCCTTGTCGGTAATCGTGAATTGCTTCCCGAACCAATCGACAGTCTGACCAACCAGCTTGTCCGACGAGATCGGAGTCTTGATCCGGCCCTTGCGGTCCGGCAATTCACGGAGGTCCGGCATCACGTCGTTCCGGAGATCTCCCTGCTGGATCGTGTTGTACACGCGCCAATAGCCCCACATGCCCGCCACATAATGGTGCGCAACGTGGCAATGGAAGAGGAAGTCACCGGCCAACTGCTGACAGAGACCGGAGCCGCACTCCGTCTCGAGGTCGAGGGCTTCGGACGGCCCGATGACTTCGACGTCGACCCGGTCTGTCTTGGCGCGAATCACCGGATACTTGACCGGACCGTTCACGCTGGTAGCCCAAAGGTTCATGTCATCGATCGCCCGCGGGCTGCGCGGCCAACGAATGGTTCCACCGTGGGGATGGTGCGAGTGGAAGACTTCCGATCCACCGTGCACCAAGCGGAACTTGGCCGGATCGCCGATGTAGGAACGGGGAATCGTCGGGGAAGGATCGCCGAATGTATAGGAGCTGTACCCCATCGATTCGTCTTCGAACCCGAAGTACTCGTGCTGCACATGCATGTTGTTGATGCCGAACGGCTCGCTGCGATAGTTGATCGCGCGGCCTCCCGGACGGTAGGCATCGGTCAATGGATCGCGCTGCGGGAGGAAGTCTCCCTTCTTGTTCAATGGACGGAACGCTTCGTCGCCGACTTCGTGATAATAGAGCACGAATTCCCGGAAGTCGGGACCAGTCCCGTTCTTGATCATGACCTGCCAGCCACTGGAGGCCGGGGTGGCGTCACCGCTGCCGAGTGCCTCCCAATAGGACGAACCGCGGGGCTCGACCACGAAGGACCCGAACATTCCCATTACCGTCAGCTCACGGTCCTGGCTATAGGTATGGAATTGGCGGACACCCTCCTGGGTGTTCGGGTGGATGTACCACTCGAACTCACCGCTCTTCTTTTCTTCGACGACAGCATCAGGGTTGGTCGTCGTCGCTGCAGCGCCGGTGGCGCTCACGACCATGCTCGACCCATGGATATGCAGACTGACCGGTCCGCCTCCCTCTTCCAGCTTGTTCGAGAGCTTGATCTTGACGCAGTCACCCTGGTTGGCGCGGATCGTCAAGGGCTGAATCCACTGGGCCTGCACGCCAGGGATCACAGCGCCTGGATCAAACCCTTCCTTCTCGCGCGCTTCCTTGTTCTTCGCTTCCTCCGCGCGCACCTTGTCGAGATTCTCATCCAGCACGTACATGTAGCCCGGGTAGAAATCGAGCCACTGGTTGAGAGTGATCTCGACGTTGATCGTGGACACATTGTACTGCTTCACCGGGGCCGTGGCCGGGCACTTCCCGCCGCCAGTCAGCGCCACCGGCTCCACGCGAGGATCGGACACGAGGAGCATGTCCGTCCCACCCGCTCCATACTGGTGCATCATGGAGGAGGTATTGTACATCCCGGTGTTGACACCCTGCAGCTGGGGATCCTGGGACATGTGGTCCATGATCCGCTGATGCTGCTGCTCAACCATCGCAGAACGCTCGGGCTTGCCGCCCATCGTATCCTCGACGATCGTCTGACCTTTGAGTTTCTCCGCCCAACCAGGCAGCTGGTGGTTCATCGCAACATGCTGCGACGACGTCTGCCCGACCTGCGAGGAATTCTCAGCGGATGCGAGCGGAGCCCCGAGCAGGGCCACCACAGCCATCGCGCCGAGCATGCGGGTAGGCACACAAACCCGTAGCTTGTGAGAAAACATGGACCGGCCTCCTTGAAATGGTGATTGAAACAGCTACAAACAAAACGGATAACGTATCTGCCGAATAAATGACTCAACAACACTGGCACCCCTCCCACACGTCGCGAGAGGATGGTCATCTTCACAATGAAGGGCGAAAGATACTGAACTTCCACACAGGCTGTCAACCCCTTCAGGGTCCCGTTACTCCAGGCAAAATGTCGTACGCCGCATCTCATGCGGGGTCACGCATGCCGCCACGTCGAAATTTAGTAATGAGCAGGATTTTCGCTCTCTGACGTCTAGGGCTTCTTCTCCGATGCGCAGGCCTCCACTTATGTGCGATAATTATTTTGATGCTTCTAAAACGTTGGCTCGTTGGGAATCCACTGAAGACTGCTCAGGCCGCCCACCAACGGCTATCGAAACGCCTGGCCCTGGCCGTGTTCTCCTCCGACGCCCTGTCTTCGGTCGCGTACGCCACGGAGGAAATCCTCCTGGTCCTCGTTCCTTCCAGCCTGGCGTTTGCGCATTTCTCGATTCCGATTAGTCTCATGATCATCCTCCTACTGGCGATTTTGACGCTCTCCTACTCCCAGATCATTTTCGAATATCCGGGCGGCGGCGGCGCCTACACCGTGTCGAAATCGAACCTGGGGGAATGGCCAGGACTGACCGCAGCGGCCTCGTTGATGATCGATTATGTCCTGACCGTCGCGGTCAGCGTGGCGGCTGGCATCGCTGCCATCACCTCCGCCATTCCCTTTCTCTTTCCGTACCGCACAGTACTCGGCGTGTTTGCGATCGTGATCGTGCTCCTGGTCAACCTGCGCGGTGTTCGGGAGTCGGGGAAAGTGTTTGCAGTCCCGACCTACATGTTCATCGGGACCATGCTCCTCATGTTGGCCGTCGGAACATTTCAACTCCTGTTTGGACAACTCACCCCCGTGGTCTCTCAAAGCGTGGCCGCTCAAACCGCGGTCGAATCGGTGTCGTTGTTTCTCTTACTCCGCGCCTTCTCATCAGGCTGTACGGCACTCACCGGCGTGGAAGTCATCTCGAATGGCGTGCAGGCGTTTCGCCCCCCGGCACCAAGAAACGCCGCCATCACGATGTTCACGATGGCGCTCGTCCTGGCCACACTCTTCCTCGGCATCAGTACGATGGCGTATCACTTGGGCGTTCTGCCGAAAGACAATGAAACCGTTGTCTCGCAGGTTGCACGCGCGATCTTCGGCGAAGGAGTCCTCTATTATTTGATACAAAGTTCCACGATGCTGATCTTGGTCCTCGCCGCGAACAGCGCTTTCGCAGGATTTCCACGCCTCGCATCGTTGTTGGCCCGCGACGGCTACATGCCCCACCAGATGGAGCTCATGGGCGACCGCCTGGTGTTCTCCAATGGCATTCTCATCCTGGGAGTCTTCTCGTGCTTCCTCATTGTCATATTCGGCGGTGACACCCACGCACTGATTCCGCTCTATGCCGTCGGCGTGTTTCTCTCGTTCACCCTCTCGCAGGCCGGCATGGTCCGTCGCTGGCTGGGTAAGCGCGGGCCTCATTGGCGGAAAAAAATTATCATTAATGGCATCGGCGCGGTCGCCACCGCCATTGCGACCGCAATCATCGCCAGCACTAAGTTTATGCACGGTGCCTGGATCGTCATCGTGCTGATCCCAATCCTGATCATGATGTTCCGAGGCATTCACGCCCACTATAAGGCCGTGTCCGAACAGATCGTATTGGACCGACGAGGAAGCCGCCCTCCGATGCCTCGGCGCAATATCGTCATCGTTCCGATCAGCGGGGTGAACCGTGCCGTCGTCCGGGCGGTGGACTATGCCCGAAGCCGGCCGGGAGAAATTCGAGCGGTCTTAGTCGACGTAGACAAGGAAAATACAGCCCGACTCGAAATGCAGTGGGCCCAGTGGGGATGCGGCGTCAACCTCGTCGTCTTGCCCTCGCCCTATCGATCCATCCTGAGTTCCCTCCTCGACTACGTCGAGGAAATCTTGGAAAAGGAGCCGGACACCTGGGTCACCGTCGTGATTCCGGAAATTCTCCCGGCTCGCTGGTGGCAGAACATCCTCCACAATCAGCGGGCCCTTCTATTGAAAGCCTCATTGCTGTTCAAAGATCGCGTCATCCTGACCGACGTCCCCTTCCACCTTAAGAGGTGACCATGAAGCGTGAAACGTTAGGCGTGAAACGTCGAACGTGGGTTCGGATCTTATGCCTCTCTACGGTTGCGAGCTTACTGTGCCTGCTCTCTGAGCAGGCGCAGGCATTCAAGATCATCGAACCGGCGGAAGGGGCGAAGCTGACATCAGGCACAACCGTCACAGCCCGCGTAGACCTCGGAAAAGACCCCGGCATCGTCAAAGTCCGCTATTATTGGTATAGCGAGCAGGACGAGACGCTGGTGGAACAGGAGGACGCAACGGCCACAGGATCGATCATCGCGCCGGTTGCGCTCATCGGACAGGCCGACCAAGATCCGGCTTTTGGAGGCGCACTGCGTGTGCCGAAGGACGCCATCGGACCTATGCGCTTGCTGGCGGTCGCCGAAATTTCACGAGGACGATTAGGGACAAGATCCGTCTTCGATGAGATCCTGGTCAAGGTAGAGCCTGCGGCGGCCCTCACCTCCATCGATTTCGAAACGGACAAACCCTTGCAACTCGGGCGGACGGGGCAATCCTCCGCATTCGGTCACGTCGACTCACTTGGAAAGGTTTTTGAGCTGCCGGTCGTGGGTGATTTCGCCGACGGCGTGACCCGCCGAATCAGTACGCTGGGCAGCGGCACGAGTTACCAGTCCTCGAACCCGAAGATCATTCAGGTACTGTCTAGCGGCCTGCTGCAGATTGTCGGCAACGGGAAAACGACCGTCACTGTCACCAACCGCGGCAAACAGGCCGCGCTCGATGTCACAGTCGAAGTGAATGAGGAACCGAACGAGCCACCGGTGGCCGACGCCGGAGCGAACATGACCGTGAAGGCTGGGTCGAAGGTGAAGCTGAGCGGGTTAAAGAGTCGAGATCCGGAAGGCGAAGCGCTGTACTATTCCTGGAGCCAAGTACGAGGCAGCAAGATCGCGCTGCTGGACGTGAATAGCGCCGAAGCCTCGTTCCTCGCGCCGACCGTGTCAGAGACGCGGACCTACCGGTTCAAGCTGAGGGTGACGGACAAGAAGGGGGCGGACTCGGTGCCGGCGTTTGTGGATGTTGTTGTTGAACCGTAACGGCTGCTGAAAAAGGCCCCCAGCATCGTTCTCAGTCGTGTGTCTCCCTGCGACGTACCCTCTCGGGTACGCCTCAGTCGCCCCACTCCCTGCGGCCTTGCTGGATGGCCTTTTTGAGCAGCCTGCAGGAGGCTTTATCGAACGCAAGAAGGTGCCTGAACGGCTTTCCTTTTCGATCATATACCTATGACTGTTACACTCGACACAAATATTTTCATCGATAAAGCTGAATTGCGCGCGAGTCGCCGTCAAGAGATGTGTAAATGCGGTTCAGGCGGCGGTCCTCTCCGGCTGATGATTCACAGCGCTCTCTAGGCCTCCTGACTTTGTCATCACCCCATCTTTGAACGTCACGCCGGAGACCACCAGCGGCAACAGCTCCGGAGCATTCAGCTTCCGCCACGACTTCTCGGCGACCTGGAGCATCTTCCAAATGATCGCCTGGGCTCCCTCCACGCGTTTATAGCGACGGGAGGCGTCCGTGCGGAGCCGCACCGAGGCAAAGGGCGACTCCACGATGTTCGTCGTGCGGAGATGCCGCCAATGCTCCTGCGGAAACGCATAGAACGTCACCATTCGCTCCCAGTCCCGCAGCAGCGTGTCGACCGCTTTTCCCTCCGTCCTCCGGTACGTCCGCACGAATTCATCCCGCCGCCGCTCGCATTCGGTCCGTGTCTCCGCGTACGGCATCGCCTTCAGCAGCTCGCCCGCCTTCGGCTGAGCCTTCTTCGGCAGAGCGTCGAGGACATTGGTGATCTTGTGATTCCAGCACCGTTGCTCCTCACCGGACGGATGGATCTCGCCCAAGGCCGCCCACAAGCCGAGGTGCCCATCGGCCACCGTGAGCCGTGGGAACGTGAGCCCGCGGTTCTTGAGATCGCGCAGGAGCTTGAGCCAGCTCTCCTTGCTCTCGCGCTCGCCGCTCTCGCAGGCCAGCACAATCTTCTCGCCCGCGGTAAGTGCGCCCACGATCGTGAGGAGCGCGCGCTTGCGATCCTCGATGCCCGCCTTGACATACAAGCCGTCGGCCCACCAGTAGACGACCTCGAGCGTCGACTGGTCTTGCGTCTTCCATGCCTCATACTCCAGCTCGAAGCGGGCCTTGAGTCGTTGGATTGAGCTCGCCGACAGCGGCGCGCCCTCGCCCAGCAGGCCACGCAGCGCTAGATCGAAGTCTCCCGTGGACAGCCCGTGCAGGTACAGCTCCGGGAGCATTCTGCCGACTTCCCGAGTCCGCCGTGTGAACAGCGGGAGGACCTTGCTCTCAAAGCGCTCGGCGAGATCCCGCACCCTCGGGCGACGGACCGTGACGGTCCCACTCATCATTGAGAACTGACGGGGTTTCCCATAGCCGTTTCGGCTCCCGGCGGGCGGATCGACCGGCGCCACCTTGCCTCGGCGCTCGTGCCGGACTCGACCGAGAAACGTGCTTACTTCCTCCTCCAGGAGTTGCTGCAGCTGCGCCTGGATTTTCTCTCGCGCCCACTGCTCCAGCGTGTCGTAACACACCGCGCTTGACTCGACGACCCCGTGGCTGGTTCTCTCACTCATGGTGGCGTATCCTTTCCCCTCGGCTGCAACCGAGGCGTTGGTTGATTGCTCAACCGAAAGGCTACGCCGCCTTTATCCTATTTCCACACCTAAAGACGATACCTCATTGCGCGCAGGGGCAAAGGATGTTGACAGGATTCTTGAACTGGCACGGGAAGGAACACTCAGCCTTTGGTACACAAGCACGACGGACTTTGAAATAAATCATCCGGAGGCCTTGCGGATAATCACCAGGTTGGTTCAGGAAAGGATTCTTCATGAAGATCCCAACGCTGGCACTGGGCACGATTACATGCCAGGAGGTCCAGGGCTCCATAGGGTCGAAGAAGCACAGATCGACAAGCTGGCAGAGGAGATTTGGCCAAATGCAAACGTTTTGGGTTTTAGTTACGAGAGCAAGAGAAGAGATGCTTTTCACCTGCTCGGGCACAAACTGAACAAGCGCAATATTTTCCTCACGAAAGATAGTGAGATCCTAGCCAAGCGTCCCACTATTAAAAAAATCCTGGGAGTCTCAATCATGAGCCCGGAAGAATTGCTGCTAGAGCTTACGTCAGTTCAAACTCAACCTTGCAATTACACAACGACATAAACCCCATGAGAAAAATCATACAGGCAAGCTGGTGTGTCTTTGTACTGCTCTTTTTGTTACCTACATATCTGCCTGCTGTCGATGAACCACCGCGGGTGGAGGTACCTCAAACACCTCCACTGGTTATTGAGATGCCTTTCAATGAGAAAGAGTTGAAAACTTACAGCGCAAAAGGGCAGTCATCCATCACAGGAGTTGCTTTTGGGAGAACCGGGGGTGGGGACATAATTTGCTCTAACCTTGTATATCTATTTCCCGATACCGACTACACAGCCCAGTGGGTAAAGCAGTCCGTTGAGCACAACGGCCCAATAAAGCCCTCCGACAAACGTCTTGAGCCCTATACGAGAACGACAAGAACAGACCCAACGTGTAATTTTTGGTTCTACCACTTACCTGCGGGCAGCTATTTCTTGACTGGAGTTATCGAGTACAGGTCTGGCGGACCCAAAATGATCTATGGATTTGTAGAATTGGAGAAGGGTGAGCACCAGCATGTGATTGTAGCCCACTAGGCAAACAAACGGTAACCCAACTGTATCTGAGTAACTCCATAGCCAGGCTTATCCTTCAGGTCTCTGCCAGTTGACCAAGGACAATTGAGAAGTACTGATTTTAACGTAGAACCGAGAAGCACGACGTCTGAGAGGACTGAGCAAACGCGAAGGTCTGCCCGCGGAGCAGCTTGTACAGTTAGCTATCCGTGACCTGATCGGTCAGCATGATAAATCATTCCGTTTTGCCGTTAGACGAGTTCCGGAGAAAAACATCGCTCTATAGCCACCTTTCATAGCCTCACGACTTATTAAGCAGCAATCACGCCTTACTCAGCCGCACCGGCCCGTAGGTCTGCCTCGCTTGCTGGAGTTCTCTCACATGCTT
This sequence comes from Nitrospirota bacterium, assembly GCA_018971525.1. Classification (GTDB taxonomy): domain Bacteria; phylum Nitrospirota; class Nitrospiria; order Nitrospirales; family Nitrospiraceae; genus Palsa-1315. Next base: position 16,473 of record JAGXAR010000063.1, read on the forward strand.
GCGGAGGGCTGGGCCGAAGGTGGATGCAAGAACGGCCTTTCTGTGGGGCGCGATGTTCTGCTCGACCTGCTCGATGGTTTCTGCCAACTGCTTGACCAGCCGCTGGCCTGAGCCTGTGAGCCACTTGAGATGCCAGCTGGCATACTCCAAATCCTGGATCGAGTAGCGGACGGATTCCACTTCCTCAAGACCGCGAAACCTGGCTCGCTGCAGATCGCGCGAGGTCAGTTCTGCTTGTTTCCATCGAACCAATCCACCTCGCTCAGACGCCCACGTTGATAGCCGTTCGAAAAGCATCGCTCCCATTGTAAACGTAAACGCCGCATGGAGAATGCCTCTGAGCGGACGCAGGCTGCGGCGCCAGGGGGAATAGAAGATCTGCTGGTTACGATCACCATGATAAAGAATCTGTTTGCGAAGCAGCAGGTTCAGATGGTGGTGGCTATTCTCATGGATTAAGTCATCGATCAGATCGAGGTTGTCCCGGTCGAAGCAGTTAATAAAGGATAGGCCTGGCCTGTGGCGGTAACTGAAGCTGACGACGCCCTTGGCCTTGAGCGGGATGATCCGGGCAGTTAAGAGCGCGAGGAGCTCATGCCCTTCCGGCCAGGCCTCTTGCACGATTGCCCATGCCTGTTTGATTCGTCTCACTTGATCGACCGAGGTGGAGGCCACAGTCCGAGGTTGGCGGTCCTTCCCATAGACGAGCGTCGGCCCGACTGTGATGGCCCCGGATGGAGTCTCCATTGCCATGACAGGCGGCCGGTGCTTCCAGCTCCACTCCATCCGATTGCCCCTCATCGTGCAGAGAGGCGTCACGGTTCTTCCGATCTTCACGGACAGCTCTCGGGGCCGGATCAGAATAGTGACCTGGCCAAATGATTGTTTGAGGGCTCTCTTCACCGAGAGAGGAACCTCATAGCTATCGCCCCCTATCCCAACTGCCATCGTTCCCAACATCTCCGCCCGTTCGACGTTGTGGCCGAGCTGTACCTCCATGGTCTGGGACGGGATCTTGCGAGAGGCGCACCAGAGCATCGGAAGCCCCGGCACCAGACTGAGCGATTCCTGTGTCAACTCTTGTGTAAGGCGGGCGCAAAGTTGGTTGAGTCGCCGTTCGAGTCCCGAGGCCTGGGAGACGCCGCGCGGGAACAGATCGTCCAGATAACTGTTCTCGAAGAACTTCTCTTCGCACTCGACAAACAGCTGCGCCGCAAACTCAGGAAGATTCTGCTCCTCCCGAATTTGTTGCAGCAGATCGATGAAGTAGACCAGGTCGTTCAGCGCTTCGATCCAGCCGACCACTTTCCAGTGAGCGTAGGCATCCCGTTCGAGTGCTTGCCCGAGGAACCGGAAGTAGGCCACAGGCAAGGTCAGCGATTTCGCCACGTCTGCATATTGGCCTTCCAAATCCAGGCAGAGTTCGCCCAGAAGTTGTTTCATCGATAGGCGAAATTCTTCCTGAAGACGAACCATCGATGGCACATCGAGCAACGGCATGGAGAGCACAAGCTCCGAGATCAAGGAGCCAGACTGTACCGGAGGAGAGGGAGCGCTGCAAGAAGGGCTAGGAGGTTTTCGCCGGTAGGTAGCCGAGTTCATCAAGATGCAGTTCTTTGACATGCTGCATCACGTGCTGGGCGAGATCGAGCTGTACGGATGCTTCCAGCGGCGGTGTGGAGCCTTTCACCAGCGTGAAGGGCAGTTCATCTTTCCAGAGCAGATGGCCGTCGTGGTCCACGAGGTACAGATAGAGGCGTCGTGAGCCCTCTGCTTTCCACCCCCAGTCGCTCGGATGAGAAGGCGAACCGGCAACCCGACTGACGAGAACGGTATCGACCCCCAAGTCCCGTGTAATTTCTTTGGCCAGGGTACCGCGATCTGCATCATCGGCTTTTGCCGAACGGGGGTCTGCTGCAGTGACTCCCGCCGCGACGGTCGCCGGCGACTCGACGCGCAATGTGGTTTCCTGTTGCAGCAGAGTGGCAAGCCGCGCGCCCATCTCCGGATCCCCCTCAACCGGAAGAACCGCGACACTTGTCACTTTCGAATTGTGGACAGCATCGCTCGATTGGTCCTGCTGCGCCACCCATGATTGCTCGAATGGCCAAAAGGTAACGTGACTGCTCTTCATTGAATCCAGCGCCACCAGTGTCACCCAGGCTCCTGCGAGGCAACCTTGCAGCAGAAATGCCCCGGTCACAACCAGGCTGAGAGTCGTGACACGCACCCAATCACCCCGGCTACCGGCTCGGGCAGCCGCCGGATAGAAGGTTTTTGCCATGGAGTCGAGCTTCATGAAAGTATGTTTCAGCAAGAGAAGTGCCTTACTGGAGGGAGCCTCTCACACCACCTGCAACCTGTCGATTTATTTACTGTTACCGACTGGCTAACGTAGATAAGCTCTGTCAACCCCTCTGAGCAGAGGGCCTGAAACATACAGCTCGATGAACAAGATGGAACGCGGGCAACTAGGAAGAAGTATGCGTGGGAAACCAGGAGGCTGTGAGCTGAATCGAAATCATATTGAACAGATCCGGATAGCAAGCAAGGAATCAGCGCCCGTTCGTATCGATGCGCCGACCAACACCGATCCCCCGGTTAGGCCGTAGATTTGAGCGCGTGACGAAGCTCCGGCATGGCCGCTTCCTCTCCAAGCAAACGCGAGGCTCCCGCCCGTTGGATCATCCGATGCCGCTGAATGAGTGGGTCGATGATGTTCCCGCAGGACAGGCATCGCCAGCCTTTCATCCAGATCGGAATGCTGCTCTCTTGCATGCCGATCAATGCATCACTCACCATAAGACCGTCGCATCTGGTGCAACCCATGGGGTCCTCCTGTGCCGTGATGGAATATCCTCCCCCCGCACCCTGAACGTTCACTTCCGCAAAAACCAGCTGGCTCACATCACGTCCTATGTGGAACAGGGCAAACGTGATGCCAGAGCACAATTCTTCTGGCAAGGGCATGATTACGTTCAATCGACCGGTGCATCGACACAGAGATTCTGCCAAAATGGCCGCGACTGTGAAGGAAATGTCCCCTGCGAGAGACAATGGCGAGAACACTCTAATCGTGACCACGAGGACCTGTTTCTCTCGTCTCAGGTCTTGACGCATCAGATGCCTTGTACGAGAAAAGGCTGAAATGGACAGGTTGTGGCCCTGACTGTGACGGAGCTTGCTTCCGTCGTTGAAGAGATCGCGCCGGTGCTGCCGGGCGGGTGGATTCAAAAAATTTACCAGCCGACGGATCGTACGGTGGTGCTGGAAATCCGCACGCCGGGACGGACGCACCGTCTGCTCATCTCGTGCCAGCCCGAAACTGCTCGTCTCCACTTCACCACGAAGACCTTTCAGAATCCACCGACCCCTCCGCCTTTCTGTCAATTTCTCCGCGCCCATTTGCAAGGGGCACGAATCGACCGGGTCGAACAGATTCAAGGAGATCGGATCGTTCACCTTGCGCTGAGCGCCAAGGAAGGCCCCTGCCGGTTGGTTGCAGAGCTGACAGGGAAGACATCGAATCTCCTCGTCCTCGATGACGGAGGCCGCATCCGACGAGACCTGAACGGGGTGAAGGACCTCATGGGACAGCGGTACGTTCCTCCCCCTCACCAGCAACGGGAACGACGGGGCGCCGACCACGCGCGATTCAGCCAGGACATCCCGGAATCACCATTTCCTCTGTCGGCTGCCATCGAAGCCCGTTACCACAGGGCAGAAGCCATTTCGGTCGTCGCGTCCGTGCAGAACACCAGGGCAGGGATTCTCAGAAAATCCATCAAGAAGCTCCGACGCCGCATTGAGGCCTGGCACGAAGACCTCGCAAAGGCAGAGAAGTTCAAGCCCTACGCCCGCTATGGCGAACTCATCAAGGCGAACCTCGGGACTATCCGCAAAGGCCAGACCGACGTAACCGTAGTGGATTATTTCCATGAGGAGCTTCCCAACCTGACAATCCCCCTCGACCCGACCAAAACCGCCCAGGGCAATATGGACGACTACTTCCGAAAGCATCGGAAGCACCTGGCTGCAGAGCGGGAACTGCACCCGCGCATCGAAGCGGGGCAGAAGGAATTGGAGATGCTGCAGCGAGAATTGACCGCCATCGAACAGGGAACCTGGCAGCCGCCCGATAAACCCCATCTCACAATGCGCGCACGAACCCTCTCTCGGACAGGCGTGGGGAAGGGCCGTCAGGAACAACGCCAAGGGCCCTTCCGTCGCTTCACCTCATCAGACGGTTTGGCTATTTATGTCGGAAGAAACGCGCGTGAGAACGACGAGCTGACGTTTGGGGTGGCAAAGAGCGACGACCTCTGGTTCCATGCTCGGGGCACTCCCGGTTCACATGTGGTGGTGCGCCTCGTAAAAGGCGCAGACGTACCCCCGGAAACCTTACGCGACGCGGCGACGTTGGCCCTTCTGTACAGCGACCTCAAGAAAAGCGGAAAGGGCGACATCATCTATACCCGTCGCAAATGGGTCAAGAAAGCGAAGGGGCAGGCACCGGGCGCCGTGACTGTGTCTCAGGAAAAGTCCGTGTTTGTAGCACTCGACAAGACCCGGCTCGCCAGATTGCAGGAGCGCTCAGAAGCGCGGTGAGCCCTCCAGAAGTAGGTCACCACCCTCACAGTTCGCCGGCCTTCCTCATAATGCTGGCAGGAGCATCGCCTGGCGCGGCATCGTACGAGATACTCGTTCCAATCATCGCCTGTATCTTCAAAGACAATTCACCTTTTGCTGGCGGAATGGCAAGAGCGGGACTATCCTGGTGACTATTAGTGTGCTCCACGTAAGCGAGGAGCTTCGCCATGTCCAACCCTGATGTCGCTTTACCGCAATCGACGAAACAGACCATCGTAGCCGTTGACGATGACACGGCCACCATCCAGCTCTGTGCCGGAATCCTCGAGCAAGCAGGGTTTTCCGTCCTGCCTGCGACAAACAGCTCAGAGGCCCTGAAGATATGCAAGAATCATCCGGGCCCCATTCATCTACTGCTGACTGATCTTGTCTTGCCTCCGCCAGACTTTTCGTTTGCATCCAGCGACAACGAATTCCCCAACGTCCACGGCCATGAACTTGCCGTCCGCGCGCTCCGCATGCGGAAAGATCTGCGAGTGATCCTCATGTCCGGCAATATCGACCAGGATTTGGCAGGGTACGGCATACGCCGAGGGGGCCTCCCATTTCTTCCCAAACCGTTTGAACACCAAGCCCTGGAGGCACTCGTGAGACAGACTCTACAGGCGCCTCCGCCTTCGGTCGAGAGTCTGATGGCGGGTCCCCCAGGAATGCCACGGGCTGGTGACGAGTGGGTTGATTAGCTGACTGTCCCTGGAGACGACGAGCATCTCCGCTGCCACAGCACGAAGAAAAAGGGGGCTGCCATGTTGCAATGGCAGCCCCCTTTCTTAAATCAACAACTGGCAGAACTTACGGATGTTAAGGTCATGAACCATCCGGCAATTGAGAGTCGCCGCTGATTACCTGCGACTTGATCCACCCGACAGACGCGGTGGAAGCGGGGCACCGTGAACATCACGAGAGAGCCCGGCCGGGGCTCGATACAGTGTGCCACCTCAAGGTCGGGCTGATCGGCGGCATGAGTCTTCCGCTTTCCATAGATGATGAGCTCCCCGCCCCAATTCGACCGCCACTCGTCATGGAAATAGCTCACCAGCGCGATACGCTGACGGGGCGCCGTCACGCCTTCCATCGCGTAGCCTTGGTCTGTATCGTCATGGGTCAGCAGGCAATCTCCTGCCGCGTATGAGTAGTAGTTGAAACCCACGTGTCGGCCGGTGATATTTGGAAAGGACTCCATGTATGCCTGAATACACGGCAACTGCAAACGCGAAAGCAATCGCTGCCCTTGTTCCCGGCCGATCTCCGCTTTGGCCCAGTTCC
>JAGXAR010000064.1 GCA_018971525.1 Nitrospirota bacterium
GCGTATTCGTCTGTGTCGGCCCAGGGGCAGGGAGTAGCCAGACCGTCCTTCTTGCTCTCAGAAGGCGCACGATGAGACTGTGCTCGTCCGATGCGCGCGGTAAACGACAATCTGGCTGCTCCCCTGGGGGGAGAATGGAGTGAAGATGTGAATCTGGGAAGAGGGTCCCCTGTGCTCGCGCAACGCTCGGCCTCAGAAGGCCCTCGTCGGACGCGCGCAGTGGGAGCCCAAGCCGATCACCCTATTCGGAGGAGAAAAAGCGAGCTTAGAAGGACTGTCGGCTTGCTTGGCCATTAGAGACCGGTGCTTGACAGAGATTCCTTAAGTGACGATAGTGTCGGCAACTTTGGTGTGGCAGGGATCAGCATTCTGTTTGGAATAGGATGCCAGGCCTAATGTCCATCTCGCAGCTCACTTGATAGTTCGGCGCCTCCTACTGTATTGGGGACCTCCTTGAAGATTCGGCGAATTTCCCTATCGATGGACATGCTGCTCAAGATGGACTCCGCAGACCGGGCATTCCTGTTGCTTGCCGGCCATATGCAGAACGAACTGAATTCGGTTCACAAGGTTTTCGCTTGGTGTCTGCATAGCCGTTCCACGGATCGGAGGTCCTCAATTGAACGCCTGGCGGACGGCATACAAGCAATGATCTATGCTCGCATACTCGCAGGAAAGCTGTACGAGGCGAGGCAGGTCCTCTCAGCAGCTTTCTTTGCTACAAAGCTCTGGCAACGAGTTAAGCCAAGGCTGGACCCAACTGCGCAGGAGGCGTTGAAGAAGATCGAGAAGTACTTCAGTAATATCAAGACCATCAAGAAAGTCAGAAACTCTTTCGCCTTCCACTACTCTGCAGCTGAGTTCGGCCTCAACTGGGAGGCAGCTGCTGACGAAGGACCGTTCGAGCTGATCCTTGGAGGAACCGTCGGCAACAACCTGCACCTAGCCTCGGAGTTGGTTGCGAACACCGCACTGTTGAGTGCGATCAACTCCAATGACAGAGAGGATGCTCTACGCACGTTCTTCAATGAAGTTCAGTCTGTCGCGTCGGACTTTACACACTTCCTGGAAGGTACAGTGGTCGCTATCCTCGAAGAACAGTTTGGCACAAGCCTAGGTGCGCTAGGGCGCGAAGAGGAAATCTCGCCAGCGCGCAGCTACAGAGAAGTATCTATTCCGTTCTTTTGCAAGCCAGACACCGCTCCATGAACGCCCCTTATGTCAAACGTTAGGAGTGAGGGGTCTCCGATGATCACAGCCGAAAACGTTGTCGCAAAGATCACCCGCTGAACAGCCAACAGGAGAACTATGAAACTGATTATGGCAACTGTGATGCTCGTCATGCTCACTGATAACGTTGCGGCTGAGTGGGTGCGTATCGGTGAGAATAACAGGTCGGTTGCCTATGCTGATTCAGCGATTCGCAGGTCAGGAGATATGGTCGAGGTGTGGGTGCTGTTTGACTACAAGTCCATGCAAAGCTCGCCGCTGAGTGGTAGACGGTATTTTTCGGAGAAGGCACAACGTGAAATCGATTGCCGATCTGAGCGCGGACGGGTGCTCTTTTTCACGTGGCATGCCGAGAAAATGGGCAATGGAGTTGTCGTTTACACCGGAAGAAAAGCTACCAATTGGGAACCAACAAGCTCTCCTGGAAGTTATGCAAACGTTTTTTGGAGGTTCGCTTGCGGAAAGAAGTGAAAGGGGTAGTAGATAGTTGCGAATGAGTCGTAGCTGCCAGCATAACTCTAGGTGGAACGGATGGGTCATGAACGGTGTCCCATTTTTGAGAAGCGCACCGACCCGCTGTTCACCATGACGGTAGACATTTTTACGCACGTTCCCTAGTGAGCTGACAATTCATGCCGAAGCGTTTACTCATACCGACAGAGCTGCTAAAGGCGGACACGCAAGCATTCTTTGACGTTCTCAATAACGAGCCTGATTTCTCGATAGTTGTCGTGTCCACAAGCTATGTTGACGCATGCCTGAGTGCTCTGTTGCAGAGCTTCATGCTGGAGAGCAGCGTGAGCGATAAGTTGCTCGATTCGCGTTCTGGGGCGCTCGGTTCGTTTGCCGCTGGGAGTGATGCCGCGTACGTGATGGGATTGATACCGAAGACGATCTATCAAGACCTACAACAATTAGCTGAGATCCGGAACCAGTTTGCTCATCATCATCTATCGCTCAGCTTCTCCATCCCAGCCGTAGAGGCAGCCTGCCTCAAGCTCAAGCATCTCGGAACGATGAAGAACGGCGATATTGACGAACCAGCTTTCCCTCCAGATCGAATGCCACCTGCACGAGAGCGCTTTAAATTTACTGTGATGGTCATTAGTCACTACCTTATTCAAGCGAGCGAGACAATGAAGCGTCTTGAAGAAAATGTCTGAACCTTCCATTGATCATACGTTACCCTTGGGAACAGAAAAATGTTTCAGGAATCTTTGAGTACTCGATGAACCGGAATATCTCTCCGTGGCGATGGCTCAAGAGCAGTGACGGCTTCCTCCATCGGAAAAGTGAATGTGAGGGAACGGATATGCAACAGGAGGGAATAGAAATGCGACAGATTATGTGGCAAGGACGGTCTCTGGAGAGAAATGGCCGCAGCGCGCATTTCATGTGCTTGCGCTGGCAGTTGCAGTCATGGCGTTGACCGGTATCACGGGTACGGCACAGGCGGAAAGGGGCAAGCTGGCTGTGTGCAGCGGCACTGTCACCATTTCTGGCACGGAGATCGGTCAGGAAAACGTGACCTTTCGTGCCAGTGTGAAGATGAGTCTGCCGCTCACCGACGGCAGCAAGAGTTCCGCGATGGTGGAGGACAACGACTTCGAGAAGCCGAGTGCGATGGCCACGATCACGCAATGGGACCTGGTCGGCAAGAACGCTTCGGCTGACTCGGACGGCAAGGTCACCAGTTGGCTGCGTTTACGCAGTAAATCACGGACCGCGCGTTCCGCTTTCGGATAAATGTAGCCGGTGGGGAGCAGGCCAAGGCGGAGGAGGTGGGCCAACCACCGCGCATCGTGCTGATCGTCTGCGTGCTTCAGTCCACTGTACTGCGGCAGGGCCGGTGCATGGGCCAGGTGGACGCGGTAGCCCGCGTCCATGAGTCCATCGACGAGCCAGTACCAATTATAGGTGGATTCGACGACGATCCGCTGCACCGTGTCCCGATAGGGCGCCAAGGCCATGAGGATCAGGGCGAGGTCATTGCGGAGGCGCTTCTGGTACAGCACGCGGTCCTCCTCATCGACGACGACACTGTTGGTGGCATGGAGATCGATCCCCGCATAACACATCATCGCAACCTCCTCGGTTCAGGTGGATGAGAGTCGCCACGTCACGCGCGACGAGTACTCTATACTCCACGGGAGGCGCCTTCGAGATGATTATCGGGAGTCTTTAGCTGGGAATTGTGAAGAGAACGGCATATTCAGATGATCGCCCGTTATAGGTAGCATTACATCGAGGACACCATGCTTGAACTCAGACCGACTTGCGAGCATTGCAACAAGGCGCTGCCGCCTGATTCGCTTGAGGCGCGCATCTGTTCCTATGAGTGCACCTTCTGCATGGCCTGTGCCGAACGCGTTCTGGGGAATGTCTGCCCAAATTGCGGCGGCGGGTTTGTTCCCAGACCGATTAGACCTTCGACGAATTGGAATGGTGACAACTTTCTTGGAAAAGACCCGGCGGGCACCAAGGCGAAGCACCGGCCGGTGGATCAGGCGGCGCATGCGCGGTTCTCAGCCAAGATCAAGACGATTCCACCAGAGAAACGGTAGGGCGAAAACATAGTGAAAATAACCGTAACATTTTGACTTTCGACCGGGGCTCTTTTCTCCAAGTCTAACCCCCTTGCTCTTATCCAAGCAGATTTGCTGGCTCGCTGTGTTATGTTGACCTCGATGCGCTGAGCTATCCACCTGCTCCTGCCTGACCACTTCTAACAATTTCTGTGAGGACAACATGCCGTCACGTCGGTTGATGATCGCACTGGGCTTTCTGTTCGCGCTGCAGCTGACCCCTGCGTTGGCTCAGCAGATGGATATGGAAGCCATGAGTCGCTGGGGCAGCGTTGACGTCGTGCGCTACCATATCGTGGGCGAGTATCAAGGCCAGCCTAATATCACCAGCAATCCCGGCGTAGGCTCAGGACGAGCAGATGTGACGGACCGCGTCGTGATCGATTTGAAATGGAAACTGTCCGAGTCAAAGCTGGTGGGAACGCCTAACGTTGATAACGCGAAATCTGTACTCAAGAATCCGCGCGACATGGAGCCTTCCTGTCTGCCGCCGGTCCTCAAGGGCGAGTACGAACACTATGAACTTCTGGGAATTAAGGACGGTTTGGGCGGCGCGCTTGAACTGCAAGTGCAAACCACTTACCCCGTGGTTCAAGTTGCGCAGTCTTGCACCGCCAGCCGCAAGCCAGTGCCTGCTGGTCGTAATGTGCGACCCGAAGAGCTGGTCGTGCCATCGCCCGTGATGCTCGGAATGCCACTACCTGATTCGGACAATCTCCGCATCTCGCCGGACAAGAAATCCCTGATCCACAAGAAAGCCGGCTGGACCTGGACGTTCACGCCGAGCACCGAGTCAGGGAAATAGTGTTCTGATCTTGAAGGTTCTCATCTCTCTGTGCAAATAGCCGGGACAGTCCGAGTTTTGAGCGGAACTCCTGCCGTCTATGATGGGCTTCCGATACAATCTATCCCATGATTGAGGTTCTGCTGATGCTCGCAAGTGCGGGGTTCAGGGTGGTCGCGCTCATCACGATCGTGATCACGCCTCTACCGACGCCGGCAGTTACGGCTATCGGCTAAACGGAATCTCGACAGAGATCTGTGCAGTAGGGGATGAGTCTTGGTTGACAACATAGGTGGCTTGTTCGTGCGAGCCGGCTGCTCCGCCCGCGGTGATGGACTCTTGGAGTTGATCGGGAGAGAGCCGGCCGAACATCGCGGCTTCTTGCCTGGTGATGGGGCCGAACGGGACTCGGGAAAGACGGGCTGTGAGGGTAACGGCTCCGCTATCTGTCGGCAAAGGAATGTGTTGTCGTTGTCCTGCGGTAATCTTCAGAGAGATCTGACCACTGTCTTTCTCAGGCAATAGCAGTTGCGGCGTTGAGGAGCCGACCGTCATCCAGACTTGCAGATAGGCGTCCTGATTAGTTTCTACGGTGAGACGCGCGGGCTCCGTGTACTTCGACGCCGTTGCCGCATCCACTTCTCGGTCCTGCCCATCGGTTCCACGAACCATAAAGCTGTAGCGAAGTCCGAGCGGTTTGAGTTGGGTGCTCGTGCCCGCTGATTTCCCAGCAAGGGGGAACTGATCCATTTTTCTCTCAAGCCGGTTGGCTTGGGGTGCCGACTCGGCAAGTGGCTTCATGGCCTGTTCTTGTTCTTTGGCCATCGCTCGCATGTCGGCTCGGCCTGGCTCTCCCCCATAGAACAGGGCACGAGCGCTGAGTGCCGGTGTGACGGTGGCGCGGAGCGGCGCACTTGTCGGTGCCTGCATAGGTGCTGGAGTCTGAGTGGTTGATGGACTGGAGCCTGCCGCTGGTTTCTGATCAGCCACCGCTGCCTTGCCTAACGCGGCTACGGGAGATTCAGCTTGCTTGCGCGCTTCGTCTCGCCCAGATCGTGGTTGCATACTGGCACGGGGAATATTTGACTCGTGCTGTTCCTGCGGCGCAGATCGTTCTCGCTCGGCCAGCTTGTCGACAAAGACATCTTTCTTTGCGATACCAGTCGCAGGTTCCCTGTTGTCTTTGCCTGTTGGTTGTAGTTCTCCGGCCGATGGCGGCGCTGGTTGCGAAGCTGAAGGTGCTGGAGCAGCGGGCTTCGCCGCTTCTGTGGCGACGGACTGTGCTCCTTGCTTAAGACTGTCCTGATAGATCTTAGTTCCGAGCACAACGGCAAAGACGGCGGCGGCGAGGCCTCCTGCGAAGGCGAGACTTGCCGGACGTCTGAACCAATCCAGCCACGATAAGTGCCCGCCTGCCCCTGAGGTGTTCTTCTGCTCCAAGGAGGCGAGGAGTCTGCGGCGAACCGCTGGATCAGCTAGCAATTCTTTCAATGCCTGCTCATCAGCCAGGGAGTTGAAGAGTTGCTGATCTTGCAGCGCGGCGCTGTACAGCGCCTGCCTCTCTTCCGGAGTCAGCGTGTCGGCTGCGAATCCACCCAGCAGTTTTTCGAGGTCGTGTGTAGACATAGTTCCCGGACAACGTGAAGCGCTCAGAACTCAGAACTCAGAACTCAGAACTCAGAACTCAGAACTCAGAACTCAGAACTCAGAACCTCTCCAGTCACTCCCAACTTCCACCCATGAGGGAAAGCAACTGTTTTCGGCAGCGGATGTCCCAAGTGTAAATCGTGTTAATCGAATTCTGACCCATCAGCTTCTGGATCTCGGGGAAGCGTTTCCCTTCGAGTTTCCACTTGAACAGCTCGCGGCAGCGCTCACCTAACTGGCTCATCGCCTGGACTAACCGCTCGACCGTCTGCTTGCGTTCAAGCTCCCTGGCCGGGTCGTCGCCGGGATCGGCAAGCGGGAGGTCTTCGATCGATTCCTGATTATACTCGCCTCGCCGGAAGGACTTGCGATGGGCGTCCAGCATCTTGAACCGCAGGATTTGGAAGGCCAGGGGAACCAGTTCGGTCAGCTCTGTAACGCGCGCATACTTCTCGTAGAGGACGGTGAGAACTTCTTGTGCGAGGTCCTCGGCGCGATCCCTCGATACCCGTAATGCCGCGAAGGCGAGAATCCTTTCGCGCAGGCTGGTAAGTATCTCGTCTCGATTCATCAGTGGACCGCGCTAGGGCGTCGTTTTCGCCGCTGAATGGGGGAGCAGATCTCTGAAAGAGCGGAAGCCGATCTTCAGCCCATTACAAACCGCGACTTGGCGGTCAAAGCGGTTCTTTGTTTGGATCATCTTGCGCAGCGTGCCGACTCCCACGCGTCCCCAGGCAGCGATGTGGAACACGGACAGGGGATAGTCTGTCCCGAAGATGAGACGATCCTGCAGCTCCGGGTGGCGCCTGAGGTAGAGCAACATCTGCAAGCGATTGGGCAGCGTGAGCGCGGAAATGTCGGCATAAAAGTTCGGGTAACGCTTCGCGAAATCGTGCAAGGTCGGAATGAACTTTTCGTAGAGCATGAGGCCGTAACTGCAGGCATGGGCCGCAATGACTGTGACCCCTTCGTCGAGTGCTGTGCGCAGCCGGTCGGGATCGCCGACGGACTGATCCTTCCCGATCAGGGTGAACTCAAAGCCGACGTGGCTGAGAAACGGGAGCTTGCGTTCGACCAGCGCGCGATAGAACCGTTTGTACTTGAGATCGGCCGGGTTGAAGTGCTGGGCGTTCGGCAGGACTTTCACCAGGACGGCCCCGGCATCGGCGCAGCGATGGACTTCCTCCACCGCATCCTCCCGCTGAGGGTTGATCGACGGGCCGGCAAGAAACACGTCGGGATAGGACTGCGCGGTCTTCAGCACGTAGTCGTTGCTGACGAGAAACTCCGTGTGCTGCCGGTTGAGCAGGCCGGTCTGGTCGTAGAACCCGTCCATGCCGAGGAGCACGGCCTTTTGAACGTGCCGGGATGCCCGCAACTCGGTGAGGAGATGGTCCAGGTATATCCGGTTGGCTTCGCGCGGGTCAGCCGGCGAGAGTCCATGTTTCCACAGCAAGAAACGGAACAGCGGGCTCTTGAGCAGCTTTGGCGAGATGTAGCAGCCGTTGTCCCCGTCCGGCAGCGCGGCCAGATGCACATGGCAGTCGATGAGAGTTTTGCCGGCCGTCATATGTCAAACGACATTCGTCAATCGGCGAAAAATGAGACGCGCGAGACCGGCGAAACCCGCGGATTTCCAGCTATCAGGCCAGACAACTCAGCACTGCCCCAGAAGTCTCTCCATGGCAATCTGTTTGAGTCTGCGTAAATCCATCTTACCAGTCCCCAGCACCGGGAGGGCTTCGACTCTCACGAAGTTGTTGCGGGGAGGAATGAAAAGATTGGGGAGGCCAGTGGCAGCCAGCTTCGCAACGATCCCGGGGATTCGGGCTTCGTCAAGAATGTGCAACACGGCGAGTTGCTCGCCCTTGTATTCGTCAGGGATGCCGGTGACGGCGAAGACCTGCGTGTCCACGCCGAGAGCTTGATGCAACGCTTCCTCCACCTGCCCGTGCGGAACCATTTCTCCGCCGATCTTGGAGAAGCGGGAGAGCCGATCCGTGATGGTCAGGAAGCCGTCGTCGTCCAGCATCGCGATGTCTCCGGTGACGTACCAGCCGTCGCGCATGACCTGGGCCGTCAGATCTTCGCGCCCGATGTAGCCGTTCATGACGTTGGGCCCCCTCACGAGCAGCATGCCGGGAGTACCGGGGGGCAACGGGGCGAAACTCTCAGGATCGACGATCTGCACGGAGACGCCGGGCAGCGGTTGACCGACCGTCCCCCGTCTGGAGGCCGGCTGGTAGTACCCCGCTGCCCGGTAGTCCGGACAATTGACGGCGACGACGGGAGCACATTCGGTGATGCCATAACCCTCGATCGGTCCGATGCCGAACTGATCTTCAAACGCTTGGGCCAACCGTGCCGGGAGTTTCTCGGCACCGGTCACGACTGCGCGCAGCGAACTGAATTGCTCCGGGGTACAGCGGCGTTGATACAGCTGGAGAAAGGTCGGTGTGGTCACGAGGAACGTGATGCGGTAGCGGCGCACGAGTTCGCCGATAGTGGCGACGTCGAGCGGGGAGGGATGAAAGATCATGCCCGCGTTGTTGAACATGACGAACCAGAACACAAGATAGCCGAATGAGTGGAAGAACGGGAGAATCCCAAGGACTCGCTCATCCTGGTAGAGATGGAGGACCTGGCTGGCTCCCTGAGCATTGGCGTCGATGCTGAAGTGAGAGAGCATCACGCCTTTTGGTTCGCCGGTGCTGCCGCTGCTGAAGATGATGGTAGCCAGATCATCCATCGTCAGCGGGGTGTTCTGCCCGCAGGCCAGTTCGATCAACCGCGCAGGGGCGCAGAGGGCGAGGAGGATCGCGACGAGTTTCTGCGCTGTGCCGATGGTGTGTGCGACGTCCTCCATCCAAATAATCGACGGCCCGTCAGGTAGATCCAATTTGGCCTTCTCGATAAAGGCTCGGCTGGTGACGATCGTGCGAAGGCCGGCGAGTCGCACGGCTGCTTCGAGGCCGGATTTGCCGACCGTGTAGTTCAGATTCACACTGGTTTTTCCGCACAGTGGAGCAGCCACGTTGATCAATGCGCCGGCGACGGTTGGAGGGAGCAGGATGCCGACGCGGCGCTGGTCCTCCCAATGTCGCCGAAGTGCTCTGGCGAGCACGATGGAGCCGATCAGGGCTTCGAGCGACGACACACGAGGGCGGGTCTGGTCCGCCATCGCGAGGCGGAAGGGGTGCCTCCTCATGGCATGGATGAATTCACGGTGCAGCGGTCGGCGATCGCGTTTGCGGAGGTTCCACGCCGCCTCGCCGAGGGAGCGAATTGTGCTGCGGATTTCATGTAACGGGGTCTCCGGCGGCAGCGGCGCGCCGAATGAGACCGTCACTGGATACGGAATCCGTTCCGGCATTTTCGACAGAAATCGTCCTCGCTCGAAGCTGAAGATGCTGCCCCAGATACGATCCAGATGAACCGGAACAATCAGTGCACTGCGGCCTTTCGTGATGCGTTCGAACCCCCGACGAAACGGGAGCAGGGTCCCCGTTCTCGTGATTTGGCCTTCCGGAAAGATACAGACGATCTCGCCGTTGTCCAAGGCTGTTCCGGCGTCGCGGAGCGCGCGCAGGACGACACGAAGTCCACCATGGGACGAGATCGGAATCACGCCGAGCATCTTCATGAAGGGTTTGAAGAGCGGCAGTTCGGCATACTGCGAATCGACGACGAATCGAATCGGCCGGTCGAGGCTGGCGATCAGCAGGAAGCCGTCGATGAACGAAACGTGGTTGGGTATCAGCAACGCGCCACCCTGCAGGGGAACATGTTCATGTCCGACAATCCGCAGGCGGTAGAGGGTATTGGTGAGGATGACCACAATCACTCGGAGCAGCGCTTCCGGGAGGAGCCAGAGCGCCCATCCCGTGCCCATGACAGTGAACGCCGCAGTTGCGAGGAAGATGCCGGTCGTCGACACGCCACCGCTCGCCAGCGCTCCGGCGCCGAGCGATCCGAGCAGAATGCCGGTGAAGACGCAGGTGTTCTCGAAGGCAATCACTGACCCACGCCGATCGTCCGGCGCGCGCCACTGAATAAGTGCGTTGAGCGGCACAAAGATCAGCGCGCTTGCGATGCCCAGGACCCCCATAAGTGCGAGCGTAGCGGGCAGATGAGGCGCGAAGAACCCAACGGCGGAAAGAATGATGGCGACTCCGGTCGCGCCGAGCGGGATCAATCCATACTCCACGCGGGACTGTGAAAGACGACCCACCAACTTGGCGCCGAGACCGATTCCGATGGAGAGCATCATCAGCGGCAGACCCGATTGCCAGTCCGACACGCCAAGGACCGCCTTCGCATAGACCAGAATGTTTTGTGCAAAGAGGCTGGCGATGGTCCAGAAGAACACCGCTCCGGTAATCGCGAGGCGGAGCATCCGATCCGCCGCCAGCGCCGACCAGGCACCATGAAGGGTGTTGAAGAGGCCGCCTTCGGCTCGCGCCGGTGGAACGTGGGGAATGGTCCGGGCAGCAGCAAACCCGACGAGCGAAAGCACCGCGAGTAACAGCGGAGCCAGCCAGAGCGAGGAGCCGGTGAACGACAACAGGATGCCGGGCGCGGCGGTTCCGGTGAGGATGGCAAGGAACGTCCACATTTCGAGCTGTCCATTGCCGGCCGCCAGCCGCTCGTGCGGCAGGAGTTCGGCAAGAATGCCGTACTTCGCCGGGCTGAACAGTGCGCTATGCACGCCCATGCCGCCCAGCACGATCAGCGGAAGGATCCCGCCGGACGGATTGATCCAGAGGGCGGCGGTGGCCGCCCCCATCAAGAGCACTTCCACCGATTTCATCATGATGATGACCGTGCGTTTGCTGACCCGATCAGCCAGGACGCCGGCGACGATGGAGACCAGCGCCAGCGGAAGCGTGAAGATGACAAATGCCAACGTCGTCTGGGTCTGCGAGGCGGTCTCGAATTCCGGGCCGGGAGCGATCGTGGAAGCTAATTGTCTGATGCCCAATAGGGCGACCATAAGCTTCCAGGCGTTGTCGTTGAACGCCCCGCAGAACTGGGCAATGAGGAGGCCGCGAAGGGGATGTTGTGTGGAGAGTGGGCCTGTGCTGATGGGTGTCGTCACACTGTGCCTTAGGTGATTGGGTCGGATGATGTTTCCGAGACCGGCAGCCCCTCCAGTTCCATGATCCGCAGCGCGTTGGTGGTGGGGCAGGGGCCGGGTCTTAGCTTGTAGTCGAATTGCAGTGCGCCGGCTGCCACCGTTTCCTGAAAGTGGGCGTTTCGCAATCCTGGCACCGTCTTGTCGAGATCGGTCAATTCCAGATCGTGGGTGGTCACCAGGCCGAAGCCATTGCCTTGCGAGAGAGCGGTAATGAACGAACGGCTCCCGATCAACCGTTCACGATTGTTGGTCCCTTTGAAGATTTCGTCGATCAGAAAGAGCACTGGTGCTTTGGATCGATCCGTCGTCGCATCGAGCAGGCTTTTTAAGCGTTTCACTTCGGCGTAGAAAAACGACAGGCCCGCTTCGAGCGAGTCATCCACGCGGATACAGGTGGAGAGGCGTACCCAGGTCCACTCGAAAAGACCGGCGCAGACGGGGGCGCCTGCCTGGGCGAGGCACAGATTGATGCCCAGGGTTCGAAGGAAGGTGCTTTTCCCCGACATATTGGACCCGGTCAGCAAGAGCACGGTTCCAAGCGTTTCGAGGGTGAGATCGTTCGCGACTCGGTGCGTCTCAGGAATCAGCGGATGGGCGAGGCTTTTGGCCGAAAGCGTGGCCTGCGTTCCGTTATGCCGGGGGTCGGTGGTGAGCGGGTCAGGCCAGCGATACGATGGATGGAGCGCCGCAAACGTGGCGAGCGCCGAGGCTGCCTCGACCTCGGCCAGTCGATCCATCCAGGTCGGCAGGTGAGCGGCCACCTGAGCCTGAATCCGTTGGAGCCGATAGGTGAACCACAAGTCCCAGGGGCAGAGGGCGTTGACGATGAGATGGATGACCGGATGGGCCTTGACGCTGATCGCGTGCAGGGTGCGGGCCGCTTGCCGGACGAGCTGAGGCGGATTCACTCCCGGTGCGAGCAGCGGCCTCCACAGTTCGGCGAGCGCCGCGTGGCTATGCCGGGCGTGCCGTTCAACAAACCCGAGCACGGCTCCCAGTTTCTCCAGTTCGAAGTGCACGCCCACCGCATGCTCTAACAATTCTTCGCCCTGATCGGTCTGGAGATAGAGCAAGGCATAGGCAGCGAAGGACCACATCCAATAATTCGGAAGCCAGTTGAGCAGCGCAGCCAGCCCGAGCCCGATCGTGGCGGCGGCGAGCAGAATTTGAATCGATAGGACTGTCGTGAGATGAGGGAATCCGACCGCATGATGCAGGACCGCCTCCAGTCGTTGGCCGTTGATTTCCTGTTCGCCGATCAGCTGAGCTTCGAGCCCCAGCCGGTCGCGAAACAGCGATCGCGGAATGAGTTCCTGCACGAGGCGACGGCGTATGAGCCACTGGTCCCGTGCCGGCGGCTGCTCAAGCAGCCAGGACACCAGCCGCGCCTGTCCATGCGAGGAGACGGTGGTGTCGAGCAGGTGGAGGAGCGAATGGGGGCCGACCAGGTCCAAGTCTTTGGCATAAGGATGGTGCTCGGGAGCGCTCCACGGACGAGTAGGAATGTGATGCCAATCCAGCCGTATGCGTGCCAGGTGCACGAGCTTGATCTGCTTCCAGAGACGAAGCCGGTGCATGCGACTTTCGAGCCTGTTATGATAGCCGGCCACGATCAGGAAGAGGCCGACGAAGGCGGCGAGCGCCGCGTTGCCGGCTTGATACCACCCCATTTTATAGAGGGCAACCGTGCAGATCGTTCCGACGATGAACAGGATGAGACGGGCGCGGGTGAAGCTGGAACTCGCGGCAGCGGCCCGGGTGATCACGCGATCTAGTTTTGCCACCAGGCGTGTCAGCGAATGGGCTTTCGTCACAGGCGTCACAGGCCGCTTCTGGAGCATAGCGCCGACATTACTGGAAGGGGGAGAGTGCGTCAACTCTCGTCCGTCATGATGTCAGAGGGGTGGATCGATGTCCAGATTCGGACCGCCGTTGATGCGGCAGAGTTGCTCGGCCTGCTGGCTGATCCTGTGATTCAAGGCGGATGGGAGGAACAGGGGGTTGTCCATCTCTATTGGCCGAAGCCACAGTGGAGCATGGAGGCACATGGTCGCCTGAGCAGGACTTTGCAGAGACTCGATCCGGGCGCCTCGCCCGAAAGGGACATTCGAGTTGAGGAATTACCCGATCAGGATTGGAATCGGCAGTGGGCTCAGTCAGTCAGGCCGATTCGGATCGGTCGGCGGATCGTCATCAGGCCGAGTTGGGAGCCGGTGGCGCTACAGGCACAGGACATCGAGATCGTGCTCGATCCGAAGCAGGCATTCGGCACGGGTCATCACGCGACGACGCGGATGTTATTGGAATGGCTTGAAGACCTCATTCATGGCGGCGAGTTTGTGCTGGATGTGGGGGCGGGGAGCGGCATTCTGGCGATGGTCGCGCTGCGGCTTGGGGCTGCGTCAGCTCTGGGAGTGGAATGTGATCCTGTCGCGGTGGATTGTGCCCGCGACTATGCAACAGAGAACGGGTTTGGGGACAATCTCGTATTCAGGTGCGGAATGCTGGAGGAGGTTGACCGGCAAGGCGAGCTGCGTCCTGATCTGGTTCTCGCCAATCTCGATCGCCAGACGCTGTTGCTGCTGTGCGATGAACTGGCGCAGTACGTGAGGCATGGTGCGAGGCTCTTGCTGTCCGGCATTCTGCTGGAGCAGGAGCAAGAGATTCTCGCGGGCTTCTCCAGGGTTGGCGCCATGTTCTCTCAACGGCGAGAACAAGAGGGTTGGGTGGCGTTGGAATTGTTGATGGAGGAATCCTGCGAAGGAGTGAGTCGATGACCGAGACCGGACGGCCACCCTATCCCCACGTGCACCAGATCAATGTCTCTGACGGAGGTGTGCCCAAGCGACCGGTGCGTGAAGCGAGGGTGACTGAGAGGGGCCTGGAGGGCGACCGGCAACGGAACCTGAAAGTGCATGGTGGGCCTGACCGTGCTGTCTGCCTCTTCTCACTCGAACTTCTCGAGCGGCTTCAGGACGAAGGACATCCGATTGACGCGGGGTCGTCGGGGGAGAATCTGACGCTCGCGGGGTTGGAATGGGAACTCATTCGGCCTGGAGTGGTGTTATCCGTTGGCCCGGCAGTCCAACTGGAAGTGAGGAGTTACACGGTTCCGTGCAGTCACAATGCCCCATGGTTCCGGGATGGGGACTACCAGCGCATCTCGCAGAATAGGAACCCGGGCTGGAGCCGGGTCTATGCCAAAGTGCTTCGTGAGGGGCTGGTGACACCGGGAGACGCCGTCGAGATTCTAAGAAAGAGCCGATAGCGGGATAGAAGAGCAGATGGCTGATGGCATATAGCAGGAAACTTAGAATAGACCTCCTGTCCTGTCGCACGAGCCATTTGCTATAAGCCATTAGCCATACGCACTTTGCTGATGGGGAGGTCCATGAACCGAACACTCGAACCGGAGCTTATGGAGGACGAAGCGCAAGTCCAAGCCTATGCGGCGGCGGATTTTTCGCAGGAGAACCAGGGCTTTGTCGATCGCTTCCGCGAATACTTTCCGGAGTTCACCGAGGGCCACGTGCTCGACCTGGGCTGTGGACCTGGCGATATTCCCATCCGCTTCGCTCGGACGATCCCAGGTTGTCGGATTACCGGTGTCGATGCGTCTGCCCCGATGGTGCGCTTGGCCGAGGAAACTGTGCGGCAGGCCGGCTTGTCCGATCGCATTACATTCCGCTGTGAACGATTTCAGGACCTCACCGGGGTCAGTGTTGCGGATGCCGCAATGTCCAATAGCTTGTTGCACCACGTGCCGAACCCGCTGCAGTTTTGGCACAAGCTCCGATTAGCCGTGAAACCCGGTTCACCCGTGCTCGTGATGGATTTATTGCGGCCGGAATCGCCAGAAGAAGCGCAGACCATCGTCGATCAGTATGCCTGCGGGGCTCCGGATATTCTCAGGAGGGATTTCTACAACTCGCTGCTCGCGGCCTTCACGGAAGACGAGATCGCCTCACAGTTGGCCCAGATGAATCTGACACGGTTGCTCATTGATGTGGTGGATGATCGGCATTGGGTTGTCGGCGGAATCATCCATTGAACAGGATGCAGAAAAAGGCCCCCGACTTTGTTCTCGGCTCGACAAAATCCTCAACGTAGCCCAGAGGCTACGCCTCCGGTTTTCTCTCGCCTGCGGCCGCGTTGGATGACCTTGTTGAGCATCCTTCTGCTACTGACTAGTACAGCTCCTTTCGGTGAGGCTCAACTCGATCGGCTCAGGAGATCAAAGGCTTTGGAGCAGCCGTCCAGCGCCGAAACTCCTATGGTCGAGATTCCAGCCGGTGAGTTCGCAATGGGATCGGACGGGGGGCAGGCTTTGGAGGATGAACGTCCAATGCACCGGGTTTGGATCGGCAGCTTTTCAATGGATCTCCATGAAGTGACGACGGCGCAGTATGCATCATTCCTCGCTGCCACGAGCCGTCTCGCGCCCTGGCAATGGAACACGGTAGATCTGTCACAGCATAGCGATCGGCCGGTAATCGGCGTCGACTGGTCGGACGCTGATGCCTATTGCCGCTGGAAGGGGAAGCGGCTTCCCACCGAAGCGGAATGGGAGAAGTCGGTCAGAGGAACGGATGGACGGCTGTACCCATGGGGCAATCAGGTACCAAGCAAGGATCTGGCGAATTTCGCGTTGGGTGCCCGGTTCAGCTACACCCAGGTCCTGATGCCCGTGCAGTCCTATGAGAAAGGCAAGAGTCCCTACGGGCTCTATCAAATGGCCGGGAATGTCGGGGAGTGGGTGCAGGATT
Source organism: Nitrospirota bacterium (assembly GCA_018971525.1). Classification (GTDB taxonomy): domain Bacteria; phylum Nitrospirota; class Nitrospiria; order Nitrospirales; family Nitrospiraceae; genus Palsa-1315. The sequence goes on from JAGXAR010000064.1 coordinate 16,150, forward strand.
GGTACGCTGCAAACTATTACGAAATCTCGCCGGAACGAAATCCGCAAGGGCCCGAACAGGGACAATTTAAAGTGCTACGCGGTGGATCTTGGTCCGACCTGCCGAAATATCTGCTCACCTATGGGCGATTCAAGCTGCCTCCAGAAACTCGCAATAGCTATACGGGCTTCCGCTGCGCCAAATCGTGACAGGCTGCTGAAAACGGTCTCCAACTTCGTTCTTGTCTCGTCAGAATCCTCAATGTACCCTCGGGGGTACGTTGAGGATTTTTGGAAACCGAGAACGCAGTTGGCGGCGATTTTCAGCGGTTGCTAAAAGAGGCTTTTGCTGAGTTCCGCCGAGAGTCCGCTTTCGTTGCCGGCATTGTCGTAGGCGGAAATGGCGAAGAAATAGGTCTGTCCCTTCGGAAGATTGGAGACGGTGTAGCTCGTGACTTTTCCTATCACGAAGGCCGATCCAGGGAAACTATACGTACCGGAAGCCATGCCGACATAGACCTTGTATCCGGCCAGATCAGATTCCCTATTCGCCGTCCATGTGAGCGTCACGTTCCCTGTCGATGGGCCGGGAGGAGGAGTTGTCGATGGAGGAGTCGAGGAGGGTGGGAGTGACGGAGGTGTGGTGACAACAGGAGTCGGGGGTTCCAGCAAGCTCGCGATCGCAGAGTTCTGGAGCAAGTTCAACGCCGATCGCGAACCGCCAAACAAATGAGCCGAGCCGCTTCCTGCCGAGGCCACAGGGCGAGCGGCTGCCACGCCGGCGAACGGAGAAGAAGCGCTCGAAGTGACCGCAGCAGAGCCAGTCGAGGTCACTCCAGGAAGAGGCGCAGGCGTCGACTTCGTGACAGGTACCGTTGCCGTGGGGGTTGTGCCCCTGGTGGGATTGGCTGTCGTCTGGGTGACCTGCCCGGCTGCGCCGCCCGATGCCGGTGCTGCACGGATTGTCCTGGATGGGGGCGCAGGAGCAGTTGTCGAAGCTATGGCCGGACGCTTGGTCAATGTTCGATGATGCGTCGAAGGCACGGTTGTTGGCGAAGGCGAGGCTTTTGGTGTTCCGATCGGGCTCGTAATGCGAGTTGGCTCAGCGCCGGGAGGTTGGAGAATAGTCCCTCGAGTCGTGGCAGGCAGAGTAGCGGATTCAACATCTGGCCGGTGAATCAAGCTATGCCGGCGCGGCATCTCTTGTTCTGCAGCTGAGATGCTAGCGGGCATCGCTACAGATTGCAGGCCCTGGAGTAGTATTGCCGCAAGGGCGGCGAGCTGGAACCGGGGCGTCGCGATGTCTCTCATGGAAATCATTCCTGGCAGGCCATACAATACTCAGTCAGATGGGGACGACTACACCATGTGTGTCCGGACGTCTTTCTGTGACACCTCTGCATTGTGTCGTGGACGTGCGTGATAGGCCAGAAAAATGTCAATCTATTCCGGAGGTGTGCCCATCGTCAGTCGTGAATCATTCATGAAACGACGGGAACTCTTCCTGCTGCGAGCGGGATGCGGAAGGGCGTCTGGTGGGAATCGAATTTGAACAGGCTGCAGCCGATCGGGATTATGAGAAGAGGAGGGCCAGAAGGAACAATCCCGTTAGCGAGCAGAGCACGGCGAAGTAGAGCGTGCTGGTTCGATCACTCAGCCAGGCTATCTTCCACCCTTCGGGGTAGAGCGGTTGATGTTTCACAACCAGGCCTTCTTCATAAAATCCCAGTGCTTGTTCGATCTGAACCAGGACTTGTTTGGCCAGCTGGTGACGGTATCGCTGTTGCAGAATCAGGGCGCAGAAGAGCCCGCACCAGATGAGGCTCGCGAGCCCGATGAACAGGGAATCGAAGGGCGTCAGCCGACCCTTCTGTGGGCTCAAGATGAGCGCAAACAGCATGGCGATCAGACCCAGTGAACCGAAGGCAGTGAGCCGCATCATCTGTTCGCGTCGTCGGTAGACCTCCTCTTTGTAGAGGGGGTAGAGAACCGTCAAAATTTGTTGGACGCCTTCGGTAATCATGCTTTATCTAGGTGCTGCGGTGAGATGGGTAACGAGCCAATCGCCGATCGATGTGGTCATCTGGAGAAAATCCTCTCCACGGGTGAATTGGTGATCGGCGCCCGGCAGGAGATCCAACCTCTTCGGCCCTCCCAGCGCGTCACGCAATCGCCGGCTTTGATGGAGGGGGACACATTCATCCCGCTCACCCTGGACGATCAGTGTGGGCACCCTGATTCGTTCAGCCGGCCCGTAGGCAATCTGTCCGAGGCAGTCTTCGTAAAAACGATAGCGCAAACGGACCCGCTCCGGTCCTCCCATGATGTTCGGAATCGTGTCCGTGGCTTGCCACTGCGCCAACTCTTCGGGCCCGAATTTTAAGCGAAGCTCTTCCGCAAAGTCCACCACAGGACATTTGAGGGCTAAACAAGCGATCTCTCGGCGCCGGGCTGTCGTGAGGATGGCGACGAGCCCTCCAAAGCTTGAGCCGACGAGCCCGATCCGGTCATATCCCCTGGCGGTCACCAGCTCCAGTGCGGCTTCAGTTTGATGCACGGCCAGGGTTGTCGTGATCTCTTCGAACGGTCCGTCGCTGTCTCCTTGGCCGAAAAAGTCGAACCGAAAGGTCGCCAGGCCTCGTTCATTGAGGAGGCGGGTCAAGGTCCTATTGGTCGTACTGTTCTTGCCGGAGAGAAATCCATGGCACAGCACCGCGAGACGCGTCGTTGGTCTGTCAGGTGTGCTCAGGATCGCGGCAACCCAGTGACCTTCGTGATCGTGAAACGTCAGGGTTTCTTCCATGGGATGGTCTTTCAATCACAACGGGGAGATAGACGACTAGTCGGAAGGGCGAACTCCGAAGGCCCAGGCAAGTTTGGTCGCAAGGAGGGTCAGGCTGCTAAGGAGCAGGCCGACGGTGACCCAGGTCGCGATCTGAATAGAGAGCGAACTGAGAGGGAAGTTCCAGGTCATCGCAGCGAGCACGCCGAAGCCCATCGTTCCCAAGCTCAATCCAGTCAGTTGAACGGTTCGCCACCGGTCCATGATGGCTGCGAGTTGCTCTCGATAGGGCTCCTGTTTTTTCCGGCTCGCGATTCGGCTGGTCGCCAGCATTTCAGGAATGCCATAGGACAAGGCCCCGAAGACAGTCTGCAAGATAAAGCCGATCATGGCTATGTGGGTATAGGCCGCGAGGTGCAATGATCCAAACGGCAGTGCCGGAAGTTGCGGGAGGAAGTTGGCCCCGACGAGGACGCCCGTAATCGTCATGAGGACTAGGAAAAATGTCGCGACCATGAGGTGATCGGAGGCAGCGTTCCCCGGCTGGCCGGAGCCCACCCAGGTGCGCAGAAGATTATACGCGTAGAGGCCGATGCTGAGGACGAGCAGCCCTCCGGTCACGAGTTCAAGGAGGAGGGAGGAGGTGATAAACCCACCGATCAAGATGGCGAAGCCGGCGGGAAGCAGTCCCATGACGAGCCGGGCAAGTCGCGGGCTATAGAGATCGGCATTCAAGATTGTCGGCAAAAGGCGATGTGTGGCGCCGATCATCGCCATCGTGACGAAACCCAGCAGAATCAGATGCAGATGAAGAAGCCGCGCATGGGCATAGAATTCCGGCATGAGTCGAAAGGACATCCCGACGCCAATTGCCAACCCTCCGAGCAAGGCGATGAGTGAGAATCGATACAACCAGGAGCGGCCAGCCGGTTGAGTCAGGCTTTGTCGCGCATACTGCCAGGCGACTGCGGCGATGGAGGCGACCGCTCCAATCACGACAATTCCAGCCGCGCCGACGATCTTCATGTTCCCGAATCCGAATCCAACGAGCAATCCGACGGCGGCGACGTTCAAGGCTACGAACAGGCCTGGATGGGAGTCCGAGGGAGTCCGGTCGCCCTTGGAAGTGTGTGACACGGAGGCAAATAGCCCGCCGATCATCAGTTGCAGGATGCCGCCGATGAGGGCGGCATGCACATGGACCAGTCTCAACCAAGGGGGCAGCGGCGTGCCATGGACCAATCCAATCAGGATAGCCAATCCCACCAACGAGGAAAGGAGCAGCCAGCCGAATCCAGTGATGAGAAAGGTCAGTGGCCGGGCGGTGAAACGACCCATGGAGTCCTCCTAGCAGGATGCTGAACAAGTCCGCCAGCGGCGTTCTCGCCTCGCTCCCGGGAACCGTGAAACGTGAGGCGCGAAAAGAGGATCAGCCGAGGAACTGCAGCCTTGCCCGCAGAGCGGCGCGTCTTGGCGCGCCGGGGTTGGGCGGGTAAGAAGTCTGGTCTTTTTGAGCATCCTGTAAACGGTTGTCCTATTGTTCAAGATGTGTGGACCATCGAACGACTGTTCTGTCCAGTTTAGTGTTCCTCCGGCTTCCTAGGATTGGAGGAAATAAAAATGATTTGTCGGCCCAGTTCCGTGGCCGATTGCCAGGCTATGGCGAATAGCCTCGGTGAGATAGGTCTTGGCCGTCTGAACGGCATCGTTTACGGATTTGCCTCGTGCGAGATGGGCCGCGATTGCCGAGGCGAACGTGCAACCGGTGCCATGCGTGTGGGGGGTATCGATGAATTCCCCCTTGAACACATTGAAGAACCGGCCGTCATAGAGCAGATCGGTGGCTCGTTCCGCCAGCAAATGACCGCCTTTGATCAACACATACTTACAGCCGAATCCGTGAATCACTTTGGCGGCGCGGCGTGCGTCAGCGAGCGTCTTGATCTCGATGCCGGACAGCTGTTGGGCCTCGTGGATGTTCGGCGTGACGAGCAGCGCCAAGGGGAAGAGTTGTTTCTTCACGGCGTCGATCGCCTCCGGCTTGAGCAGCGCCTGGCCGGTCTTCGAGATCATGACCGGATCCACCACGAGATTCGTGACATTCTGAGGCTTGAGGAGTTTGGCGACGACCTCGACGATTGCCGTCGAGGACAGCATCCCGGTCTTCACCGCGGCCACGTCGAAGTCGTCGAACACGGCGTCGATTTGCGCCGCGATGATCGAGGTCGGCAACTCGAAGACGTCGGTGACCTCTTCCGTATTCTGGGCCGTAATCGCCGTAATCACCGACATGGCGAAGACCCCGTTGGCCGACATGGATTTAATGTCGGCTTGAATCCCCGCGCCTCCACCGGAATCAGAGCCGGCGATCGTCAAGACTTGTTTCAATGTCATGAGTGCTCCTGAATTATTGCTGCTCAATCGCGCACATTATACTCAGCAGACCAAGCCTGTCCAGCGGGGGGCACATGGCTGACATCGCCGGACAGCTAAGTTGACGCCCAACCCAAAGTATCTTAGAGTGCTAAGCGCACGAGGTGATTGCGATGGCTACTGAAACGGTCAAGCAAAAGATACTTCAGGTTGTGGAGCGGATTCCTGATAATGCCACGCTTGAGGATGCGATCGAACGGCTCTGTTTCCTGGCAAAAGTTGAGGAAGGCCTTCGTCAATCTGATGTTGGTGAGACGGTTCCCCACGCCGAGGCTGTTCAACAAATCCGTCGATGACCCAGCTGATCTGGACCCGCCGAGCGATCGAAGATACCCAATATCTAGAAACTAATCGGCATCGTAAAAGTACTGCTGTGCCTTGACTGCAATTAATGCCCTCAGGACATGGTAATGCGGTTCGCCGAACTCAGTTTTTGCCCGCTCCAACAGATGTTCAAAGCTTAGCTCGTCCTGGTAGATCTCAATGAGATCGGCAACAAACACCGGCTCTAAGTTGGCCCCGTTTTCCACGAACTTGTGGGTGTAATCCAAGATCGTCTGTTCAACTGTAATGATTCGAACTTTATATCCTTCCACATTGATTACGGCATTCCTGTGGTCAAGTTCAGCCTCCACCTCCTCACGCAGCTGAATGGGGACTGGTAAGGAAGCGTGGTAGAAGAAGTCGACCTCCTGCTGAAAGCCTATTTCCAAGAGCACTTCCTTTAGGCGTCGTGGATTTGTGCAGAGGAGATCGATATCGCTGCTTTCATGACTACCTGAAGTGTAGTACTCGACTGCTGTGCCGCCATAGACAACGGGAGTCACTCCTTCTCTACTCAAGAATGATGTGATTAGCCCTATGGGCAGAAGCTTGCTGGTTACTGGTCGGCCTGGAGCGCCGCAGGCCTCTAAGCGGGAACATAGTTCAGAAATAGTGTCAATGATTCGTCCGGAAGACACGCCTTCATCCCTGTTGTTCAACGCTAAGGTTGGCTAGTTCCTGGGCAGCCGGTGAAGACAGTC
>JAGXAR010000065.1 GCA_018971525.1 Nitrospirota bacterium
GTCCACATCAATACGATCTTTTATCGCTTCCGAGGCGATCAGATCCGCCGCTTCTACCAAACGTTTGCCTCAGCAGACTATCGGCTCGCCCACGCTCTCGCGGCTGACTATTTCGAAAAAGTTGTGAAGCGCGAGAAAGCGTCAGGCGTAAAACGTCAGGCATCAGGCGAGAATATTTCGAACCAAGCCCTCACGCCTTACGCCTCACGTCTTACGCTTATGGAATGGGGACCAGGCAACGGCAATCTCGCAGCCTGTTTCTTGAGCCATCTCAAAGTTCTCGATAAAGACGGAGTGATCTATCCCCGCATTCGATACGTGCTGGTCGATAGGGAGCAATCGGTACTCGATGCAGCCCTGTCCCACCCGGAACTCGCGTCCCACCGCGACCGGGTCGAGACGCATCGAGGGACCGTGGACCGGCTCGAAGGTGTCGCGGATGGCAGCGTGGACCGCATCATCTGTAACGAACTGTGGAACGATCTTCCGACGAAACTGATGTCGCGCAAGGCGGGCGACATTGAAGAAGAGTTCCTGCGCCCGAACTTGAGCGAAACCTTACACGCGAAGATTTCCGACTGGGGGGCCTTTGTCCGGGCGTTTGACGCCATGGATATGGAGGCGCTCAAGGGCTTTCCACCGTTCCTCGACGACCTGGTGTGGGAGCGTGAATATCGGACGGTCGAATGGAAAGAAGTCCCCTACCGCAAGACGATTACGGATTTCCTCAAACGTATCGATGAGCAAGTGCTGGTTCCCGTCAATTTGGGGGCCTATGCCACGATCAAGGAAGCCAAGCGCCTGTTGGCTCCCGATGGGATCGGGTTCAGCAGCTTCGACGCAGGCACGGCGGATATGAACGTGCTGAACGATCCGGAGAAGCCCTGCTATGGCCAATTCGGGGGGCAACAGAGTTTCATGATCAACTTTGCGTTGGCCGAAGCGGTCGCCAAGCAGTTGGAGGCCGGCACGATGACAATAGAAAGCCAGCGTGAGTTCGTGGGGCGCAGCTTGGGAACCAACGTCTTGACCCTCATGGATCTCATCGCCACCCATCCTTCCGCCGGTACGAAAATGGCGCCGTGGGAACAGGACCGCTTGATGCTCAAGACCCTCCGCGCATTGAACGAGACCTATCGGAGCCCCTATGCGCGCCATCTGGACTTCCCCATTTCGTCGGAGATGCCGCCGGAGGAGCGTGAATCGCTCCAGGCCCTCGTGCATTCTCTGAAACCGACAGGCATTCCGGACACCGTCGCCTATCTCACAGAGGAAGAGCTCACGCTGGCCTCGAAGGACCTCGAAGATATCGGGTACGATCCTCAGTCGTTTATGATTGCCTTAACCACACCACCGAGCCCTGTGGATTACTTTCACGCCTTCGTCCGACCCCGCTGATTCTTCTAGGGTCCTAACCGCTCGATCCGAGAATTTCTGCTTGACTAATTATTTGTTCTTCTATAGCCTTCCCCCCGTTTGAGGAAGGACCCCCAACTTTCGACTGGTTCAACGCAGCAGGGCTGGTGGGACAAAAAGAGAAAGTGAGTTATTGATGTTTGGATCCTTCGGATGGATGGAATTGGTGCTGATTCTGATCATCGTCTTGATCATTTTCGGCGCCGGCAAGATTCCGCAGTTAGGTGAGGGGCTCGGGAAGGCCATTAAAGGATTCAAGAAGAGCGTCAACGAGGCCGATGCCATCGACGTGACGCCTCCTCCGTCCGATGCGCCCGAAGCGCCGCCGACTCAGATCGCGCAAGGGCAGGCCGCTCCGCCCGCCAATGCGCCGGCTCAATCCGGGCAGCAGGTCAAGCAAGGCTAGCAGCAGTTGGACGAGAGACACGAGGCGAGAGGCTATGGGCTTTGAGAGTGGGCGACGAGACGGCAAGCATGACGAGATCTTCCCAGCCCCTTTGGTCCACGCTATTCGCCAAGGTTTAAAAGATGTTTGGATTGGGCGCCGGAGAAATTCTCATTATTTTAGTGATTGCGTTCTTGCTGTTCGGCCCCAAGCAGCTGCCTGAAGTCGGTCGTCAGGTCGGGAAAGCGGTCAAGGGGTTCAAGGAAACAGCGGAAGACCTGAGGAAGTCGGTAGAGCCGGAACTCAACATGATCCAGCAGGAAGTGAAGATGGTCGAGCAGGACTTTCAGGCTTCGATGAAAGACGCGGAAGACCAGATCAATGCCGCGACAGCACCTAACGAGAAGCAGGCTGAGTCAAAGGGATCAGCAGGCCAGGCATGAAGGTGCGGCGAGAAAGGCTGGAAAGGCGAAACGAGCAGGTCCAGGGTCGTTGGGCCATCTGTCAGATATCAAGAAATCCTTGTCAGGAAATGCATGGTGAGGAAGGATGGGGCCAGGCACAATGGCCTCAGGGCAGAGACGAGAAAAAGAGAGTGGAGGAGGGATGATTGTGTGGGCAGTTGGATGTCAAGTCGGCAGCCGGACGGAAGGTGAGAGGTCAGAGGCAAGCGGCAAGGGGACGAGGTCCTCGAGCCACGAGCCCTTAGCCCCGAACCTACCCAAGGCTGTTATCCAATTCACAGGAGGGACTTTATGAGAACCATCAGACAGACCGGGTGGGCTGGTATGGCCACCTTTTTTAGTGCGGCCGTCATGGCTGCGGGGATGTCATTCATGACAGCCCCGGCGCAAGCCGCGTTTGAATTGCCGGAGGGTGAGAAGATCACCAACCTCCCGGCCATTCCTCGCGCGATTCCGCAGAAGGAAGCATATGAAATCTACGATCCCAAGATCGGAAAGAATTTCGACCTCAAGAATTTCTGGATACGCGCCGATCTTCGTGTGCGGCCTGAAATGCGGAACAACATCTGCTTCGGTGGCGGCCCCTCCGGAGCGTCAGGCGCCTGTAACCAGCCTAATTCAAATGCAAATGCAGGCAAACAAAATGACTTCTATGCCCAACAGATGACGCGCTTGGGTATCGGCTACGACCTCTCGCCTGACGTGAATTTCTATATGGAACTCATCGATTCACGCGTGTGGGGCGCCAATACCGGTGTGGCCGGAGACGCCCTGTCCCATACCGGGTCCGCCAACCTCACAAACGGGAACGGCGGAACCTTGGGCGTCCGGGCTGCCTACATGTTGGTCCGGAACTTTGCGGGCGTCCAAGGCCTGAGCGTGAAGGCCGGTCGGCAATATCTGTCTTTGGGGAGCCAATCCCTGTTCGGTACATTCGACTGGGCCAATACGGGCTTCTCCCATGACGGTATCATGTTGCAATACAACACCAAGTCCTTTGAAAGCTACCTCGGTTGGTTCCGGGAGCAGGAGACTGATCTCGCGCAGGGTGCTCCGACCGGCGGTACTGCCCCAAACCAGAATGGTGCTGTGACGGCGAGTACCTTTAACCAGAATGCCAATTCCGATGCCAATCTGTTCCTTTTCTACAACCAGATCAAGTCGGTGCCTGGTTTCCTGATCGAACCCTACTATTTCCTTTATAAGTCCAATCTGGCGAGCGCTGGCCAGCCAGCAGGTCAAGGGTTGGGGACGGCCAAGCACGTGAATCAGACCCGCCACGCAATCGGAAACCGGATCGAGATGCGCAAGGGCAATTTTGACGCGAGTAACGAAACGGTCTACCAATTCGGTGCCATGGGTGACGCGAATGGGCCGAACGCCGGGTACGGCGACCAGAAGAACCTCCACATCAGTGCCTGGGCGACCAGAAACTGGATCGGTTATACCCACTACCAGTCATCCTGGAAGCCGCGGTTGGCCTTCAATTTTGACTACGCTTCGGGCGATGGTCGGTCAAACTGTACGATCGGTAGCGGCACAGGCTGTAAAACTGCCAACACCTTCGAAAACATGTTCCCGACCAACCACATCCACATGGGCTACATGGATGTCCAGGCCTGGAAGAACATGATGAGCCCTTCGATTAACTTTCAAGCAAGGCCGACCAAGGACGATCACATCGAGCTCTGGTATACCGATTTGAACCTCGCGAGCAGGCATGACAACTGGTACCGTGGCAGCCAGGGCGTCTACGTCTTTACGAAGAACGGGAACACCAAGAGCCACATCGGCGACGAAATTGACGCTGCTTGGACGCACATGTTCATGGATGGAAAGCTGGCCTTCCAGGCGGCCTATGGCCACCTGTTCTCCGGTGGCTACATCGCGCAGAACCTGGGCACAAGCAAAGGCCAAGATTGGGCCTATGCCCAGCTTTGGGTGAACTTCTAAGGAGAAGGCAAGAGGCATTAGGGCAAAGGGCGAGAGGATCTCTCGGCCTTGCGAAGAAAGAAGCCCCGCTGGGAGATCCCCAGCGGGGCTTCTTGTTGCTTCGTGGTCAGCTGTCTGTCGGCAGGCAGGATTGCTCGTCACTGTCCGATCCATGCAGTACGCTTGCAGACATCACGCGTCCGCTGGTCTTTCAGAGCAACAGGAAAAATTGAGATGAAGCTCCACATACTCATTGAACAAGATGAAGCCGGATGCGATGTGGCTGAAGTGCCGGCTTTGCCGGGCTGTTTGTCTCGAGGCAAGACTCATGAAGAAGCCATGGCCAATGTGAAGGGGGCCATCGTTGGTTGCTTTGAAACCATGGAGGGCGAGGAGGAGCTGGATCTGAACCAGAGCGTCGAGGTCATGGTCTGATGAGACCGTCCCTATGGCTCTGTTCCGGTGCCGATGTAGTGCAGAAGTTTCGATGAGCCGGTTGGACAGTGGCGCGGCAATACGGGTCTCCTGTGATGAGAGTCAAGTCAGGTTACGAATGCACCCTCTCGATTCCCCAGTACGAAGAACTCGGTTCCGGCCTTCTAAGAAAGCTGATTCGTCAGGCAGGAGTGACCGCGAAGAGTGTAATAGCCTCTAGCTCGCTGAGCCTCGCACTGTCGATCCTAATATCTGAGGCAGGATGATGCTCCGCATGGCTATTGGGTTTTCCTCTCACCATCCGAGACCTATTCCTTCAGAAGCTGATTGCTGAGGACTGAGAGCTGATGGCTGCACGCCGGCTCACCCGACTTGCCCGCAGTGGGTCAGTCGTCTATACTCTGTTCGCTCTCAGGCTTCACCACCATCCTTCTTTCTGAATAACCTTGCCGTGGACGATCTGACCAGACAGCTCAGCGAACAGTTCGGCTTTGCGATGTTTCGGCCTGGCCAGGAGGAGGTCATTCGCGCGGTGCTGGCTGGGCGCGACGCGATGACGGTCATGCCGACCGGGCAGGGTAAATCGCTCTGCTATCAATTGCCTGCGACCCTCCTGCCAGGATTGACCCTGGTGATTTCTCCCCTCATCGCACTCATGCAAGATCAGGTGGCCGGCTTGAAGCAGCGAAACATCAAAGCGGCAGCGTTCCACTCCGGCCTCACCGGGGTTGAAAAGAACCGCGTGATTCAGGATCTCAATCAGCGGCGGCTTCAGTTACTCTATCTGGCACCGGAACGGATGCAGCATGAGGGGTTTCTCCAGCTCTTGCGGTCGCTCTGGGTCTCGCTGCTGGTGGTCGACGAAGCGCACTGCATTTCCCAGTGGGGCCACGATTTCAGGCCCGACTATCTCAAAATTGGTCGCCTTCGCCAGGAAATCACCAATCCTCCCTGCCTTGCCCTGACCGCCACGGCCACGACCCGCGTTCAAATTGATCTGTGCAAACGGTTGTCGCTCCGGGATCCACTCCGATTGGTCTCGGGATTCCGGCGGCCCAATCTCGCCTTGGCTGTCCGTCCCTGCCAGTCTCGCCAGGAGAAATTGGCGACGTTGGATCGCCTGGTACAGGATACGAGGAGAGGCACCATCCTGATCTATTGCGCCACGCGCCGGGCTGTCGAGGAGGTTGCAGATTGGCTGGAGCAATCTCACCAGTCCGTCGGCTACTACCATGCCGGTCTCTCGGATGAGGAGCGGCGCCTCGTGCATAACGACTTTAGCCGCGGAACCTTAAGGGTTTTGGTGGCGACGAATGCCTTCGGCATGGGCATCGATAAGTCAGATGTCCGGCTGGTCGTCCATTTCGACATTCCGGGAAGTGTGGAGGCCTATTACCAGGAGGTCGGGCGGGCCGGCCGCGACGGACAGCCCGCTGCCTGCGTCCTGCTGTTCCATGAGCGTGATCTGGCCACGCAGGAATATTTCATTCAGCAAGCGTCACAAGCTCCCGAAGGGTCGGAGCGCGCAGGCCGAATGAAGACGCTACTCCAAGAAATGCAGGCGTATGTGTCAGTGCCGACCTGTCGGCAACTCGCGATTCTCGACTATTTCAGCGATGAAGCCGAGCGGGCCTTGGGCCCCTGCGGCCTCTGTGATCGCTGCGTCGCTCCAGTGCAACAGCCGGGTCGGGACGTCTTCCACGATGACGTCGCTTCAGCGAAGGCTGTCTTAGCGACGGTCTCCTGGTGCATGGGGCGGTTCGGCGTGAGTCGAATCGTCGAGATTCTCCGTGGGAGTCGCTCGAAAGCGTTGCTGGCCTATGGCGCGGAAGATTGTCCGACATATGGAGCCTGTCGCGCGCAATCGAAGGTATCCATGACTTGTCTGGTGAAGGATCTGATCGACTCGGCGTATCTTCAGGTCGAAGGCACGGAGTACCCCACCCTCGATCTGACTGGCAGAGGACAGGAGGTCCTCAAAGGGATCAGTGCGGTGGTTTTAAAGCAGGCCGGGGAATATCAGCCTGATTCACCGGTGAAGAAGGTGTTCCGAGAGAGGGCGGCGCCCGTGGTTGCTCCGCGAGCATCGCTGGCGGACCCGCAGCTCTTTGAACGGCTCAGGCAACTCCGCACGGAGCTTGCCGAGGAAGAGGGCGTCGCATCGTTCGTGATTTTTCACGACAAGACGTTGAAGGCCATTGCCAGCCACAAGCCTGTAACCCCTGCTGCCCTATTGGAGATTCCAGGCATCGGCCCTCTGAAGGCGGAACGGTATGGCCGGCGTGTGCTGGCGGTTGTAAATGAACCTCAATAAGCTCTTCGCCATCAGCTGACAGCTACTTCAAATTGCCTGCCGCCTCGAAGCGCGCTTGCAGCTCCCCGTATGTCTTCGTCACCGGAAACTGCGGGAACTCCTTGGGAAGGTGATCCGGCGGACGGAAGAAGAAGCCTGCGTGGGCTTCTCCTAACATGGCGGTGTCGTTGTAGGCATCGCCGGCGGCCAGGACGTGAAAGTTGAGGGACTTCAGCGCCGCCACCGACTGTTTCTTCTGATTCTGCATCCGCATGTGGTAGTTGACGATGCGGCCGGCTTGATTGATCTCCAGTTGGTTGCAAAAGAGCGTCGGGAATCCCAGCTGGCGCATCAGCGGTTGGGCGAACTGATAGAACGTATCAGACAGAATGATCACCTGGCATCGTTGGCGGAGCCAGGCGACAAAATCATTGGCCCCGTCGAGCGGGCCCATCTTGTCGATGACGCTTTGAATATCGTGAATGGTGAGCTTGTGCTCATCCAGGATGGCCAGGCGCCGTTTCATCAAGGCATCGTAATCCGGCATCTCACGGGTGGTAATCTTCAATTCGTCGATGCCGGTCTTGAGCGCAACGTTGATCCAGATCTCCGGCACCAGCACTCCTTCCAAGTCTAAACAGACGATGACGGGACTCTTCATGTCTTCTCCTTCTCAATCGAATAGAAAATAGTGTCAGGCGAGTGGCATGAGGCGAGGGGGAGAACCTATGGTCCCTTGCCGCCCGCCCTGCGCCTGTTCGTAAACTCCTGGCTCAGAAACCGCCACATGTTGTCGAGGACCTGGTCCAAGAGGGACGAGCCGGGCCAGGTCCGTCTGGAGTCCTCTTCGTGTCGCCCGGCCCACTCCAAGGCCATCGGGAGCGGGATGAGTCGAGGAGGGGAGCTGGTCAATGTTCCCCAGACCAGTCCCAGGATGGAACCAATTCGCATCGAGACCGGCAGAGGTGAGACCGGATTCTGCACCAGATCCTGGCACAGTTCCGCGGGCGAGGTGACGAGGAGCTCGCGGCAGGCGGCCGGTCGTGCCTCGTAAATCGAGCACATCTCATTCTCCAAATAGGGACAAGGGATTCTCAACGCATAATAAGACCGGTTGATCGGGTCGAGTTCTTCATCCGGCACCGGCGTGGAGGCCTCTGCAACGTCGTTCAGCCGATCCCACAGACCCTCGCGGGTCAAGCGATCCTTCGTGTCGCTGAGGCGGTTCAGCAGATGGCTTCGTCGATCCGTCGGCAGCTGCTCTACATACTCTCGCAGCGCGAACGCTTCCGGCGCGGAGAGCGGAACCAGCATGCGACAACAGGCGGCGCAGCCCATCCGGCACGATATGGTCTGGCCTGCTTCGATAGCGTGGCGGACTTCCAGCCGTGCGGCTTCTTCTCCAAGACGGCGCGTGACCGGGACAATCGCGGTGATGGGGATGAATCCCGTCGGCACGTCGATGGCCGTGGTCAGCCGTCCGGCGGGGGTGTTCAGCGCCACCTCAAATCGTTCAACCATAAAAAATCCTTCGCCTAACTCCCGCGGGCTCCTTCCATTTTCTTGTCGGCATCATAGAGAACCGTTCAACGGCTGGTCAACCGCACGACCCTGGCAGGCTGTTGAAAAAGTCCGCCGGCATCGTTTTCGCATCGTTCAGACCCTCAACGTACCCCAGAGGGTACGTTGAGGCCCTACACTCGCTGCGGCTTTGCTGCTCGGCCATTTTGAACAGCCTGCGGGTTCTGCTGGAGCGGTCCGTGACTTGCTCCAGCCCTGTATTTCTCCGGTCCGCAATAGTGGTTCAACGCCCTGCTAGTCCCGCGCGCGCCGGTTCTTGCTCCGAGTCTTATGTAGCCGCATAATGTGGGCAAAGGAGGACGGAATGGAGTTGTCCGGTCATGTGGTGGGCTTGCTCAAAGAATATATGCGGGATCTGGTCGAGCAGGGGAAGCAGGAGACGGCGGCCCATGCATCCTTTGGCTTTTCCGACGCGCCCTATCGGTCGGATCAGGCTCTGTCGGACTTATTGGCCATTCTGGACGATCGCATCGAATCCGAAGGGGTGCAAGTGGGATTGCCGGACGGCTTTCTCCACCAGATGTGGGGGCTCTGTAACGATGCCCGTGCCGGGGTGATGGAGCGCGTGTGGTTGGATATGAACAGCAGCGACCAGCCTGCGTCGAAGGCCAGGGTCCGAGAGCTGACCTATCGCGCACTGCTCGCCGTTCTCGAGGCTCCGAGCTAGGAGGAGCGATCAATGAAGTGTGCAATCATGTCTGGTGGCCTTGGGACGCTGCTTCTAGGTCTTCTGCTGTGTTGGCCTGTCACTGAGACGGGCGGTCGTGTGACGGAGCCGGAGGTCGATCTCGTGCCGGTAGTTGCCCAAGGTCTTCAGTTGCCGCTCTACCTGACCCATGCAGGCGATGGGTCCGGGCAGCTCTTTGTCGTCGAGCAACCCGGGACGATTCGGGTCATCATGCAGGGCATCCTTCGGGATGCGCCGTTTCTTGACATCACGCATCGAGTCCAGTTGGGGGGAGAGCGCGGGTTGCTCGGGTTGGCGTTTCACCCGAACCACCGGAAGAACGGCAGGTTTTTCGTGAACTATACCAGGCGCGATGACGGCGCCACGGTTCTTGCCGAGTTTCGTCGGCAAGGCCTGAGTCTACAGGCCTCGACCGAGGAACGAACGCTGATGGTCGTGCCTCAGCCCTATGCGAATCACAATGGGGGTATGGTGGCGTTTGGACCGGATGGGCTGCTGTACATCGGTCGAGGCGACGGAGGCTCACGCGGCGATCCGCAGAGTCGAGCACAGAACCCGGCAGAGCTGCTGGGGAAAATTCTCCGCATCGATGTGGACGGCGCACCGCCCTATGTCATTCCATCGGACAATCCATTCGCGCGAGCGGGTGGTCGTCCTGAAATCTTTGCCTCCGGGGTTCGAAATCCCTGGCGATTCTCCTTCGATCGTGAAACCGGAGCGCTCTGGCTTGCCGACGTTGGCCAGAACAAGTGGGAAGAGATCGATCTCGTCACACGAGGGGGCAACTACGGCTGGCGTATCATGGAGGGAAGGCACTGTTTCCTCCCGGAGAAGGACTGTCACGTTGAGGGGCTGATCATGCCGGTGTCCGAGTATGGCCATGACCAAGGCCGATGTTCAGTGACGGGAGGCTATGTCTATCGAGGACGGAATCTTCCCGCGCTCCGGGGGAGCTACCTATTCGGAGACTACTGCAGCGGAGAGATTTTTGCTATTCCTGTCGGGAGCGGCGTGGTCGCAGCCAATGAGCCGCGCGTGCTTCGAAAGAGCGGAATGCGGATTTCTTCGTTCGGCGAAGACGAAGCGGGCGAAGTCTATGTGGTTGATCACCGAGGTGGTCTGTACCGTCTCGGGCCTTCTCCCGTTCCGCCAGGTCGGTAGCAGAATGCTCAAGAGGTACAGGTATCCTGTGAGATCAAAGCTTACCGGCTATCCAATAAACCACCATGCCGGCTAACTCCGTAACCGCTTCCCTGGTGTATTGTAACGATGTATCGTTCGGCAGGAAATCAAACAGGTCGATGTCGTCCCAGCTCTCTCGCGGTAGGTTCCGTGCAAAATAATCGCAGGGGGCCGGCGTGACGCGGAATCCCTGCTTGGTGAATACCGGGACGGCACGTGGCAGATGGCTGGCTGAACTGACGAGGAGAATCGAAGCGGGTCCGAGCAGCCGTTTGGTCCCTGTTGCATTCTCATAGGTGTTTCTCGCTTCTGTATCGATCATCGTGGCGGACTCGGGAACGCCGAGGCGCACCGCCCATCGTTTCATTTCAACCGCTTCTTGAGGGCCCGTGCCGAAGATCCTGCCGTCTCCCCCTGTGAGCACCAAGGTGGGGGCATAGCCCTGCTGGTAGAGGTCCACGCCGCAAGTGGTTCGATTTCTGGAATAGGAAGACGGCTCGACGGTCGGTCGAAGCGAGCCCTCCTCATTGATGCCTCCTCCCAAGACGACGATCGCGTCAAAGCGATCGGACGGCGTTAGTTGTGGGGGTTGGTACCAGGATTCCAGCGAGCCGATCAGCGGGTTGGCGATCAACGGACTGGATAGCATCACCAGGAGAAGGAGGGAGGACGTGACGAGCAAACGCACCCACCGTAGGCGTGTCGGCGAGAAAGGGAAGAGGGCCAAGACCGTCGCCGCACTGAGCAGCAGCACCACCCATGTCAGTGGGTAGAGGCCGTACTTGACGAACTTATATAGACCAAAGAAGAATGGAGTCAGTTCCATCGGCAGACCTCAATCGAAGCGAGGCATCGCCGACAGCATACACGGAGTGAGTCGAATGACCAAGCAGGAAGGGATGACGCGATGACACATGGGCGCAACTATTGGCTGATGAAATCAGAACCACGCGTCTTTTCGATCGAGGATCTTGCGCAATCTCCAAAGCAGACCACTTGTTGGGATGGTGTGCGGAACTACCAGGCCCGCAACTTTATGCGTGCGATGGCTGTCGGCGACCGGGTTCTCTTTTACCATAGTAATGCCGAGCCGCCGGCTGTGGTGGGGATTGCGGAGGTCGTGCGGGCGGCCTATCCAGACGAGACGCAGTTCGACAAGACCAGCCATCACTATGACCCGGCTAGCGTTCCCTCTGCTCCACGGTGGGATATGGTGGACATCCGGTATCGTCAGACGTTCAAGACCTGTCTGCCGCTCGACCGACTGAAGCAGGAACCTAAGCTGAAGGACATGGTTTTGTTGCGAAAAGGTTCTCGCCTCTCGGTCCAGCCGGTGACGGAGGCCGAATGGACTGTGGTGGTGCTGAAGCTTGCCGGGGCTAAGATCAGTTAACGGAAGAACGAGCAGGGTAAGAAGAAACTATTGTGGCATAGTGGAAAAATTCGATGGAAAGGATGTCTCGCTGAACAGGATAAAACTTCGCAGGATGCTCAAAAAGTTCGTCCAGCAAGGCCGCAGGCGAGTCGAAACCGGAGGCGTACCCTCAGGGGTACGTTGAGGATTTCGATGAGCCGAGAACGAAGCAGGCGGACTTTTTCAGCATCCTATCAGGTTTTGGCCTTGCCGTTATCAAGATGCCGGTGCTGCCAGTCGAGCCAGGCATGACCCAATTCGTGAGCGAGAATGTACCGCCGTCTCGTCATGGGTAAGCGCTTGCGAAGATAAATGGTCTTGGTCGAGTCGTCCCAGATGCCATCGGCATTGGGGTCCCGACGGTCCATCTCCGTATCGGAAATCTGGCGCACGGAAATCCGGTAGCCGAAGGGAAGCACGACTCGAGAAGGCATGCGCAACATAACCGCTGCTCCTGATAGTGTGTTAGCGTAACACAAACTCCTCCCCCGCTTCACGGTTGATATCAGATGTAAAATCAATACCTTATATAGATTTTTCGCTCAGGAGTTTGGTGCTCTCGCCGGTCTGTTCCTGTCGGATTGTCCGGAATGTTTCAGTCTGGCCGGGCCCTTGATCCCTCCCTCGATGTTGGTTTCTCATTCGAGCGGGAAGACCTTTACTGCCTCCGGACGCGCGCGAAGCCGCAACCGATGTCACCGAAAACGAGATGTTCATTGATGGCCTGAGGCAGGATATACTGGACATTGAGTGAGGCGTGCCATGTATCGCGTGCTCGTCCTGGGTGCTGGAAAGATTGGATCCCTGGTCGCCTGCCTCTTGTCAGAAAGCGGAGACTATGAGGTCTGTCTTGGTGACATCAGCCTCGACGCCTCCAAGCGGTTCGTCGAAGACCTCGGTCTCTCGCGAGTAACGCCTGTGCTCCTCGACGTCAGACATCCCGACGCCATCAGCGCCTATCTGGAGGCGCATCGATTCGATGCGGTCCTGTCGAGCCTCCCGTATTTCTGCAACCCCATTGTAGCCGGATTGGCTCGGGAACACCGACTTCACTATTTTGACCTGACGGAGGACGTCGAGGTCACAAATCAGGTCAAAGTCCTGAGCACCGATTCACCGCAAGCCTTTGTGCCGCAATGCGGTCTGGCCCCCGGTTTCATCAGCATTGTGACGCACGACTTGATCACCCATTTCGATAAGGTGGATACGGTCAAGATGCGGGTCGGGGCCTTGCCGGTTCATCCCAGCAATGCCCTCAAGTATTCGCTGACCTGGTCCACCGATGGGCTAATCAACGAATACGGCAACATTTGTTATGGAATTGAGGGGGGAGAGAAGGTGCCGCTCCAGCCCCTCGAAGGGTATGAGACGATCGAGGTGGATGGACTCCTGTACGAAGCGTTCAACACGTCCGGGGGATTGGGAACGTTGGCGGATACCTATGCCGGGAAAGTCCGGACCATGAATTACAAGACGTTACGGTATCCGGGCCATTGTGAGAAAATTCACCTCTTGATGAAAGATCTTAAGCTGAATGAGGACCGTGAGACGCTCAAACGAATCCTCGAAGAGGCGATTCCCCAGACCCTGCAGGATGTCGTGCTGATCTATGCCTCCGTGACGGGGACGAGGGAAGGCGCCTTGTTCGAGGAGAACTACGTGAAGAAAATCTATCCCCAATGCATTAAAGGGAAACTGTGGTCCGCCATTCAAGTGACGACCGCATCGAGTCTCTGTGCCGTAGTCGATCTCGTACTCCATGCTAAGGAACGGTACAAGGGATTCGTGACTCAGGAATCGTTCCCGCTACAAGATTTCCTCGCGAACCGGTTTGGAGCCTGTTTCCGATGAAGCAGCCGCTGGAGATCGTGACAGAGCTCGGGCTCGGTGCGGTGAATCCCGGGGCCAGCACGGGGGCCGGCTGGTGGTCGTCCGCTTCAGCCGCAAGCACGCTCGAGTCCGTGAATCCTGCTACGGGAGACATGATCGCCAGGGTGACGCCGGCCACGGCGGCTGACTTCGAGCGGGTGGTAGGGGATGCGCAGCGGTCGTTCGCACGATGGCGCCTGGTGCCCGCGCCGAAACGGGGCGAGGTGATCCGATTGATCGGACAGGCCCTCCGGGAAAAGAAAGCTGCGCTGGGTAGCCTCGTGTCGATGGAGGTCGGCAAGATCAAAGCCGAGGGTGACGGCGAGGTGCAAGAGATGATCGACATGGCCGACTTCGCGGTCGGCCAATCGCGCATGTTGTATGGCCAGACCATGCATTCTGAGCGGCCCCGCCATCGTATGTATGAACAGTGGCATCCGCTTGGGCCGATCGGCGTCATTACGGCCTTCAATTTTCCCGTGGCAGTCTGGGCCTGGAATGCCTTCATTGCGGCGATCGCCGGGGATCCCACGATCTGGAAGCCATCGCCGAAAGCGCCGCTCTGCGCGATTGCCGTCCAGCGGATCTGCAATCACGTCATGGAGCAGCAGGGGCTATCGGGAATATTTTCGCTTTTCATCACGGATCGAACTGATCTGGCCGAGACGATGGTGC
The DNA here is from genome assembly GCA_018971525.1 of Nitrospirota bacterium. Classification (GTDB taxonomy): domain Bacteria; phylum Nitrospirota; class Nitrospiria; order Nitrospirales; family Nitrospiraceae; genus Palsa-1315. The sequence goes on from JAGXAR010000065.1 coordinate 14,335, forward strand.
GGGACGGCAGGCTCCCTTTAATCTCGTTCACCGGCTCGGTTCCGGTCGGTCGGCAGGTCGCGCGAGTGGTGGGAGAGCGTCTCGGACGGACGCTGTTGGAACTCAGCGGCAACAACGCGGTCATCGTCGACGAAACCGCCGATCTGGATCTGGCGATACGGGCCATCGTGTTCGGCGCAGTCGGCACAGCCGGCCAGCGGTGCACCACTACGCGACGGCTCTTCGTGCAGGAAACGAGGTATGGCGAATTGGTCTCCCGGCTGGTATCGGCGTACCGACAGGTGCAGATCGGCGATCCGCTCAAGCCGGGCATGCTGATGGGGCCCCTGATCGATCAGGCAGCGGTTCAAACGTATCGAGAGTCCCTCGAGGAGATCCAGAAGGAAGGGGGAGAGATTCTCTGTGGCGGTCATGTGCTTCCTGGGCCCGGCTATTTTGTGGAGCCGACGATCGTGCGGGCGCAGAACCGCTGGCCGGTCGTGCAGCGGGAAACCTTTGCTCCGATTCTCTACCTCATGACGTATAAGACGCTCGATGATGCGATTGCGATGCAGAACGATGTGCCGCAAGGCCTTTCTTCAGCGTTGTTCACTAACCACATCAGACACAGTGAGCAGTTTCTTTCCGCAGTCGGAAGTGATTGCGGAATCGCCAACATCAACATCGGAACCTCCGGTGCTGAAATCGGCGGCGCATTCGGCGGAGAGAAAACAACCGGCGGAGGACGCGAGGCCGGCTCGGATGCCTGGAAATCCTACATGCGGCGGCAGACGAACACGATCAACTGGAGTGGCGAGTTGCCGTTGGCCCAGGGCATTCAGTTCGGCTCATAGTGCCCCTGCCGGAGCAACAAGGAGTGTGGACTATGGAACCAGGCGTTGAGTTGGATGCGCTGATCGCCAGAATGATTGAGGACTATGTGTCGCGCAATCGGGCAGCCAAGATGCTGCGGGACTCGCTGGACGAAGCGGGAGTCGGCTTCTACCCGGTCGCAGACCATCTGACGCTGCGGACGCTGAATATCGACCGGCGTGCAGAGGAATTCACGAGGCTCGGATATGTGTATAGCGAAACGATCGAGTATGAAGACTGGTACGCGAAGGTCTATCGGAAGGTCGGGTACCCCGCGCTCTTCGTGGATCAAGCCTATCCCGATGATCGGGGCCGGACCAGCATCATCCCCGGTTGGGTCAAGACATTCGGCGATCAGGTGTTCCATCATGTGGCGGTGCGCGTGGAAGACATCGAGCGGGCGATAGAACGCTTGAAGGCGCAAGGGGCGGTCTTTGCCGGCCAGATCGTCGGTGACCGCGGTGGCCAGTTACGGCAAATTTTCACCGCGCCGGAAATGGTGGACGGTCAGCCTTTTTCCGTGCTGGAACTTGCCGAGCGCCACAGAGGATACCAGGGGTTCTCGCCTCCTCAAGCAGACAGCCTGATGAAATCGACCGTTGTGCGGTAGTTCTCTGCTTCAAACGATTCCGCCTGTGGTATGTTCCTGCGCGATGCAGTCGATGGGATCGTGATTGATCCAATCCGTGGAGGAATGAACATGAAGAAAATGAGAGCGCTGGTAGCTGGCCTGGTTGGGCTGATGGTCTCTGCAACAGGGCTAAGTATCTTCGACGATCTGAAGTCGGCGCAGGCGTCATCCTCCGGTTATGCGCCGCATGGAACTGTGACGATCGATGGGATGACGGTCCCGGATATCGGCCCACTCCCGACGTCGATTCCGATGCCCTCCACGAATCTGAATTACAAGGCGAAAGTCGAGCTCGGCAAGCAACTCTTCTTCGACGGCCGCCTTTCAAAGAATGGCGCAATCTCCTGTGCCTTTTGTCATAACCCGATGAGCGGATTTGCCGATCCGCGCCAAACGTCTATCGGGATCGGAGGCGGTGTGGGTGGGCGTCAGGCGCCCACTGTCTATAATACGGCCTTCAATCACCTGCAATTCTGGGATGGGCGCGCACGCTCGCTGGAAGAACAGGCCATCGGGCCGATCCAGAATCCGATCGAGATGGGAGAGACGCATGAGCACGTCGTGAGTAAGCTCAACAAGATCAAGGGTTACCAGCAGCAGTTCCGGGCCGTCTTTGGGACCGAGGTGAGTCTGCAAGGGATTGCCGAGGCGATTGCCGCCTACGAGCGTACCGTCATTTCAACCACGTCCGCTTTCGATCAGTACGTGGCAGGTGATGCCAAAGCCATGGATGAAAGCGCTGTGCGAGGGATGGCGTTGTTCAAGGGCAAGGCCCGCTGCATCCTCTGTCACAACGGGCCGAACTTCACCGACAACCAGTTCCACAACCTTGGTGTGCCTCAAGTAGGGCCGCTCAAAGAAGACCTGGGCCGCTACGATGTCACCAAGGCGGAGAAGGACAAGGCTGCTTTCAAGACGCCGACGCTACGTAGCATCGTCGAAACAGCTCCCTATATGCACGATGGCGCATTTAAGACGCCGGAAGAAGTGGTCGAATTTCTCAACGCAGGAGGCGGGGCCAATCCGAATCTGAGCACGCTCGTTAAGCCGCTCAACCTGACTCCCGAAGAGAAGGCCGATCTCGTGGCGTTCCTGAAGGCTCTGACCGGGGAACCGATTCCGTTTCAGCTTCCAAAACTTCCGAAAAATTAGGTGAATCCTTTTGAACTCCCCGTGTCTCCCAAAGATAGTCATATGGTCATGGGCCATGTCAGACTGGATAGCAGGTGGTGATCACGGCATTCCAACCCTAACCTAGGAGGTCCTCATGATCCGAGCATTGAGTATCGCATCTCTGCTGAGTTTCTCTGTCTTAATGGGAGCAGCGTTCGCCGAGGACAAAGCTGCCGCTCCGGCAGCGGAGAAGAAGCCAAGCCCAGCCGATGGCTTTAATATTCACGTGATGGCTCCGCACAAGTTCGAAGATGGTTCTGTCCATGGCCCGTATCACCATTATTGCAAACCCATCTCGGCTGAAGTGCTCCAGTGCCTCCTCTTCGAATCGACTAAGCCCGATGCACTCTTAACGGATGTGGAGTATTTCGTCGCCAAACCTATTGCGCGCGAAGTCCCTCTTGAGGTCTGGAACAAGTACTATCACGATCACGAAGTCGAAATTGCTACAGGCCGGGTGCAGGTCTTGGACCTGCCGGAGGATAAAGCCAAAGAGATTGCCGCTGCCGCAGCCAAGACGGACGGCATCATTTTTCACCTCTGGCCGGACGGAAAATCAGCGCCCACCGGCGAAGTGGGCCATCCGCAGTCAGTTGGTCACAAACATCGGAAAGAGTAAGCTCAGAATTCTGGATGTGGGCGGGGAGAGCGTGGAAACACGTTCTCCCCGCTTTGTCTTCATCTCGTCCGAACAGGGATCTTTTGCCATGACCAGTCGATTCAGGATCGCGTCAATTGCTTCGCTGGTGGTTGGGTTCTTCCTCCTTCCCGGTGGCCTGACGTGGGCGGCCGATCCTGAAGTCCTGCGGCCCCGTGTGCCTGCAGATGAACTCGAGGCGGTGCGTCAGGTGACGAATCCCTTGCAGGCCACACCGGACAACGTTGAAAGAGGGAAGAAGCTTTTTGAAGGAAAAGCCTTCTGTCGGGCTTGCCATGGAGCGAATGGAAAGGGATTAGGCGGAGATATTGAGCCGGGCACTTTGAAAGGGCCGTTACCGAGAAATTTTACCGACAGGGATTGGCAAGTGGCCCGGACCGATGGGGAACTGTTCTGGATTTTGAAGAATGGCAGCAAGGGAACGGCGATGGCTCCCTTTATTCCGCTCGTGCTGACTGAAGAAGAAGCGTGGCAGGTGCTGCTGTACGTGCGGTCCTTCGGTCAACAATAAGTCGGCCTTCATGGCCCGATGCGCTTTCTCCGCGAGTCTCCTGTTCTTCCTCGGTCTCTCGGCCCTGGTTTGTTTCCCGCGCAGTGCCACGGCCGAGTGGTCCGCCATTGCCGAGGGCAAGGTCTCGTACACCGATGACGTGACCAATTTTTCCGCTGCCCGCCGTCTGCAATTCAGCGAAGACCCGAGCCAACCGACCGGTATCCCCACCCAGTTGTCCGATGTCATCTGGGATCCTTCGCTCGAAGTGATCCGTCCTTCTTCGTCGACGCTCGGGCCCAACGAGCTCTCCATCAAAGCACAGGGGTTCATCTTTACCAATAATCCGATCTTCAACCACGGCGACTACCGTCTGCAATTCAAGCAGGGGCTCTCCCCTGACACGTCGCTGCTCCTCCGGTACCGGAATGTGCCCAACCAGTTCCTGGGTTCCAATACCGAGCGCCGCACCGGGAGCAGCCTGATCCAAGAGGAGCGTGTTTCCTCCCATACGTGGCGCACAGAGCTCGAACACCGGGTGAACGAGTCTTTGACGCTGACGCTCATCGGACACTATGGCCTCCGCTTTTACAACGATGCGTTCACGGAGCGTGATACCAAGCTCTGGACCCTCGGCCCCCAGGTGCTATACGTCGTCAACCCCCGCGTGGCGGTGTCGCTTGGCTACATCTATGAACGGGGTTTGGCCGATGGCCGAGGAAATACCCAATTCAATGATGATGTCTCGTACCGATTGCATGCAGTCTCGTCCGGAATGGACCTCACGCTGATCGAGTCGCTCTCCCTGCATCTGGGTTATATCTACCGGCGCAAGGACTTCACCAGTGAGCTGCTCGGAGATACGCATCTCGACCGACGTGATGATAGCCACCAGGGCATGGCCGAGTTTCTCTATCGACTCACCTCTGCGACGAGCCTCTCGGCGTCCTTCCAACGGACTCAGCGAACCTCTACGGTAGTGACGCGAGATTTCAAGGACACGATCTATTCGCTCGGAGGGAGGTATCGTTTTTGAGGTCGGACTGACAGCGCTCTGGCTATTTCGAGAGTTTCAACGGCAAACTGCGCGATGAACTGTTGGATCAGGAGCTGTGTGTCGATGCATCCGGTTTACAGAGCCTGGCTCATCAGAACACTCGCAAGGAGTGGCACGGTCTTCACGGTCGCTCTCCCTCCGCGGTGAGTCGACAAGTTCCACGTTGTTCAGCATACGGATACCAGTGGATCGGTTCTCGCCATCCAATGCCATGATCCGGGTGAAGAAGACCGCTCGCGGCTTCTGCAACGTCGAGCCCTTCTAAACCGCCATCTGCTTCCATTGTGGAAGCCGAAAGAGCCCTAATTCCAGTTCCCACTTGTCTCCTAGCAGGCTGCGGAAAAACCCGGGTTGAATGAGACCGCTGCGCCCCAAACCCACTCACACGAGCCGTCAACGCCCATCCGTGATGGGGTGGCGTCCTCTCGTGGCGGCCCGCTGGAGGCCTCTGCGCGCGCGGCGAAGCCTTGTCGGCTCATGCGGCGCTCTCCACGAGATTGCGGATCCGCACCAGGTGGTACACCGCCGCGGCGAAGGTGAAGAGCCAGCCGACTCGCTGCATGCCGCGGAGTTTGACCTTCCGCAACAATCCCACGGTCTTCAACCACCCGAAGATCTCTTCGACTCGTTTGCGCTTCTGTTGACTGACGGCATAGCCGGGGTGTCGTGTGGTTCGGCCATCAATGGCACTCGTTCGCCGCGTCGTGTGCTGGGCCACATGGGGCGTGATCTGCAACGCCCGCAGATCCTGGACGAACTGGTGTGTGTCATCGTTCGTATCTCCACCCAGCGTGATCCGTCGTGTGGTGGCCCGGGCGTCCAGCAAGGCGACCGCCGCCTCCCGTTCCGCCGTGCCGGTCGCCGGGGTGAGGCGCGTGTTCACGACCAGTCCATGCCGATTCTCCATCAGCACATGACCCAAGAAGCACAGCTTGGCTTCCTGGCCTACCGCCTTCTTGTACAGCCGAGCCTCCGGATCGGTCGTCGAGGCATGCGTCGCGTTGGTCCGCCGCTCGCCCCGGAAGTTCACACTGGGATTGCCGGGATCATCCGGCGGCGGGACCGCCGGGGGCTCGGCCGTCTTCTTAAAACTCTTCTGGCCGGCCCAGGCCTCGATCAGCGTACCGTCGACCGTGAAATGCTCGTTGGACAACAGACGGTGGGTCTTCGCGTGGGCCAACACCTGCTCAAAGAACACCGTGGCCACGTCGCCGTCCAATAAGCGGTCCCGGTTCTTGGTGAAGACGGTCACGTCCCACACGGGCGCGTCCAGATCGAGGCCGACAAACCAGCGGAACAGCAGGTTGTAGTCCAGTTGTTCCATCAACAGCCGTTCGCTCCGAATACTGTAGAGCACCTGCAGCAACAGGGCGCGCAGGAGCTTCTCCGGAGCAATCGAGGGCCGACCGGTCCGGGCATAGAGCTGCTCGAGCGTGGGGGACACCGCGATCAGGGCCGTGTCCACGTACTGCCGGAGAGGCCGCAGCGGGTGGGCCGCCGGGACCCGCTCCTCGGGCGAAAGATAACTGAACATCCCGGCCTGCTGGGTGTCCTGACCACGCATCATGAACCTCCTGGAATGGTGACTAAATAGTTTTACCTATCTACCCCAGGAGACAGGAGAACACAACAGTTTTTCCGCAGCCTGTTAGAGACCCGATCAGGAACCGAAGCATCGGGCAGAGGTTCCGCTAAATTTGCCCTAAACATTTCCTTAAAGGCCAAGACTCATCGGAGTCAGTGGAGACAGTGAAAACCACCTAAGAGTCCAATACAAAGAGGAAAACAGGGAAATCATTTGAAACACCGAGCCTCTTCAATGGTAGTTTGTTCACATTCGTAAACCGCAGGTCATCCGTGCAATCCGGATCGCCGTCGCCATGTTAAGTGCTTGAACGTAGGGGACTCCCGCTGAAGGGGTCCCCACCGCTCCCACCGCAAAAGCCGCTTCTGTTACACTTTGCGCCCACTCTCAAAACTCAGGGCACAATCGAGCCGATCGAGGGCGCCTGGCGCGTTCTGTTTCAACCAGCGTCCACAGGTCGACAGGGTCAGTTCAATCGTCGCGTGCCCAGCTGTTCTGGCACGTAGACAGGGCTGACAGCCTCCGCCGACAGAATCGACGCATAGCTATGGCGCAGACCGTGCCGCGTGAAGGGCAGGGGAGCGTTGCCGCCTTCAACATGCGCGGCGTCGCGCGGGGTTCCGGCTTTCGTCACGAACAGCCAGGGCGGCAGGTCGGCCCATCCATACTTGAGCGTATCCTGTTCGCGTGTCATTTTATGGGCGGCCAGCCTGTCGGTGAGCGACTGCGACAGATCGACGGTCCGCCCATGGCCAGACTTGGGCGTATCCAGAGTTCCGCCTTCTGCTAACGCGCGGGCAATGCAACTCGTCTTCGCAGAGCAATCAAGATCCTCTGTTGAAGAGCCAACGCTTCGCCCAGCCTCATACTTGTTCATGTCAGGACGAAGAAGAGCGGACAATAGCGCGGGGCTTCACCGTAGGCTATCGCCAAGAACAATTGCCGGGCCCTCCGTCAGGGCGTTGATTTCTTCTTGCTCGGTCGCTTTGGACCGGGTCAACTTCAGGCCACGCGCCGGCTTCGCGGCAGGATTGGTGGCGATCAGGCCGTCCTCGATGGAGGCATTCATCATCGTCCGTAAGACGGATTGAATGTTGCGGACTGTGCGCTTTTCGAGTCCTGCATCCGGAGTGTTCGTACCACGATGAGTTTATCCGTCCCCGATTCGGCGCCCCAGACTTCGCCAGGTCGCCCGAGCAATTGCCGTACATTGGCTCCTGCA
>JAGXAR010000165.1 GCA_018971525.1 Nitrospirota bacterium
CGAGTGGCATTGGTCTACAAAGAACTGTTGATGTCACGGTGAGGGCGATGAATAGTGCAAGTTTTTTTAGCGTGGGAATGTCGTGCAGATCCATGCTACGAACTAATCGTATGCTAGCTTACTGATACAGATACTACTTGTGACAAACTCTAACCCAACAGTCTCACAACCGAGTCCTCTCCGCATCGCGCTCTTCGGCGCCGGCCGCCATGCCCAGCACCATGCCAGAGCGATCTTGCGATGCGCCGGTGCCGAGCTGGTCGCGGTGGCAGATCCCTCTGACATCGCCCAGGCTGCGGTGCGAAGCATTGTGCCGGGGATCAAGAGCTACGGCACTCCCGAAGAACTCCTAGCTGCTGAACGACCTGACGTCGTGCACATCTGTACGCCTCCGGTTTCCCATGCACCTCTCGCACTATCAGCGTTGAAGGCTGGTAGCCATATCTATGTCGAGAAACCATTTACGGAGCGAGTCGAGGACGCGCAACAGGTCCTGGACGAAGCCCGAGCGAAGAATCTTCTGGTCTGCGCCGGCCACCAGCTGCTCTATGAGTCGCCGACTCGGGTGCTCACCCAATATCTGCCCTCAATCGGTCGGGTTGTCCATGTCGAAAGCTACTTTTCTTTCCGCACAGTCCGACACGCCCCGGGCGGTCGTACCGTGCTTCGTGCGGACCATCAACTGCTCGATATCCTGCCCCATCCGGTCTATCTGCTGCTGCTAGTCCTCGAACAGGCGGCAGAGGGGCCCATCGAGCTGGTATCGCTCGAAGTGAGTCAAGCCGGGACGGTGCATGCACTCGTGCGGCGTGGTGGAGTGACCGGGACGTTGGTCGTGACGCTCGAGGGCCGCCCTGTCGAAAGCTATCTGCGGGTGATCGCGGAAAACGGGTCGCTCTTCGCCGATTACGTCCGGAGCACGACGCAGCGGGCTGTCGGCCCAGGTTCGTCCGGCATCGACAAGTTATTGGCTCCCTATCGACAGTCCTGGCAACTCCTGACTGGAACTACAGCGGCGATGGGGCGCCGCTTTCTGAAGCGCCAGCGCAGCTACCCAGGGCTGGCAGAACTCTTTTCTGCATTTTATGAGTCTGTGCGGACGAAAACTCCCTCTCCGCTGTCTCCTGAAAGTTTGCTTGAAACCGTTCGTATTTGTGAGCGGGTGGCGGAGGCTCTTAAGGTTGGAGAGGCAAAGGCCTTAGCTTCCGCGGCGCCGAGACCGGTCGATAGTCGAGGTGTGCTTGTGACAGGCGGAACAGGGTTTCTTGGGAAAGAGATCGTCCGTGCCGTGCTGAAGCGCGATCGTCCCGTGCGAGTCGTGGCGCGTCGCGAGCCCTCGCAATGGGAACGGATTGCCGGTGCGGAATATGTCGTGGCGGATGTGGCGACGGGCGCAGGCGCGGTTCTGTTCAAGGGAGTCGATACGGTCATTCACGCAGCAGCCGAGACTGCCGGTGGGTGGCCAGAGCACCAGCGTAATTCGCTGGATGCCACTATGCATATGGTCAGGGGCGCGGCAGCCGCCGGCATTACGCATTTCATTCATGTGAGCAGTCTGGCTGTATTGGCTCAAGGGACTGGCTCGCCAATCAGCGACAACCACCCGCTTGAGCCGGATAGTAGGGGATCGGGGCCGTACGTCTGGGGCAAGCTTGAATCGGAACGACTGGCGGTCCACCTGGGAACAGATCTTGGTATTGCAGTAAAGGTGGTCCGTCCAGGAGCACTAGTGGACTACCGGAATTTCGATCCTCCAGGCCGTCTCGGGAAGCGCCTGGGCAATTTCTTTGTGGCGGTCGGTTCCCCGAGCGATAGGCTGGGCGTTGTGGATGTGGGATTTGCCGGCCTGTTTTTGGCATGGATGACTGATACCTGGGACAGCGTGCCGAGTCCGTTGAATCTGCTCGCCCCCGTCTTGCCGACCAAACGTGAGTTGTTGGATCATCTTCGAAAAGCCAATCCAGATCTCACGGTGATCTGGCTCCCGACTTTCGTGCTCGTGCCGCTCTCGTGGGTGGCGACTGTTCTGCAAAAGGTTCTTCGTCCCGGCAAGCCAGCTATCAATGTGGCCAAAGTATTCAGTGTGCTGCCTTATGACACCTCAGCGATTGCCATACTCGCGAAACGCATCGATGGCGTGGCAGCCGAACCCGCTGGTTCCCAGCTTCGGTAACCCTAGATTTCATGACTACCATCGTCGGGATATTACTTCTTCTGATAATGTTCCCGCTCACGCTGCTGGTTTTGTATCAGTGGTGCCTCGCGGTATGTTCGTTTTTCTACCGTCCTCCCATGGCCTCTTCTGTGGGCAGGCAAGCCCGGTTCCTCGTATTGATCCCTGCCCATAATGAGGAAGTGGGGATCGCAAGTACGCTGGAAAGCCTGCACAATTTGAATTATGCAAGTGATCGTTACAAGGTTCTTGTCATTGCTGATCGATGTACCGATGGGACAGCTGTTGTCGCAAATAGCCTGAACGCCCGGTGCTTCGAACGATTCGATGGGCAAGCGGGAAAGGGGGCAGCCCTTGCCTGGGGCATTGAAGAGGCAAGAAATGCTCAGATTGCCTTTGATGCGGTTGTCATCGTTGATGCCGATACGCTTGCAGACCGTGATCTCCTGTCTGCTTTCAACGTAGAATTCCAGGCAGGCCGTCAGGTTCAGCAGGGCTATAACTACATCTCAAACCCCTGGACCAGTCCATTTACACGGATCATGGCTGTGACAGGTGTATTGCGAAATGGGCGTTACTATTCCGGGAAAACGGCTATTGGACTCCAGGGAATGCTCACAGGTACCGGGATGTGCTTGGGCGCAGGAATCCTGGAACGACATGGATGGACGGCTTTTTCAGTCGGAGAAGATTGGGAGTTCTCAGTTGAGCTTCTCTTGGGTGGTGAAAAGATTTACTTCAATCCCTTGGCCAAGACCTTTGCGAAAGAATCACAGAATTTCAAGCAGGCTTCGCATCAACGGTTGAGGTGGGCAAGCGGCCGGTATGCCGTCATGGGCAGCAAAGTGTGGGCGCTGATCCGACAGGGGATTCGGACGAGATCGCTGTCATTGATTGATTCGGCTGTGACCCTTGTCGCACCGAACTACTCGAGTCAAGCGTCGCTGGCCCTCCTCTGCCTCGTCGGGAGTTGGGTGAATGCGGGTCATCCATTCTGGGGATTTACTTTCTATTGGGCTGCGGCGCTCTTTGCGGCAATCGCAGGCTACTTTGTGTTGGGGATATTCTCTACGAAGGCGCCGGGAAAGGCACTGGCAGGACTGATATTAGTCCCGGTGTTTTTACCGTGGCGTCTTACCATCGAATTGCTCGGAATGCTCGGGTATGGTCGGCGGCATTGGGGGCGAAGGTCCCGCGCTGCCGTTTCTTCGCAGAATGTGAATCGCTGAGGTACTGCTCATGTGTGGCATTGTCGGTGCCGTTCATGCAGAGCCGGGACAGGTTGATCAACCGTTGGTCAAACGGATGTGTGCGCTCATTCGCCGGCGAGGCCCGGATGACGATGGGTTTTTCTTTGGAGATCGCGTGGGATTGGGCATGCGACGGCTGTCGATCATCGACCTGAATGCAGGGAAGCAGCCGATCCACAATGAAGATCAAACGGTGTGGGTAGTCTTCAACGGGGAGATTTACAACTACCGGGAGCTGAGAGACGATCTCCGAAAGCGTGGCCATCAACTCGCGACCTCTTCCGATACCGAGTGTTTGGTCCATTTATATGAGGAGTATGGTGAGGACCTGGTCACGCACCTTCGAGGGATGTTTGCTTTCGCAATTTGGGATGACCGTCAGAAGAAGCTCCTGCTCGGGCGTGATAGACTCGGAATCAAACCCTGTTATTACTTACAACAGAAGAATGCTCTGTATTTCGGCAGTGAACTCAAATGTCTGCACGCAGTTCCAGGCCTCGAGCGGACGATCAACCTGCAAGCCTTCTCCGATTATTTCACATTCAAATACGTTCCAGGTCCTCACACGATCTATGAGGGGATTCGCGAGATTCCGCCTGCTCACATTGGCGTCTGGAGCAACGGAAGGTTACATCTCCGCCGCTATTGGCAACTGAAACCCAGCGGGGAAGGTCACAATTCCATTGAGTATTATGCCGAGGGCCTGCTGCATCATCTTGAGGAAGCGGTCAGACTTCACCTCGTCAGCGAGGTGCCGCTCGGAGCATTTTTAAGCGGAGGAGTCGATTCCAGCGCGATCGTCGCCCTCATGTCTGGAGCAGGGCAGGGTAAGGTGAAGACCTTTACGATTGGGTTTGAATCCGGGCAGGTCGGCATTGATGAGCGACCTTTTGCCAGAACAATCGCGACCCGGTATGGGACGGATCACTCTGAATACCTGTATGAAGATCCCCAAGGGCAAATTGAGGGGATGCTGCCAGCGATCATCCAGTCGTTCGATGAGCCGTTCGCGGACTCCTCGGCGATACCGAATTATATGATTTCAGAAGCTGCTCGCAAATATGT
>JAGXAR010000066.1 GCA_018971525.1 Nitrospirota bacterium
GTTATCTCACGGCAGAACTGTCGGGGGATTATTCGGGGCTGGTCGGACTGGTCCTCGGTCCTACAATAAAATTGGTGGCGGTGACCCGGATTGAACGGGTGACCCGCGGCTTATGAGTCCGCTGCTCTACCAACTGAGCTACACCGCCAGAAAGGATGGTACGTAACTGGTCGAGATAATACAGGAATCATCTGGAATGTGTCTACCGTGCGGCATCAATAGTTTTGGCGAGTTATGCGGTTTGTTGTCGAATAGGCTCCTTCTGCTCCTACTCGAATGTTGGTTCCGACCCATCGTTCGGGTAGACTGGACGCATGACTCATCCGCTTCCTTCCAGCTGTGAACGGGCGATCCTTGAACAATTCCTGAAGGCGGAGGCGATGGCCTTGTGGGCAGTACGCTCTGCGCAAGCGCAGGACGTTCCGCCCGGTGTGCTGCAGTTCTTGCGTCGTCATGAGGAAGAAGAAGCGCAGCACCTCAAGCAGTTTGAGCTGCTGCTGGGAACGAGTTCGCACGGCAAGACGGCACTTCCTCGTGTGCCCAGCCAATGGAAGGTCCTCGCGGTGCATCTCTACGGGTACGAAACGTTGGGATTAGAGTTTGCAAGGCTCTTAGTCGGCTTGCGACCTGATCTGACCTCGATCCTGGAAGATGAAGAAGTGCATGTGGGGTTCTTTGAGCATGAAGTCCGTACTATTCTTGTTCATGGAGGACCTGCCGCTGACGGTGCACGACAGGCTGCGGAGGCCTGGAGACGGCGGCTGCCTCGCACGGTTGATCGCTATCTTCACGATGAGAGTCTCGCGCCCTTTCGTGATGAGCTGCGGCGACATATTCTCGACGTAATCGATGCGCGCTTTCTTGTCGTTGGATTGTTGGCACGGTTGGAGGGGCAGGGCGCGGCTACTGTAAAGACGTTAATCGAGAAGGCGGGGGTGTCTTCCGTCTTTGAGTCAAATGGATAAGCCTGCGGGCTTTTTCAGCGTCCTGCTAGAAGGTATCAGTTTCTCTCGCGTATGGCGCGTTCCAGATTCAGGGTGAATCCTCCTCGGAATATGTGGAGGACTCTTTGGGAGGTCTGCCAGAGATGTCTTTCTGGCGGAGTAGTTTCGTGAGGTAGGTCCGTTGAAGGCCGAGTTCTTCGGAGGCTCGTGTTTGGTTCCATCCATTTCTGCGCAACGCCTCTTCGATGACCTTCCGACTATAGGCTTCCATGCTTTCATGATAGTGACGGGGAGGAGATCCTGTCTCGGTCTCGGCCGCCAAGGGGACCGGTGAATCTGACAGGTGCAAGCACGCTGGCTCAAGGGTGTCATCGGGACACAAAATGAGCGCACGCGTCAGCACATTTTCCAGTTCGCGGATGTTGCCCGGCCACTGATACTGTTGCAACGCCTGTAAGGCGTGGTCACTCAGGCTGCAGGGGCGATGAATCCCCATTCTGACCGCGCGATTGACGAAATGCTGGGCGAGTGCAGGGACATCGTCCATCCGTTCACGCAGAGGCGGGAGCGTCACGGTGATGACAGCGAGCCGGTAGTATAAATCTTCACGAAACGCGCCCTGTTGGATCGCGCGCCGTATGTCTTTATTGGTGGCCGCGATGAATCGCACATTGGTGCGAACCGGCTGGGTTCCGCCCACACGATAGAATGTCTGATCCTGGAGGACCCGCAGCAGACGGCTTTGTAACGGGAGCGGCATATCTCCGATTTCATCAAGAAACACCGTTCCGCCTTCTGCCACTTCGATCTTCCCAGGTTCCCGTTTGACCGCTCCGGTGAAGGAACCCTTTTCATGGCCGAACAGTTCGTTCTCGAGCAGGTGCTCCGGCAGGGCCGCACAATTCACCGCGACAAAAGGTTTCGAGCGGCGTGGGCTCCAACGATGAATGGCACGGGCCACGACTTCCTTTCCCGTGCCGGTTTCACCGAGCAGGAGGACGGTCACGTCGGACGGGGCGGCTTGTTTGGCGGTCGTGAGTTGTGCGGCCATCTTGACGTTGGTCCCCACGAGGTGATCGTACCGATCGTCGACTTCTTTGCGGAGGACGTCGACCTGACGGTGCAGCGCCACAGTGGCCAGGGCTTTTTGTACCACGACGGACAGGTGGTCCGCGCTGAACGGTTTCGTCAGGAAATCAAATGCACCAAGCTGCATGGCGTGCACGGCGCGTTCAATGGTGCCGAATGCGGTCAGGATGATGATGAGCGGTGTGGTGTAGGTTGTGGTTGCGTTGGTGTCTTCTTCGGTGCGCCGCTCGTTGAGCGAAGCGCCTTTCACGCGTTGCAAAATTTCCAGACCGGACAGGAACGGCAGTTCCAAATCCAGAAGCACGAGATCGAATTCTCCTTGCTCAATCAGACGTAGTGCATCCTTGCCGTTATCGGCTGTGACAGGCTCGTGCCCCATCCAGGTAATACGATTCTCGAGTCCGAGAAGAATATCGCGGTCGTCGTCGACGATTAGAATTTTGGCGCGCATCGTGTCTGTAGAGAAGAGGCAATTCTTGTGAAAGTGTAGATCATACACACGGGAAAATACACCCCTCTCAATCCCTGAAATAGGCCACGTGGCGCGTAGGGCGTGACGAGCGCGATACGCATGGCATGCACCAGACGGTGGTGGCCGGTCTCGCCTTTCACATCCGTCTCGCTCACGACATTGCACTCGCCTCGCTACGTGGCCGGTTGCCGCAAGTCTTCTCGCGAAGACGCGACAGGCACAGTGAAGTAAAAGCGAGTGCCGGCTCCGGGTGTACTCTCTACCCAAATGGTTCCTCGATGCATCGTCACCAGGCTCTTGGTAATGAATAGACCAAGCTGAGCCCCCTGCGCGGTGGGCATGGCAGACGGCACTTTCGAGAACTCCTGGAAGAGGTGTTCGACGTGACCCGGGTCAATTCCGCAGCCGGTATCAGCGATACAGGTTTGGACAAAGCCTTCTGGAGTGGTCTGGAAATTGACGGTGATGCGGCCACCCGGTGGTGTGAATTTGATCGCATTGCCGATGAGATTCCAGAGGATCTGCTCCAGTTTGTCGCGGTCACCCTGGACCGCTAGAAGCCCATCCACATGTACGATCTCGAGAGCAATCGATTTTTCAGCCGCGACGGTGCGCAAACTTTCGGCGACCAGGAGGGCCGTGGCTTCAACGCAGATCGGTTTGAGGTTGAGCGCTTCCTTTTTAGAATCAAGGCGAGACCAATCGAGCAATTGATTGATGATTCTGGTGAGCCGGTTCAGGTTGTGTCCGATGCGGGTAAGGTAGGTCAATTGTTGTTCGTTCACCGGCCCTGCAACCCCGTCGCGCATATTGTCAGCAAAGCTGCGAATCACGGTCATGGGGGTGCGCAACTCGTGCGACGCGACAGAGAGAAACAGCGACCGCCGCCGGTCTTGCTCCTGAAGGCGCGCATTGGCGAGAGACAATTCCTGCGTGCGGTCGACAATACGCTGCTCGAGGTGCTGCGTGAGTTCTTCGAGGTGGGAATAGGCTCTGGCATTGTCGATGGCCGCGGCCACGTGGCTGGCGATCGTCACCAGCATATGGAGATCCTCGTCCGTGCAGGGCTGTGAGCCCCGGTCGGCGGCGAGATACCCCAGAATCTGGTTGTGACTCTGGAGCGGCACCGCGACGAACGACCTCACCCCGGTGCGGCGAGCTAACTCCAATACAGATGGTTGCACGCGATCGGCCACGGCCTCAAGGGTCGGAATGAGCAAAGGCTTGCCATGAATCAGCAGGTCGGCCTGGAGGCTCCCATCATCCTGGATCGGCATCTCAAGATGGTGAGCTGTTTCCGCTATGTCCGGCGAGACTCCCGCGACCTGGGCCACATAGGCCGCGTCTCGTTCCGGATGCCGCAGCATCAACACCATTCGCGTAAAACCGAGGTTTGCGATCAGCAGCTCAAGGACGGTGTTGATGAGCTGGTTCAGGTCCAGCGTGCGGGCGATGGCAGCGCTGAGTTGGTGCAACGTGGTCAATTGACTGACCTGGTGTTTGATGGTGGCCAGGTTCGCTGTGATGGCGAGGCTCCTTTCCTGTAATGAGTGGGTCATCAGGTTAAACGTACTCGTCAGTTGGCCGACTTCGTCGCGGGTGGAGGGTGTGAGGGGCATAGGCGATTGGCCCTCAGCCACTTGTCGAGCCACATCGGCAAGGCTCCTCAGAGGCTTCGTGATACGGAGGGTGAGCAGCTGGGCGCCGAGCACGCCTGCACTGATGAGGAAGGCGGTCAGGAGGAGAATATTCCTGATCATCGTCGCGAGCTCATGTTTCAGGTGTGCGTCGGTCAATCCTATTTGGACGACACCGGACACGATTGCCGGCTGTGTCGGGGGTAAGGCGGTGCTTGCTTCATCCAGCTGAATGGAGAAGGGAGGCAGCGAGGTGTTTCCGTTTGCCGCTCGCAGCACCGGCATGGCAAAGTCGTACACGATTTCCTCCCAGGCAAATCGATTGCCGAGTTTGTTTGAGATGGAAAGGCGTGTCATCTGAGGAATGGTGCTGGACGATCGGAAGAGCTGTTTCGCAATCTGATGATCCGGGTACAGAGGATGATTTATGGACCGCACAAGGCTGGCATCAGATTGGCGCGCTCCCTTCGTGTGCTGGGCGAGTACGGTGCCGTCTGAGCCGGTAATGACCACATACACCACATCCTGGACGGCTAGGAGGCCCTCAATGAATTGTTGGAGCGTGGCGCGATCTTCCGCCACGAGGCCTGCATATCGGAAATGGTCATTGCGCACAATGCTCGTGAGGAGGATCGTTCCCAGCTGCTGGAGGTTGTCGGTCATCGCCTCTCGTCTCTTTTCGACGAAGTACCAGCTCAAGGTCGAACAGGTGATGACGAGAATGAGGCTGAAAAATAGTACGAACTTTGTGCGCAGGCTGAGGAACCGGTTTGCAGGTAATGGCACGGGAGCCCTGGGTTCTTGTGGCGGAGAAGCAGGATTCAATTGATTGTTCCAATTAATAGGTTTCATCGATGAGACTCGTCAGCTCATTCGGAAAGGTAATGCCGAGGAACTTCGCGGTCTTGAGATTGACGGTGATCTTGAGACGCTCGATCGGCACAGGGTTGAGCGGCAGCAGCCGTTCCCCGTCGAGAAGGCGCTTCGCGAGCAGTCCGGTTTCTCGCCCGACATCGCCATAGTTGACGGACAAGCTGAGCAGCGCTCCCAGACGTGTGAACTCCGGTGAGAACCCGATCACCGGTATCTGATTTGCGAGCGCTGACTCAAGGATGAATCGCACGGACTCGTTGGTGAGCACCGTGGAGTCCGGCATGAGCCAGAGGGCATCAACATCCGAAAGCAGCTTGCGCAATTGCTGGGGCACGTCCTTTTCACTTTCGACGGGAAGCCCCTTCAATTTAAAGTCGGAGGTGGCCGCCTGCCGCATCGCATCTTTCATCCGTGAGGAGGTTTTATCTGGATCGTAGAGAGTTCCGATCCGGTGAAGGGTCGGCAGGAACCTTCGCATGATCTTCAGCTGCCGGTCGATGGGGACCTCCAGTAGCGTGCCGGTCATGTTGGCGCCTGTGAGCTGATGTTTCAAAGGGTCCAGGATCATCATATAGACGATCGGGACATCCACAATTTCTAATTTCGCTGCCATCGCGGCCTTGAGCCCCACGGCGACGACCAGTGACGCATTCGATGCCCGCAGCTTGCGCGCGAGCTTTTTCCCAAGCTCCAGGTCGCCTTGCACATCGTATTCGGTATAGACCGCTCCACTCGGGCCCGTGGCCTTCAAGCCTGCAATGGCCTCGCGATACGCCTCGATATCGGAAGACTGCAGGATGGCAATGTCCATCGTGGCGGATTCGGACACACACGGGGTGCCGAGGCTGAGCAAGCAGGCGAGTCCGACCACAGCCCGGGCGCCTCCTGACCGGCCTGCGCGGAAGAGCCTGTTGATGCCGTCAATGGCGTTCATCATCCTGGGAACCTGTCCGACATTGTTCCTTCTACTGCGGCGAATGATGTCCAAGCATCTGCTTTGTTCTCGGCCGCGCATCCGCCCGCGCCTCTTTCGCCTCGTGACGAAGGGCAATGTCGGACAGGCTCCTAGACGAATCGTGCCACGTCCCATGACGGAAACGCGCTAGGCATTCCCGCGCCTTTGCTCAAGGACGTCCTTTCCTATAGCCGTCGTGGCGCGGACCGTTCCCAATATATGCAGGGCCTTTCCGTCATGATCTCGAATAATCTCACCAGTCCAGACACACCACTGGAAGCTGCCGTCCGGCCTCATGACACGGTGCTCAAATGCCACTTCGGTGCCTGGTTGATCCATTGCCTGGCGAGTCGCACGTTCCATCGACTCCCGATCCTCCCGATACACGAGCGCCAGCCAGTCGTTCTGCGTGCGAGGCCGCGCCCCGTCCGATAGGCCGAGGAACCTGCCGACCTGCGAGGACCACAAGAATCGACCGGTCTGGAGGTCCCAATCCCACGTGCCCACTTCTGCCGAGGCCAGGGCATGGCGGAGTTGCTCCTCATGAGTGTGGATAGCGTGTTCGATGCGCTTGCGTTGGGTAATGTCGGTGGAAATACCGCAGGTTGCGTAGGGTTTGCCGGTGTGATCGCACAGCGGAAATTTGATCGAGATATAGGTATGCGGCCCATCCGGGTGGGGCGCCTCTTCTTCATACTCCACCGTTGTATTGCGCTCCAACACGCCCACGTCGTTGGCACGAAATGCTTCCGCGAAGTCCTTGGGGAAAATCTCGTGGTCGGTATGACCGACAATCTGGTCAGTGGTGAGGTTGAAGAGCTCTTCGAACCGGCGATTGGTCAGGAGATACCGGCCATCCGCGTATTTTACATAGATCACGGCGGTCGTCTTGTCAACCACGTCACGAAGGAGTTGTTCGCTGCGGCGAAGCGCGTCCTCCGCACGTTTGCGATCCGTTACGCACTGGAGCGAGCCGGCCATACGGGTCATCCGGCCGGTCTCGTCCCAGATCGCTTGGCCGCGGGCGCGGAACCATCGATACTCTCCGGCTTTGGTAAGCAGCCGATACTCCACATCGTAGGGATCGCGGCGCTCGATATGGGCCGTCAAGGCCGCGAACACGCGATCCGTATCTTCGGGATGGAGTCGCGACGTCCAGCTTTCTAAGACATCGGGAAATTCTTCTTCGGTGTAACCCAGCATCTCCCGCACACGAGGCGACCACCAGATCGGAGTCCGTGGCGAACTCCAATGCTCGCCGGGAAGCATCCGGCCGTCCCAATACCCGTCGTTCGAACCACGGATCACCAACTCCTGGCGTTCTTCGCTGGCCTGCAAAGCTTCTTGGGCCTTTCTTTGACCCGTGATATCTCGCGAGATCGCGACAAGCCGTACCGGGATTTTGTGGGCATCCACGATCGGAGTGATTTGCACATCCCACCATTTCGAATTGCCGGTTGCCGTGGGGCAGAACCCGATGAATTTGCCGATTTCCCCCGCTTTTGCCGCGGCGAGCGCGCGGAGCGCAGCGTCCCTGTTGTCTCCCTCCCAGAATTCCGTCCATGGAGTATTGACGAGGGGGGCCAGGTCACTGATTTCGAACAACGCCCGTCCGGCCTCGTTCATGAACTGGATGCGGCCTTCCAAATCCAATACTTTGATACAATCAGCGCTGCTGCGCAGGATTTGGTTCTTGAACTCTTCACTGTCGCGCAAGGCATGCTCTGCCTCTTTGACGGCGGTGATGTCCTCGCACACGATCAGCACCACCGGCACCTGCTTTTCATTGCACACTCCTTGAGCGGTTTCCCGGACACAAATCACGGTGCCATCCTTCCGGACCTTTCGGACCTCCCAGCACATGGGGCGGCCAGGATTGGAAAGGCAGAGTTGCAGATTCCGGCGAACGGCTTCGCAGTCCGGTTCATAGAAGACCTTGAATACGGATTGTCCCAGCAGATCGTCCACCTGATATCCGAGTCGGTCTGCACCAGAGCGGTTGACCGACAAGACCGTGCCATCGGAATCCACCATGAAATACATGGAGGGATTATCGTCGAATAGCGCCCGATACCGCCGTTCGCTTTCGAGGAGGGCCGCTTCGACCTGCTTGTAATCCGTGATGTCTTCGGCCAAACCCACGACGCGATACACCACGCCGGAGTCGTCACGGATCGGGAAGGCACGATCCCAGATCCATCGCACCGATCCATCGGGGCGTAGAATCCGATACTGCTCGTCGTAGGTACCCATGATGTGCTTGTTCAAGGCGGCTTCCAGGATACGGTGACGGTCTTCGGGATGGATGGCCTCCAGCCAGGATCGGGGTGATGCGTAGAGGCTCTCGCAGGATCGCATCCAAATTTCTTCGTACCCGGGACTGATATAGATCATCCGATTCATCATGGGATCGGTGATCCAGAACACTTCCTTGATGTGTTCCGCCAACTGGCGAAACCGTTCCTGGCTCTCCTCCACGACGCGTTGGGCCTCCTTCTGCTCGGTCATGTCACGGAAGACGAGTACCGCACCGACCACTTCGTCTCCTTCACAAATGGGTGTGCTGGTGTATTCGACGGGGAAGCTTGTGCCGTCCTTTCGCCAGAACACCTCATTGTTCACGCGGTGAACCAGCCCATCGCGGGTTGAGGCATAAATGGGACATTCTTCTGCAGGGTAGGGGCTCCCATCCGGCTTGGAATGGTGAAGGACGCTGTGCATGTGACAGCCCGATAATTCCTCTACCTTGTAGCCGAGCATGGCCGCCGCACTGGGATTGACAAACGTCGTGTGTCCGCGGCGGTCGAGGCCGTAAATACCTTCGCCGGCCTGCGTCAGAATGAGCGAGTGCTGGCGTTGGAGTTGTGCCAGAGCCTGCTCGGTCTTCTTGCGCTCAGAAATGTCGCGAATGATGCCGCTATAGTAGGTATTCTCCGTATTTCTCCAGGTGGCCAAGGAGAGCTCGATGGGAAATTCGGTTCCATCTTTCTTGAGTCCGTGCAACTCAATGACGGACCCCATCACGCGGCCTTTGCCTGTTGATTCCATGCGAGAGAGGCCTTGCTCGTGAGCGAGGCGGTAGCGTTGCGGCATGATGATGGTGAGAGGCTTGCCGATCGCTTCCTCGCCGGTATACCCGAAGAGCTTCGATGCAGATCGATTCCACGAGACGATCAGGCCCTGCCCGTTGGCCACAATAATGGCGTCTGTGGCCGACTCCACCAGCGAGCGGAAGCGATCTTCGCTTTCACTGAGGAGGTGCTGCACACGTTCAACCTTGACGGCGAGATCTTTGACCCCGATGGCGCGCCGCAGTGTCTGCCTGAGTTCTTCATGATGATAGGGCTTTGTCAAATAGGCAAAGGCCCCCTCCGTCAGCGACCCCACGGTGCGATCCGTCGAGATATGGGCGGTCACAATCACAACAGGAAGAGAGGGATCCCGGCGTTGAGTTTCTTTCAAGACCTCGAGACCATCGCCGTCCGGCAGGCCCAGGTCCAGCAAGATGGCGTTGAAACGATGGGCTCGAACGAGTTCGATGGCGCCGGCGACAGTGCCGGCCACGGTGACAGCGTAGCCATCATGGTGCAGCAAATCCTGTAACCCGATGACGAGGTCCGGGTTATCTTCGACAACGAGGACCGAATAGTGATCCGTTGCGGTGACCATTGAGACCTCAGCGACCGTTCAGGTGCGAATAGTGAGTTGTCAGTGTCATTGTTCTGTCCCGCCTGGGCTTCATTATAAACAGGAAAAGATAGCGAAAACTGCTCTCTCTGTCTGTCGGCCCGGTCCCTACAAGACAACCATTGATGTCATCGAACACCTCACTGTCAGCCAGCCCATGACCCGGCTGCCTATCGTATCGCCCAACGGGTGTTCCTTGTGTCTATCGGCCAATGCGTTTAAGGCAGAGATGGCGACTTCGGCTTTGCGTATGTAGCCCGCTGCCGCCTTCTCTTTCCAGAACCGATAGGCGCCGCTGAGATTCCCGCTAATCGGCCCATCGTAGCGATTCACATCGACAAGACCACCCGAGACCAGCAGCTTGGATTCTCCCGATGGCGCATATGTGGTCTGGCCATTGTACTTGTTTGAGCGAAAAGTCAGTGCATCGGAGTTTCGCCACTCCTGATTTTGATCGTGCCCCACGGACAGTCGGTATCCGAACTTGTCCACCGTATCAGCCTGAATGGCGGCGCTTGAAATGGTTCCGTAGCTCCCACCACCGAACTGGAGTGTCGTGCCCTTCATCTCCTCTGGCGACTTCGTAATGATATTGACGACCCCATCAAAAGCATTGAACTCATATATCGCTGAAGCAGGCCCTTTTATGACCTCGATCCGTTTGATCTCTGGCAGCGTGACAGGGATGGCCTTCCAGAAAACTGTTGATTGCACATCGTTATAGATCGAGCGCCCGTCCACCAATACGAGCAGTTTGTTGGCAACGGTTTGGTTATCCCCGCGGAGGCTGACATTGAAATCTGCCCCACTCATCTGCATGACTTCCATGCCGGGGATGCGGCGGAGGACTGTGGGAAGATCCGTAGCTCCGGACTGCCGGATGTCTTCGTCGGTGATGACATAGACATTAGACGCTGCTTTCGAAATCGGCTGTTCATAGCGCGAGGCAATGCTGACGCTTTCTTCTTCTTTGATCAGCTCGAGCTCCGGAATGAGCGCCTGATCGGACCGCGTGCTCAATTCTTCCGCGTAACCTGGAAGGGGAGCCTGAGCAACGAGCACCATCGTCATCATGCCAACCACCAGGGATTCTTGGAGGCAGTGAATCGTGTCATGTGTTTCCTCCAGAAACCCTGTGGACCTGAGAGAGGGGACGTGCCGAGCCAGGGGCAATCGATCACAATGGGCGTCTGCTGGAGAACGATCCGAAAGCGGAAGGAGATGTCCGACTGACCGGGTGCGTGAAGGGCCGGTGCGATTCCATCTGGCGGATGGCAATGGCATAGGGCGAACGATCCTCCCGCGTCGGACAGTGCCTCACCGGCAATCATGAGTAAAACAACTAGCAAAAGCCGTGCTTGCGGAAGAGGAACGTCGTGAAGGAACGAAAGATTCCTAATCACAGGATGGTTCTTGGCGCCTTGGGCTGAGGTGCACAGAGTGGAAGTAAGAGACTCGCGAAGATTATCTGTTTGGATTCGTTGAATCAGGAGAATGGGTCGTTGTGGAGTGGACAGGGGAGCGTGTTCCTTGGCGTCGACCTGACTTGAGGGGGGATACACGCTGGGGAAAGACCCCTCCGTTGACCTCCTCCATCTGGGTTACGATATCTTCGATCGCTTCGGCCACCAGGCCCACGAGGGTACGATGCCCCGTCCAGTACACTGCGTTTCGAAGGCGCTCGATGAGCGCTGTAGGCAGAGAGACCGTCACCCGCTGCTTCTCTGAAGGGGAGGACTGCAGCATCGGGTGGTGTATTCCATTGAGTGGGGGGTGATTGACGGATAGGGGATTCTGCTGCATGGCTGCAGGGGGAGAATCCGGATGTAGATATCCCTTGGTCAAGCTGCAGCCCTCGACGGCCGGGATGACCGTTCGTGTAGTGCATATCCGTCGCGCGGTTCCGGCGAGGCGCTTCCTTGCCGGTTGTCGTGGGTGTAATGGTGGTCACCAAGGATGGCGAGAGCCATCACCCAGATGAGCCCGACCAGTCCAGCAAGTAACGCCCACATAATGATGTCCTGTGTCATGGGAGCGCCTCCTTTCACGACGAAGCCGGTATGGCTGCTCAACATCCAGCAAGCCGCGTGCCTAATCAAAAATGCGTATGTCTTCTCTCATAGTCTGCGGTTTTTCCCAGAATTGCATCTATGCGGAGGCGCTTACAGGAGGATAGAAAGCGATCCACGTGAATCGAAAACGATTCGGTGCTGAATCAAATTTGATTATCGGATCGGATAGACGCATGGGATGGGAAAGGGTTGATCTGGTTCATCTGGTCTATCGGGTTTAACCAAACAAACGAGACAGACCAGATAAACAAGAGAGACCAGTCTGTCCTCGCCTTTACCGGTGGTGTCGATGGGGTTTAGCGAACGGGGGCCTGTATGGAACGAAGATCCCAGTCGGCTACCCCATGGAGACCGATCTGATTCAGCAGTGAGGCACGTTGTCTCCGTAGAATTTGGTCTGAGGGATTCGAGTCGATCAAGTCACAGAGGCAGGCCATGGCATCGTACCAAAAACCGCGCAAGGCATTCCGCAGCACGCTTTGCCGGTCGCAGGTCAAATCGACTTCCATTTCTACGAGGCACGTACTCAGTTCACAGCGCTCGATCACGCCGCCGGCCACAATATCCTTCGACGGGGAGTCTGGATCGCGAATCGCGGAGATGTACCAGCGGTATTGTACGTCTGGTTCAAGTGCAAGGCCCCAATCGTGGAGATTGATGGATTGGACGCCTTGATGATCCGGCGTGGGAATGAAGCCTTCATGTACCGGCGTGACCGTTCGGATATCGACGAGCGTAAATTTCAGCGGGTATGTCGTCGATTTTGAGAGAAACCAGTTCAGGACCGGAGCCTTTTTGACGGTGAGCCCAACATGGTCCGGCACCAAGGCCACGATCACCGGATCGCTTCCGTCCGTCCCGCGCAATCCACCGCCTACTCGAGCACGCGGGGTCAGTTTCTTGGGGGGCGTGTAGAGGGGAAGCGGCACATCCCCCGGTATTCCCAACGGAGCAACGGCGGGCTGATCCGATACCGCCGGCGTCGTGGCCGGATCAAACAGACCCATGCTCAGGATCAGTCCTGATAGTAGAGAAACAGTTACGGTTCGCACGATTGCACCTCCCCTATTACGGCCGAGTGACCGGTAATGGATACAGTGCTTGCTTACAGTAGCACAAGGCCGGCCACATGTTATAGCCAGTTGTTCAGCAACAGAAACGACGACCAGTATGCCGGATGCTCATAGACCCGATCCGCTAAGAGCTTCTGCTGTGCATACTGCAATGCTTGTGCCTTAGACAGTTTGGGATTCCGTAGTTGCCGGTAGAATTCGGAGACCAAGGTAGCGGAGGCCTCATCATTGATGAACCAGAGTGTCGCGAGAGCACTCCGGGCCCCGGCTTTGATGGCCACACCGGCCAGGCCGAGCGCCGCACGGTCATCGCCGGTGCCGGTCTGGCAAGCGCTGAGGGTCAAGAGTTCCAGTGGATCTTTTCGATACCGGAACAGTCCAATCAATCGGTCCAGCTCATTCATGGTGAGTTTTCCGTTATAAGTCAACAGGTAGGACTGGGTGGTGTCTGCAGCAAACCAGCCATGAGTGGCAATGTGCAAGATGCCATAGGGATGGTCTTTTAGTTCTTGTTCAAGACGCGGAGTTAAAAAGTCGGCGTTCACTAGTTGATCCCCCCGGTAGAGAGTGCTGATGGCGCTGATTTCTTCCTCAACGTAGGGGAGGGACGGATATCCTTGAACGGCCTGCGTGAGTCCGCTCGACAACAACTGGATCTTTTCGCGGTCGATCGGCTTCGGATCGGTGAGACTCAGGCCGGGCGTGGTGGCCACTGCAAATTTCTCGATGAGGAACTGCCGGCCGTCATGGAGCGCGGCCATCGGCACCGTGCGGAGCGGGCCATCAGGGATAAAGACCAGTGTCTTGATTTCGAAGGAGTCTAAATCCGGCTCGAGCGGGCGGATCAACCAGGCATAAAGTTGTTGGGCGTGAGGAAGATACTCGCGCGTCGTTCGCTTTTCGACCGTTTTGCGAAAGGCACGCACTTCCCGTGTGAGCGTGGCAGATGAGACAGGGATCGACAGCCGTTTCAGTCCATCGGGGAGGCTGACCAGCAGTTCCAATCGATCCGCAAAGACGATGGGATATACCACGGCAGTTCCGGCGGTCAGCGTGTCCAGCTTCGTGATACGCGCTTGCAGGGCATCCACACAGTCGTCCCGAAAGTAATCCCGTAACTCGGAGGCCTTGTAGGTCTCGATCGCGTCGCGTGAGCGGCGAAGATAGTCCTCGACCCCTTGCGAGTCGCCCGTCAGTGAGGCGCGATGGAGGAGCAGATCGGCCAGCTCAAAGAAGAGGGCGCGGACCGGATCTTCTCCGGCGAACGAGGCGCTCTCCCATGCGGAGGCGACTTCCATGCGAATGGGACGCAGGGTCGTAGTGGCCTGGCCGTAGGAGGCAATGGCCTCGTCCATTTTGCCCGTTGCCGCCAACAATCGGCCGAGCTGCCATTGCCAGCGGAAGAGTGACTCCGGCGCGTTGGCCGACTGAGCGGAGAAGACTGCGCGTCTTGTCAGTTGTAACGCCTCCTCGTAGCGATGCTCGGTTTCATACAAGTGACCGAGATAGCCATCGGCATAGGAGCGCGTCCTGGCGTCGCCGACTTGTTCCGCCACGGTCGTCGCTTTCAGCAGCACGCCGGCCGCGCGCAGGAGCAGGGGGCTGTTCATGGCTGGCATCGATGCACGGAGGTTCTGGTATCCCAGCCCCACCTGAATGAGATTCATGGCCTTGTCGTGCGAAGGCTCGAAATCTTTCAGTGCATCGAAGGCCTGGTCCAGCCAGTTACGCGCGTTGTCCGGTTGCTTCAGCTTCAACGCCATGCGAGCCGCGTTGATGTAGGCCCGCACAGCCAGAGGGCGATCGCCGGCCGCTTGCGCCTCTTGCGCGCTGGCGGCGAAGGCGGCCAGCGCATCCGCGTCATGCTGTTGCGCGACGTGGGCGATGCCGAGGTCATTGTGGATGGCGGCGATGAGGCGTCGATTCTCATCCGCTTGTGCCATGGTCAACGCCTGGGTCAGATGCTGCACCGCCGCCTCCGGTTTGCGAGCCGCCAGGTAGGTACGACCGAGACTCTCCAACACGGCGGCGATCCGGGCGCGATCTCCTGTCTGTTGAGCCAGGGTCAGCGCCAGTTCCAATTGCTGCAACGCCTGGCTGACATGACCCAACGATTCCGAGGCCTGCGCGGCCTGAGCCAGGGCCCGGCTCTGTGCTTCGACCTTGCCATCTCGCTCGTAGAGATCTGCCGCCTGCTTCCAGGCGGCCAGCGCCTGCTCGAACGAACCCCGTTGATAGGCCTGAAGCCCCTGCTCCATGAGACTGTCCGGAGTCGGCTCGACCGCGGCAACCGTTCCGGATGCCTTGGCCAGCAAGAACCCGGTCGCGAGGATGAAGAGCAGAACGAGCCTGAGCAGATGCGACCTCATGTCATGATCGTAGTGCATGTCGTGTGCCATCGAGTCACATTAGAAAAGGTTGACCACGAGGCCCAGATGCACGCCGTGATCCTGAATGGTGTTGCTGATCTTCTGCACGTGATTGAGTTTCTGTCCCCAATAAACTTCAAAACTCGCCCGATCTTTCGGCAGGATGTTCCACCGGAGCCCGGCGCCTACACTCGCGAGGGTGTCGGGCAGGTTGGGGTTCGTGGTGATCGGGGAGGGGCGGTTCTCGCCGAGGTTCCATCCATGCCCGACGTCCACGAATGGCGCGAATTGCACCATCGGTTCGCCGCTGGCCCAACGGAGCAATGGAAATCGCGGCTCGATCGATGCGATGAACATGTTATCCCGCAGGATCGTCACCTCCCGGTAGCCGCGCACGGAGTATCGCCCGCCCAGTGCCACCTGCTCGAGCGGGAAGAGCGGCGAGTTGGTCAGCTGGAGGTCCACGCGGCCGAGGAGCTGCATGCCGAGGAGGTTCTCGCCGAATTGCTTGATGCCCTGAAACTGGCCCAACCAGGAGAAGAATTGCCCGTCCGGCGTGTCGGAGTTGGAATTGATGGTCGCACCCAGCACGTTCAGCCCGACGCTGAATCGCGAGCGGAGAGCCAGCACCGTATCGATCGTGCGATGAGTCCAGTCCTGCGCGAAGCGGAGGGCCGACACCGTGGCGGCCCCGTTCTGAAATCCGGGGAAGGTACTGAACGGCACATCGCCGAAGATAAACGTCTGGGTAAAGAGATGCTCGCCGATGATCGAGAGGGCCACCTCGTCGGTCACGGTCTTATAGATCGGTTGGCGAAGGTTCATGCCGATGATCTCGGTATTGGTCTTCATGTTCAACGGACTGAACGGGCCTTCGATCAGTTTGAAGTCGTAGCGCCGATAGTACGGCGAAAAGGTCGTCCCGTATCGGTTCAAGGGGAGCTCGTACGAACCATACACAATCGGAAAGGCGCCGCTCGACTGGCCATAGCTCAGACTGAGCGGGTCGCCATGGCCGGTCAGGTTGTCATGGGTGAGCGTGCCGATCCCGCGTATTTCGCCGACCAGCGGCGTCTGGTAGTTGTTCACCTCCATGGAGGCATGGAACGGTTGGCGGTCCGCCACACGCACATTCAGCACACTCTCGCCCCGCTCATCGCCGGGGCGCAGTTCCGCGTTGAGGCGCTCGATCCGGCGATCCTGCTGCAAGATCTGTAATTGTTCCTGCAACGGCGCGAGGGTGACCGGGGTCTGAACGCCAAGCTCCAGACGGTCGTGCAGATACGACGAGCGGAACCAGCGGTTCCCCTCGACAGTGATCTTCGTCAACCTTCCTTCGATGATGTGGACTGCGATCACACCCGCGACGACATCTTGATCGGGAATGATCGCGCCCGAGGTCAGATAGCCTTTATTGATATAGAGGAGGGTGAGCGCGAGCCGGAGGCGTTCCAGATCTTCCGTCACCAACGTCCGATTCTTAAACGGGGCGGTGACGTCGTTGATCTCGGCCTCCGAGAACACCGTATTGCCGGTCACCATCACATCGCGCACGAAAATCTGCACGGTGCCTGGCTGCCTCGGCGCCTCGCCCTCCGGCGGAAGCGGGACGATCGGAAGGACGGGACTCGGAGGTGGTTGGGGCCGTTGAAATTCTTCTTTCAAGGGACCGGGCGGTTGGTCCGACGGTAGAATTTGGGCGCGGGCTGGCGATTCTGCCAGCAGGACGAACATGGCAACCCCTACCCACAATATCCGCAAGATAACGGACCTCTTAGGGCCTCCATACTCCGGTTTCCTCACGCGATGGGTCATGATGAGCAGCCTGCCGACCAGTCCACAGCAAAGGCCTGGGTCAAGAATCCCGGCGGGGCGATCTGCCGCAACGACAGCAGCGGAATCTCTGCCGTCGATTCGCTCAGGCTCGGGCGCGGACCAGCTTCCGTCAATGTGCTGCCGCCGGATTCAGACAGGCTCACTGCCAGTGGACTCGAAAGCCAGCCGCCTGGTTCGGCGGGGAGACTGTCCCGTCCGGCCACGGTGAAGCTGCTGAAGTTCCCTCCGGCCAAGGCCGCGCAGCGCTGGCTCAAAAGCGTCGTGGCGATCAGCGGCCTCTGTGACAGCGGAATGATCTTCCCGCTGGCTGGAGAAATCGGTGATTGAATCGTGATGGTGCCGTTCTGGCCAAATTGTGAGGAGGCCGAGATCACACTGTTCGCGTCCGGCAACAGAAGATTGGTCGTGATGGAGATATTCCCGCCCGGTCCCTGCACCGCTTGGGCGAGAATCTGACTGTTCTGTAAAATTACGAACTGCGGATCGATGTTCACGCTCCCACCACCGTTCGTCCCGTCGAGGACCGACGCGCTGATCGTGCTATTGGTGAGCTGGACTGTGCCGTTAGGATCCGTCGTGATCTTGATGGTGCCGCCGCTTGCCTGATTGGCCTGTGTCGTCACCGAGCTATTCGTCATCGCGAATTGGTTGCCGGCATTGATCTGAATGTTGCCAGCGTTCCCAGGACCGGTGCTACTGGCCGTGATCGAGCCGCCGTTGGTCATCGTGACGCCGTCTGTCGTATTTACAATTATGGAACCACCGATGGCGCTCGGAGCTGTTCCTGACGTTGTAGCGGAAATCGTCCCGCCGTTCTGGATAGTCACGGATTGTGCAGCGATATTCGTATTGCCAGCTGAACCCGTGCCCTGGGTATTGGTAAAGAGTCCGCTGCCGCTCCCGTCGATGAGCACCGAACCGGCCGGACCATTCGCACCTTGAACGGTGATCGTTCCTCCCGCTCCGCTGGGTGGAATCTTGAAGCCAGGCTCAAATATGCTCCCGCTTCGTATTTGCCCTCCACTTGTTAATTCGAGATTTTGCGTATAAATCCTGATGGTGCCGGCGTTTCCAGATGCGAATGCATCTGTGCGGATCGCAGCGCCATCTGAGACGTGCACGTCATGAGCAGTGATATTCACGTCGGCTGACCGAGCTGATCCTCGCGACGTCGTCCCAATCAAAGAATGAATCAACGCCCCGTTCGCATCGGTGAAGGTGCCGCTGAGATTTAAAGTACCTGAGAGGTTTATTGTGATATTGCCAGGTTCCACAGGACTAAAAAGATTATCTGAAGAGATAGCGGTATTATGTACGGTCAAATTCCTTGCAGTAACTTCAATCGCGCCACTGCCCGGCGCACTGGGATTTTGTCCGGTGGGGGGCCGGAGAGCCGTGCCTATTGAGCCAGAGAAATCACCTCCTGCCACAAGAACATCTCCGGCCGGTGCATTCACGGAAATATTACCGGCGATTCCGGTGCTAAGAAAAGTTTGTGAGTTAATGAACGGACCACCCGTCATCGAAATATTTCCCTCTTTACTCATGAGCACGAGATTTCCCGCGTTGCCTGTGCCGTTCTGTGAAAATGTGCTAATAGTTGGAGTATCCATCGACATATTTCCTTGCGCGGTCAGGGCAATATTTCCAGAATTCCCCGAACCAGAATCCGTCACAGTTTGAATCAAGGGGAAATTCAACATCGAAATATCCCCTTCTACACTAGTGATTGCGATGTTCCCCGTATTTCCCGGTGAGGATTGCGACATCGACTGAATCGTCGCACCATCAAGGGTAATATTGTTATTAGCAGTGAGCACAATATTCCCCGCATTACCGGCACCGCTCGTTGTAGTTTCAAGTGTGGTTGTGAATGTGCCAAAATCTTGTACCAGAATGGAATTAGCCTCTAGAGTAATATTCCCGCTGTTCCCACCTGTACTTCCTTGGGCGATATCCGACCGAATGCCGGTAAAGGGGATATGGTCAAAATCTTGGGTCCCTATAATTTCTATACGATCGGCCTTCACATGGACGCCACCGTATTGAACTCCAGGGGTCGCGTTACCCAATATACTCGTGTCTAGTACCGCACCGTTTTGTATTACCGCGTTCTGACTCACTTGAATGTCGATTCCACTACCAATCGATTCCACTCCATTCGTGACAGGGCCAGGACCAGTGATGTTGGCGGAGATGATGGAGTTGTCCAGCACAAACTGGCCGCCACGAATGAGCACGGTGCCACCGCCGCTGCCGCTGACATCGATGAGCGATTGTTCGGAAATTTGAATTGAGCCGAGATTGCCGAAAGACTGGCCGTTGATATTTGGGGCCTGAGCCAAAGTTCCTGTCAGGATTTCTCCAGGCGAGGCAACACTGGCCAAGTTAATCTGGCCGCGTGGTGCAGTCAGTTTAGCTGGCTGGACAGTTCCGTCTGCCAAAGTGCCTGACTGAATTGTGATGTTCCCACCCACCAGGGAGATGCTCTGCCCAGGCGTGACGGACAATTGACTCCCTTGAACCGTAATGGCCCCCGGATTTGAACCGAGGAAGCCGAAGGCAGCTACCGGCGCGGCGCTTAGCAACGCGTCTGCCGCTGCGTTCGGAATTGCGTTGAAGCGCGTCCCGTCTGAGAGTCGCAGATAGTCCGCGCTGGTGAACCCGACCATCCCGCCGACGTTTACCGTGGCGTTCGGACCGAATAAAAATCCCGCTGGATTCATCATGAACAGATTCGCGTTCCCGAAGCCCGTGGTTTGGATCGTTCCGAAAATGTTCGAGATGTTTCCTCCGGTGACACGACCCAGGATGTTCGATGTTGCTAGGCCGGAGTCATTCAGAAAGTTCGCGATATTGTTGTTAGGTACGTTGAAATCGCCGAAGCTATGAAACAGATTGCCTCCGCCACCGGGTCTCGTCCCACCGGTTATGTTGTATTGCGTCTGTCCACTTGGAAGTGTGACGGGTTGACTAACCTGTGTGTTGAGCCCTGATTGTGTAATGGGAGCTGCGGCAATGGCCTGACTAGCCGTTGGTATGTTAGATACCCACAGCAAGAAAGACGCGAGGATCTGGATGACAAGACAGAGGAGTAGAGTCGGCACGCTAGACGTAAGTATCCGTCTCATGATTCATCCTCCTTGCGACTCAATATATGAATTCAATGTCGTGTCTCGCGGCTTCACTTCCGCAATTGCCATGCCGAGACTGATCTACTCTCTTTGTCGCACGACTCACACCGAACGTCTTGATCTCGCAAAACGACTTTTAATTAGACTTAGCCTTCCCGCAGCGGGTGGTGTTCATGGTCCATTCTATTTGTCTTCGGGTAACTCAGGAGGATATTTCGGTACGGCGTTTAACAAGGCTTCTATCACTTCATAAACCGTGTCTGAAACACCGGTACCCAGCAGAAATTCCTTATTGTGAGCCTCTACGCTGGTATTCCCTACGTCTATGCACTCCAACCTTATACCGTGTCCTGTCGGACTCGGGGTACTCTCAAATTCCTTTTGCTTCAGAATGAACTGGCCATGCGCTCCATTTCCCATATCCTTCAGCTTGGTATCTACTGTTTTATCTTTTACAACAAACGTTACAGGAAGTCCGTCAATGTCCAAGGTACTGTCTTTCCCCTCACCTTTGTAATCAACAAGCGTGCCGTCTACCCTAAAACCGCAACACTTGCATCCCGGTGAACCATCTGTCAGAGGCGTAGGACAGACAGCTCCAGGCATACAACATTGTCTTGTAGATGTTGCTGACTTAGCTGCTGCTGGCTTAGATTTCGCTGGCTTTTTCTGTGCTGCGTAAGCTTGGCCTGACGGGAATGGCAATTGTCCAGCCACAAGGACGCAGGAAAATAAACAGAATGCAAATCTCATAGCGTTCATCGGGGCACCTCCTTACTGCATGGTGGCGGTCAGGGTCATTGGAACCTGGTGCATCCCTTGCTTTTTGTTAGGTTACGATTAACGATCTCAATGATGATGTTGTAATTCTCCATTGCCACGACAATGTCTGGCCCTATTCTTAGGGTGTTATGGGCATCAACCGCGTGTTTCACTAACGGATTGATAGTCAGGAAGTATCTCTGCGAGTCGATTAAGAACACATTGAAACTTAAGATCTCCAATGGGAATGGTAACGAGCCGCATAGCCGAGCCAGGAGAGCTATGCATGATTGTAACCGGTACGTAGTTGAATGCCTCTTCGCTTGCGATGACAGCCCTATGCTCGCGGAGGCCTCGTATTTCGAGGGGGCGAGCGTTGAAGATGGTATTGTAAGAGACCTCTTGTTCGATGGTGTCTCCCATCGCACAAGTAGTAGAGCAACAGCAACATACACAACTACGCGTCGGGCACGACATGGTGCACCCACAGCATGTTGCATAAGCCGGAGTAAAGGGAATGAGGACCTGTACTCCCAGCAACACAGAGAAAGCCAATCCAGGTACTAGCCTCATAGCACCCATCGCAGCACCTCCTTTATTGAATGATTCGATCCCTCTCCGTTTTACACCGAAATCTGCCTTGCATCCGTCAGAATCACCTCGCTCGCCTTTTCCGCGATCATGTAGACCGGCGTTACGATGAAAAATCCCGGGATATTGGGAAAGATCGACGCATCGACCACGCGCAGATTGGTCGTGCCGCGGACCCGGAAATTGTTATCGAGAACAGCCATTGGATCAGTACCTGCTCCGACCTTGCAGGAGCACGATGCATGGTGGCCCCAAGCTTCGTTCATGATCCATTCCCGCAATGCGTTGTCTGAGACGCCCGGTCCCGGCCAGATCTCCTC
>JAGXAR010000166.1 GCA_018971525.1 Nitrospirota bacterium
TTGGTAGAGCAGCGGACTCATAAACCGCGTCTCGTTTCTCCCTCTCACACCCAAAACTCCACAAACTCCAAGAGAATCGCAGCGTCCAGCGCACTTTCCCGTTTTCCGACATCCGATCTCTTCCCGACAAAACCGACCAGTTCCGACCTCTTGGTGAACATCTGGTGAACATATCGAGAGCATCGAAAGAAAGGATACCTGCTCGTTTGAATCTGTCCGAATTAGCAGACTGCTGTCCCCAACGGGAACAGATCTTGAGCGCATGATCACCTTGCCTCTCGTCGTCCCACAGCCGCGCTTGACTAAGGCAGTCGTATTGAAACGACTTCTATCGAGAACCAGCAAGCCACTACCAATTTGAGCAGCGAGAGTCACAGAGCCTCCAACGGATACTGTATTAGGTCTGAGAAGAACGAATGCGCTAGAGTGGGATCGAGCGGTACGATGAGCAGAGCCCCAGGGCACTGACTCGTATTGCATCACCGCATCTGTGGGGCACCCTTCTTGCCCCAATAATAGTATAGGGAGATGTTGGGATAGATTGCGTCGATGTTGTTCTGCCCGGCGACGGTGAAGAGAACACCAGCGGCGCCGACGAGAGCGCCGTTGGAATCGTGGAAGAATTTGTACTGGAGAGTGGGTTGGACACCTACGAGAGCATAATTGGTCGGTAGCACGTTCACGGTCTTCCCATCCAGACGGTGCGACAGGCCATTGAGCGTCACGAACTCGAGATTGTATCCGAACCCTCGATCATCGTTCAGGATATGCTCAATTATGAGACGTCCGTTGATGATGTCGCCCGGGTAGGTATTCATACCAGCCGTATTCCCAGGGGCGGTATAGGTATAAAACACGCCGCCGCTGATTCGGAAGGGCTGAAGGTTTTTTCGAAACATCAGGCCTTCGGTAAACGAGAGCGCGCCGAACCGGGTGGCAGGCAGCCGCCCAAGCGGAGAAAATCCTCCGGGAATCCCCTGCGTGCCAGCCCATTCGCTACTGGGCAGCGCAATCTGGTTATAGATGGTCAGCGAAGGACGCCATCCTTCCGGATCCTGCACGATCGGACGGTACTTCAAATAGATGGTGGTATCGCCAAGCCCTGTTTCGGATTCGCTCGTCCGGCCACCCGAATTATTGGCCTTGCTCGCTTCCCAGTAGATTCCGGAAAACGCGACGTTCACCTCCAGGTGATTGGTAATACCGTAGGCGAAAATGCCGGTGGGAGCGACCGCTTTCAAATGGACAGGCGAATCCGATGGGTTGGTGCTGAATTGATTGCCGAACTTTTGATGGCCGAATTCGCCAAACACGAAAGGCTGGAAGAGAAATTGCCCCTCGGGCTGAATGTCGACCCCTGAAATCAGAATGGGTCCATTGGCCATCGGGTTCCAACTCTTCCGATACCTTTGAATTTCCTCCATGGTTGGCACCCACTTCCAGGTCAGCGGATTCCAGAGCGTGCGGTCCTCGATCGAGGAACCCGTGGTGGCGGGAGTTTGACGACTTGGCTCCTCTGCCCACGCACCGAGCGGGTTGACCGATAGTGAAGTCCATACGCTTATCCCCAGAAGAGCAATTCGACACACCGCGCTGGATCTGCGGTACTGATGACGAAGCCACAGATGCGAGCAGATCCTGCTGAATAACTGCATTGGCCCTCCTCTTCTAAGAGATCAGGTCATGTCGCGCAGATCGTGCTGGTAGCCGGCCTACATACATGTAAATATGTCTATATCTAAACAGTAGGACCAGGAAAATCTGTAAGGCAGGTTACAAACGACTGCTCGGTAGCGATGCGCGGCGGACAAGCAGTGCCGGTGTGTATTGCAATCTATTTGGGTTTAGCAAACACCTCATCTTTGATCTGATCCCAGATGGCTTGTGGAACGATCTCCCTCTCCACCAGTCCTTCCTTAGTCCTGTACGGACGTCCAGCAATGATGCGGCCCACATCGGTGACCCCAATCCCCGGCAGGGTTTTGAGGTCCCCAGGCGAGGCCGCGTTCAGGTCCTGCGGTTGACCACACGGCTGTCGCCTCCAGTGACGGAGAATCTTTGGGGGTCGAAGACCAATCGGTATTCGACGCACCAGCCTTCCGTCACCGGCAACAGGATGGGGCTGCTGACACCCGTGTACCGGTAGACCCAGACCGTCTCTCCATCGTCTCACACCCGTTCGACCTGAGGTGGCTCCACTCGCTGGGCCACCTGCTCCTGCGTCGCGGTCCCTGTCGCCTGCGCGAGATACCGAGCAGGCCATGGCATCGACCAGGCACAACCGGACAGAGTCAGCACGACGACAGTGAGCCAGAAGGGGCGGTTATGAGCACACATCCACGAAGGAATCCCCCACCTTTTGCGCCCGACGAATCGTTTCCTTCAATGTTCACGCGTATCGCTTCAGCACATTTCGCGTTCCATCGATAGGTCTCATGTTCGTGATGGGCAAGGGCGATACGGTGGCTTACAGCACTCCGCTCAAGATGAGATAGGTCACGGAAGCCAGGAATGCGGCAGCCGGAAGCGTGATGATCCAGGCCAAGACCATGTCCCGGACGGTTGCCCAGCGGACGGCACGCATACCCTTGAGCAGACCGATGCCGATGATGGCCGAGCTGCTGACGTGGGTGGTGGAAACGGGCAAGCCGAACCAGCCGGAGGTCAAGACCAGCATTGAGGTCGTCACGTTGGCCGACAGACCCTCCGTATGATCCATGCGCGTGACCTTTTCAGCCAGCACTTCCGTCACACGCAGTCCGCCGTAATAGCTGCCTAATCCCATGGCGACGGCCACTCCGCCGAAAGCCGCCATCTGCACGAACGAACTGGGCCAAGCGGCCGTCGCACTGCCAAGGAGCAACATCGCCACTATTTTCGGTGCATCGTTCGTCCCTCGCGCAAAGGAGGCGAGGCCGCTGGACATCCAGTGGATCGAATCCAGTCCCACAACCATGCCCGGCAAACCGGCACGATCGCATTGCGCCGGCACGGCCATCACCGGCTGGCCGAAGGCAGTCGCTTGGAACAGAGTTCTGGTTCCGCCGTGAGAGTCGATAGCGACGAGGGCACGTGAAGCAGGTATCACACACAAGCAACTGCCTTCCCATTTGGCCGCCAGGAGGCGGACGGCAGGATGCACGAGGAGCGAGACTGCAAGGGCGAGGAACGGGCTCAGAAAAAGTGGCAACGCGATCTTCTTCCCAATCGCCGGCCAGATCAACCCTCCACCGGACAAGGCGATTAATCCTGCTCCGACA
Organism: Nitrospirota bacterium; assembly: GCA_018971525.1. Lineage (GTDB taxonomy): Bacteria > Nitrospirota > Nitrospiria > Nitrospirales > Nitrospiraceae > Palsa-1315. The sequence continues at coordinate 3,261 of JAGXAR010000166.1, forward strand.
ATCGCCCCGGTCAGCGCGTGAGTCGTCGACACAGGAAGGCCGGTACGCGAGGCGAACAGCACCCAGGCCATGGCTCCGATCAACACGGCGAGCGTGACGGTCGGAGGGAGCGCTGTGCCGGTCTGGATGAGACCGTTGCTGAATGTCTTCACCATCGCGCTGGCGACGAGTGCCGCAGCGCCCGCGCCCGCGACCGTCCAGAGAGTCCCCCACCAAATGGCCGTGCGGTAGTTCGTGACCCCGCTGCCGACCAATGTCGCGATCGCTTTCGACACGTCGTTCGTGCCGTTCGCAAACGCCAGGGCGACGACCAGCAGATACGTGAAGAGTGTCAGATCCATCGTCGTTACGCAGTCACGGCTCCGCCGCAGGACGAGCCGGCACCAGATGTGCAGCCGTAGCAGTGGTTCCCCGTCACGATCCTCCGTGTGCCCAGGCGGGTTGGATCGAAGTCACGAATATGCCGCGGCATCCCCTCGTTGACCGGCAGGTTGAGCATCTGATTGAAGTCACAGTCGTACAGAGTCCCGTCCCATCCCACGGAAATCATCGACCGGCACATGACGCTGGCAGCGGCGACCGGATTGAACGCATTGGCCAGACGTTCCATGTAGGCGTCATAATTCCCGCTCTGGATCAGGAACTCCAGGAACCGACTGATAGGCATATTCGTGATGGTGTAGAGATGGTTGAACTCAATACCATGCCGCCTCCGGAGCTCGTTCCGAAATTGCGCTTCGACGGCTGCTTGCTTCGGCGGAAGAAAGGCCCCCACTGGATTGGAGACGAGGTTCACGGTGAGGCCGGTATCGGGACGACCGTATCCGAGTCGATTCAAGAGTCTGAGGGCTTCGATGGATTTCTCAAAGATCCCTTCGCCCCGCTGGGCATCAGTTTGACTGGCCCGATAGGCCGGAAGCGAAGCAATGACTTCGACGCGATGGGCCGCCAGAAACTCGGCAAGATCTGCTTGGGAGGGAAGCAGCAACACGGAGAGATTGCAGCGATCCATCACATGACGGCCGAGTGCACGAGCCTGTTCGACCAGCCAGCGAAAGTTCGGGTTGAGCTCGGGTGCCCCGCCGGTGATGTCGACGGTGGGAACGTCGGTCCTGACCACCGCCGCGAGACAGAGTTCGGCGGTCTCCCTCGACATCGTCT
>JAGXAR010000012.1 GCA_018971525.1 Nitrospirota bacterium
ATTAATCGTTCTGCGGGTCCCTTGCCAATTATCATTTCCACCTGCCAAGCGGAGTCGGGCCGGGGCTCGTTGACCGATTGGAGATTTGTAAGAATTACGACGACATCGCCTGGCTTCCACCCTCGTGCGACGCAGAACGCGACCTCGTTGTTTACGATGTCAGCAACCTTGTAAACTTTCATAGTGACCTCGCGTCGTGCACGTGTCGCTGTCTTGCTGCCTAACGTCGCCGTTCACCCGGCCGAGGGGCGGCGCGAAGCGCCGCTCCCGAGGATCGGGTCAACGGCTTGTTAGGTGCTTAAGTTGCTGGACGATCATAGATTCCAGAACCGAATTTGAGGAACTGATGTGACCAACTTAGACCGTCGAGCTGCGCTTGGGCGAAGGGGTTTGAGTCGACTTGGCCGTGCGAAAGCAGGGCCTTCCGGATGATACTGAGAAAGACGGACAACGCCTTGAGCTTTGGCCCACCGGGGTCTTCGCCGAGACTCACACAATGCCCCCACTCCGTGTCTGATGGGTGGCGTAGATAGAGCAGGCCTCGATTGAGAGCATAGATCGCAAACGGATAGCTGAGCAGTTGGTCTGGCAACTCGACGGACTTGTACCAAGATTCCAGTACAGCAGGTGTGAATGAAGAACTTTTGTAGGCGAAGAGCAAAGTCAAGGGATGATGGGGATTTGCCGTGGCCTTTTGAAACGAGTAAAGCCCCTGAAGAGACTTGCGGAATTCCCTTCCGTTTAGGTTTGTCTTGACCTCGATGACACAAACCAATGCTTCTTCGGCGACAACTGCGAAATTGCCCTCCCTAAAGAAGTATGCGCCGGGGTAGTACTCATCGACGATGAGGATGTCGCCCTGCTGCGATGCACCTCGATCAGGATGAAAAACAAAGCCGGTGCGGAGAGTGAACCGATCCGGGAGCATGTGCCGCAGGATGGATCTGAGGACTTCCTCGTGGTACGTGCCAACCGAAGGACCATGGCTGACGAAGGAGGAAACTCGCCCAAGCTTAGCGGCAAGCTCATTAGCGAGCCCAAGGTAGAAGCGTTCATCCATGTTGTCTGTGGGCGTTTAACTATGTATTATCTGGTTCCGTATAAAATCCCTATTGTCTTGCGATGCTGGATAAGACCCGTATGGTATCCTGCCAGGAGTGGGACCTAAGTCCAAGTGATTTCTTCGCGGTTCGCCTCTGGATCGTATTCACGCGGGGTCTTATACCGTTCCGTATAAGACCCCGCACCTTTCAGGGGAGTCCAGGCCGTTGGCTGGACTCCGTACACCCCGCTGGCCGCGATTGAGCACAAGGAAACCGCCGTAGGAGTCGTTGCTTGACTTGGCACCTGAGATTTCCTGCTGCATTGAAGCATGTTGATGCCGGATGCAAGTTCGGGGAAATCAGAATTTCGCTCTCAGTGGATCAGAGGCAGCTAAGCCACGCGGCGTTTTGTCGTGCGGCTGCTTGAGCGAGAGGTTGGGCCGCGGAACCGAGCACGGGGTACTTCGGCGTGCAATTTCAACCCCAGCGCGCCGATGACCTTAAGGATGGTGTCGAAGTCGGGGCTCCGCTCACCTGAAAGCGCCTTATACAAGCTTTCGCGAGACAAACCGGCATCCTTCGCAACCTGGGCCATGCCCTTGGCACGGGCAATATCGCCCAGTGCTTTGGCGATAAATGCGGCATCGCCATCGGCCTCCTCCAGGCACGCCTCCAAATACGCCGCCATTTCCTCCGGAGTGCGAAGGTGCTCGGCAACATCGTAACGAGTGGTCGTAGTTTTGCTCATCATGCGCTCCTACAGATTGCGTGCGAGGCGCAAGGCAGTTTTGATGTCGGTGGCCTGCGTGCCTTTGTCACCGCCGGCTAACAAAACCACCACCTCCCGCCCACGTTGTGTGTAATACACTCGGTAGCCAGGGCCGTAATCGATTCGCATTTCAGAAACGCCCTCTCCCACAGGCCTCACATCCCCCGGGTTTCCCGCTGCCAGGCGTTCGACCCTTACCAGAACGCGCGCCCGTGCCTGAATGTCGCGCAGTCCGTCAAGCCACCGGGCATACGTCTCAGTCTTGCGAATCGCAAGCATGAACCACTGTAGCCACGTGGCTACATCTTGTCAATGGTCACGCAAGGCCTGGCTTGGGGACCACCTGCACATGTCGAACGACCACCGTTTTATCGTGGAGGTTCCGTGAGCAGGGGGGACCAAGCCTGGCCGGTCTTACCTTCCCCTCCCCAAGCCGCTGAATGACAAAAACAGGAAGGGCGACTGTCGAACTCTCGATTGCGCGCGTCCAACGAGGGCCTTCTGAGGCCGCGCGTTGCGCGAGCAGGAGAGTGTGGCAGACGCCCTTCCTGACCTTCCCGATTTTTTCGTCTATTCTATTTCCCGAATGCTTTTTTCAGCAGCGGCTCGATCTCACCCTTAGCTGCCATCGGATCGAGAATGTCGGTATCGCCGTAAAATTGCCCGTCGATGAAGACCTTGGGGAGGGTCGGCCAATTGGTCATTTTTGCGAGCGCCTCCCGCTTGGTGGGTTGAGACAGGACGTCGATGAGTTCATACGGGTACCCGTACTTGTCGAAAAACTGCATCGTTTCTTTCGTAAACCCGCACATCGGCTGTTGTTTGGTGCCCTTGCCGTAGATCAAGATCTTGTGCGTTGCGACTTCCTTGTTAATTTCGTCTTGAATGGGATCTGCCATGGGTCGGCCTCCTAGGCTTCATCCGTTGTTTTAGCTGTAACTTCGAGGGCGTGAATCCGCCCGTCTTTCATCGGGGCATCCAACGCCTGATAGACCAGTCGATGCCGATCCAGCAGATTCTTCCCTGCGAAGGCTGCTGAGATCACCACCACTTTGAGGTGATCCATCGTGCCGGTCCGGTCCGAGACCGTGACCGCGACGTCCGGCATCATCCGGCGTAGGTATTCCGTCAGAACATCCGGCGTAATCATATCCTCTCCAATCTCATGGCTTTAAGAATACCCTAGCGCCAGGCTGAAAGGCAATTCGGTGTCGCCAGAACTCGCAGGAGGCCGAAAAAGTTCGCCAGCGTCCATGGTCCGTGACTTCGTGAGGCGCGAGTTATCCGAGAATGGCACGACGTGGACAGATTGGATTCCCATCTCGTTTGGCCCGTCTCGCTCGCCCCGCCTGTCCCGCGCGGCTATCCTGACCGACAGAGAGCAACCTTCTCCCGCCCGTCGCGCTCGCCTTTCTACGCCGCCTTGTGGTGAGCATCAGCGAGTTCACATCTCAAGTCCTATTCGCGTTTTACCGGTGGTGGATTTCAGCACATGATGGTGGATATCAACCGAGACGACGTGCGCTGCTTGTCCATAAGACTCGTATTTGCAGGGAAATCCAAACCGTTTCTGTATGGCCATGCTGGCACGCGCATTGCGGGCCAGGTGAGACGAGACCAAGTGAGCAGACCATGATGCAACCACATCTCACTATCAACCAAGGAGGGCGCCATGAGTGAGTTCAAGTCTGGGTTCTTCATCGGAGGAGAGGCCTGCAACGGACGGGTGCTCGTGGTGGACGACGAGCCGGACATTCGCAAAGTCGTGAAGATGACCCTGCAGAAGGCCGGCTATGAAGTCCTTGAGGCGGAAAATGGTGAGAAGGCGATCGAAGTCATCAATTCGGGAGAAAATCGGCTCCTCCTCGACGTCGTCATCTGTGACATCCGTATGCCAAAAATCAATGGAGCCGAAGCCATCGCCTACTTCCGGAGCAACTACCCCCATGTCCCGCTCATCGTGCTGACCGGCTTCCCGGATACCGATATGGCGACCTCTTTTCTCCGGCAAGGCGTGGTAGATTATCTCGTCAAGCCGGTCGAAGGAGAGAAACTGAGATCAGCCGTCGCGCGAGCCATGGAACAGCGGGAACTTGCGCGGCTGTAACAATGAGCCTCCATCCCCTCTGTGCCGGGGAGAGACATTCTCCTCCTTGCTCTCCCCGGCAGTAGGGCCACAACCCTGCCACACGGAGACCGCCTGAATGGAAAGCTCCGACTATACCAAGGTCGCCATTCTAGGAGCGGGTCGCGGCGGCCGCGCGCTGTTAGATCTGCTACACCAAATTCCGTCGATTGAGATCGTCGGCATTGCAGACCGTGATCCTGACGCACCAGGGCTAGCGCGCGCGCGTGAGCTTCAGGTTCCCGTGACCACCAATGTGCCAGGCCTGATCAGCAACCATGGCCTGAGCCTGATTATGGATGTCACGGGCGATCCGGAGATGGAGACGTACTTGTATACCCACAAACCTCCTACCGCAGACATCCTCAGTGGATCAGCCTCGCGGTTACTGTGGAAACTGATTCAGCATGAATCAAAGCTCGAAGCTGAGCTGCTTCAGGCCGAAAAGCTTGCAGGAATCGGCTCGTTTGCTGCGGGAATCGCTCATGATATCAATAACCCTCTGCAACTCATTTTGGGCCTGGCGGAAAACCTCACAGAGGAACGCGACCTAGTCGCTGTCCACGAACAAGCCCGGGACATTATTCAAGCCGTCAAACGAACGAGCGCCATCTGCCGGGACCTCACCGGTTACTCACGGCGCGCATCCCCCCACGAGGATGTTCCGGTGGCTGTAAACGGAAAGCTAGACGAGGCGCTGAAAATCGCACGCTATGCGTCCAATTTTCACGATATTGAGATGATCAAACATTACCAGCCCGGCGTCTCCGTAAAAGGCAATCCGGATGAGTTACTGCACGTCCTCGTCAACCTCATCACCAATGCGGTCCATGCCATGGAGCACGTTGGGGGCACATTGACGCTCGAAACCAAACTCTGTGAGGGACAGGTCGACGTCCGCATCTCCGATACGGGATGCGGCATCTCCCCGGATAAAATCCCTGAGATTTTCGAGCCATTTTTCACGACGAAAGCGCCCGGCAAAGGCACGGGCCTGGGACTCTATAACGTCAAAACCATTGTCAATAAAATGCACGGCGTGATTGCTGTCGACAGTCAGATCGATAAGGGAACCACCTTTACGTTGACCTTCCCCAACGCTGAGCCGGACAGACAAGGACCTCTGCCATGAGTCCCGCACATCCCCCCTCTCGCGCTGAAACGAGGTGGGGTCTCCAACTTAAACTGATTCTGTCCATGTTACTTGTGGGGGTGGTTCCCCTCATGGTGGGTCTCAGTCTCGCCTTCTGGCAAGGCTCTCGCGAGATCCAGGTCGTCAACGGCGAAAGCTTCAAGGCCCTCGCCGAGGAGACTGCACGAAAAGTCGATCTCTTGATGTCTGATGAAGTCGCCCGAACTTCTCGGATTGCGGCAGACCCCTCGATTATCCTCCAGCTTGAACAACGGCGCGATGCCCTATTGGACATGACGGAAGACGATCGTCGCCGCGCGATGGACAGGCTCAAGGGAGCCTGGGAGGCCAAAGACCCCGCGGCAGTCCAGGCCGTCACAGGAAGCAAAATGGCCGGCATTATTCAGGAATACTTATCGGGAGCCAACAGCGAAGCCGACCAACTGATACCGCAAGTAGTCCGGGCTGCCACCAAGCTGTTGTATGTCACCGACATTGAGGGCAATCTGGTTGCCTCATTGACAACGATCCCCCCCTTTACCAATGAAGAGACGGCCTGGTGGAAAGGCGCCTTCCATCACGGGGTCGGCCAGATCTTCATCGAAGATGTGCACTTCGACGAACGTGTCCGGACCTATGTCATCAGCATCTCGCTTCCCATTATGGATCGCATCCGATATGGAGCAGTCGGCGTGATCCATCGCGTGATTGACGCCAAGGAGTTGATCTCGCCCTCGATCTCTCCCATTCGCTTCGGCAAGACCGGACACGTGATGCTGATCGACAATCGCGGCATCGTCATAAGCTGTCCCATTCTGCCGACCGGCGTCCGGCTCTCCGACGCGCAGCTTATTCCCCTCGTCACACCTCTTCAGCCCGGCTGGGTCAGTGCGCCAAGCGATGGTCACGGGGGGCAATCGACCTCGATTATCGGATTCGCCCCGGTGCCGGAAACCAGCCGTGCCACCAATGGTGATCCGAACTTCGGATCCTGGCACACCTTCGTGTGGCAAGCGTCTGACGAACTCTTTGCCCCCATTCGTCACTTCCTCACCTGGATGGCCGTATTCAGTCTCGTCGCCGTCGGATTGATGACGTCTCTCGGCTACCTTGCGGCCAAGCGGATCGTCACACCGGTGCGCCGATTGCAAAAGGCCGCACAATTGATCGGACGCGGTGAACTCCGCCAGCCCATCGACATTCAGACCGGCGATGAGCTCCAGGATCTGGCCGACGAATTCAATCGGATGAATCGCCAATTGGAAGCCGCCTTTGCAGGCCTGACCGATCAAGTGGCCATCAAGACGCAACAAGTGGAGTCCCTGCTCCACTCGACGGACCAGATCCTGGATGCAGTTCCAACCCCGATCATCATGGTCAATCAGGACGAGCAGGTGCAGTACATCAACCGGGTCGGTCGCGACTCCTTTCAAGCAATACTTGATTCGACCAAATCAATCCCGTTGTTCGATATTCTCCCCGTCGATACCACTGTGCGAGAGCACCTGCGAAAAGAATTCGGACGTGTACGGAGCAAAGAAATTGTCGCGACAGCCTCCGGAGCAGAAAATGCGGCTCTCGTCAACACCGCCCGTGACCCGTTGGCCCCCTTGATGGAAACAACGGAACCAAGCAACCGACAGGAGATTCAGATTGGTCCCCGGCGATATCACTATCAGTGGTTCCACCTGGCCGGCGGGAACCAGGGAAAGGATCGGATCGGCCTGGTCTTCAGGGACACAACTGACGACAGCCGGCTCCAAGACCAGCTCATCCAGGCTGAGAAATCAGGCAGCCTCGGGACCCTCACCGCCGGAATCGGACACGAATTGAACAATCCGCTCTTCGGAATTCTCGGATTGGGGGAAGCCATCGGAGAAGAAGCCGACCTCGATCGCGTCAGATCCTATGCCCACGATATCGTCCAGCATGGTCGTCGAATGGCCGCTATTATTCGGGACTTCACCGGCGTGACGACTCGCGAGACATCGGACCAACGGCAACCGGTTCACCTCGAGCGGGAACTCGATCAGGCCATCGCGACACTCACGGGGAGCATGGACGCCTCAGGACTCACTATCGAGAGAACGTACGCAGGAGATACCTGTGTGCTAGCCCTCCCCGACCAACTCAGACAGGCATTCACGAACTTATTGATGAACGCCATTCAGGCGATGAAGGGCCGGGGCACCTTGCGTCTCTCGACATCCCTGACCGAGACATCCGTCGTGACCACGATCGCGGACTCAGGCCCCGGCATTCCCAAACAGCATCTGTCCAGACTTTTCGATCCGTTCTTTACCACCAAGGGGCAAGGCGAGGGATCCGGGCTCGGCCTGACCGTCGCGCGCCGCATCATCAAGAAATTTGGAGGGGACATCAGGATTGAGAGCCGGGAGGGGAGCGGCACCTCGTGCATCGTGACCCTCCCGGTGATCCCTCTTCTGCCACCCCCACAGGAGGCTTCATGCACCGAGTCAACGTCACGCTCTACGCCGCAGCCCTCACCTTCCTAATCTCTGGGCTCTGGTGGGCACCCTCTGCCCTATCCGCAAAGGAACGCCCCGCCCCGTCCGGCATCCCACCGGAGAAAGTGGCGGCCTATGTCTATGCCGTCATCAAGGCCGATCGCACACTGTACACGACAGAAATCGTCAATCGACTCCAGGAGAAAGGCGTCACCACGGCGTCTGAACATTGGGAGCAGGAGAACGCCCTCATGTTGCCGGCGCAGTTTCTCCATCAATCTGGCAAGCTGGCAGCCGAGAGCGGAAGCGGGATCCGGTATCGATTGATCAGTCTCTGGCCTATTTACCGCCGCAACGCTCCGGCGAGCGATCTGGAGCGCAATGCGTTAGAGTCTCTCGGAAAGAATCCCGACCTGCCGGTCAGCGGTATTGTGACTAGTGGGCGCAAACAATACTTTCAGGCCATCTACCCCGACCTCGCTGTCTCACCGGCCTGTATCAGCTGTCACAACGGTCATCGGCTCAGCCCGAAACGGGACTTTAAGCTCAACGATGTGATGGGCGGGATCGCTATCACCATTCCGCTGGAGTAGGGATGTCCAGAGAACAGGGTCGTCGGTCTTAGGCAGGCGGTTGAACCGGGACCTGAGGCTGGGAGGTGGTCTGGTACTCCTCCCTGTAAATGGAAATCACCGTCATCAGGATGCTCATGAGGATCGGCCCCACGAACAGACCGATCAGACCATAGAGCGCCAGCCCGCCGAGAATGCTGAACACGAGAAAGAGCACAGGCATTTGGACCTCCTGTCCGATGAGCCAAGGTCGGAGGATCTGATCGACCGTCGACACAACGCCAACCCCCCACGCCAACATCACCAACGCCTTGCCCATTGATCCGACCATGAAAAAATACAGGACGACCGGACCCCACACGAACGCCGTGCCGCCGAACGGAAGCGGCGCGAGGAGGATCGTAAGCGCGGTGAGCACCACCGAAAAAGGAGCCCCCAGCGCGGCATAGGCTGCGCCGGCCAGCAAGCCCTGAGCGATTGCGGTCAGGAGTACGCCCTTCACCACGGCGCGGACCGTAATATCCAAACGCGCGAAGATCTTCTGCTTCTGAGCGTCGTCGAGCGGAACGAGCTCGTAGAGAAACCAGAGCCAGCGTCGACCATCCTTGTACAGAAACCAGAGGGTAAAGAGAATGATGAGAAAGTCGCTGACTAGAATAAAGGCGTTCTTCAGCAGATTGCTCAACTGATCGACGAAAAACCCTGAGACCACTTGCGCGCTCGACCGGACCAATTCCTCCAACGCGTCCGGCTTCAGGAGATAGCGCCCGATCAAATCTTCCAGCACTCCTCCGACCACCGGCACCTTCGATAGCTGCCCCGGCAGTCGCTGGATACCACCGGCTTCGATCCAGGCCCGCACCGCCAGCTCCGCTCCGACTGCTTCTTGCACCAGCATCACCGCCATCAGCAGCACCGGCACGACCACCATCGCCAAGACCCCCAAGGTCAGGCACCAGGCTGAGAGTGCGTCGTGCCCCCCCAGGCGAGCGGTCAATCGCACGTGAGCTGGATAGGTCATGTGCGCGAGAATCACCGCCCACAGCACGGGGAAGAGAAACGGCCGAAACATCAGGGCGATTTGATACAGGAGCAAAACAAGAACGGCGAAGAAGACGGCTGAGAAGATTTGTTGCCTGGTCATGGAAGATGAAGAAGGCCTAGGCGGAACCCGTATTTCGATGGAACGAACAGCGCCGTTCAGCCACTACAAGGCTGAACCTTTTTCAAGCAGCGTGACTTTTTGGGCCCGGTGTGCGGAGAGATCACGGACGCTGCCTGGCAACTTTGGAAGCTCGTCGGGCCAGGCGGTCACCCCCATATCCGTCACACCTTGGATCTTGGCACCTGCTTCCATGATGAGCACCGGCGTATGGACTTCTCCGATGAGCGTCGCCGTCTTTAGCAACTGGACTTGCTCAATCGCCGTCACCTTCGCCTTGATGCGACCGCTGCTGATGACCGTGCCGGCCGTAATCGTTCCCTCCACCAGTCCATCCTCACCGATGATGACTTGCCCCTTGGTCTGAATCTCGCCGTCGAGGCGACCATCGATCCGCACCGTTCCTTCAACGCGGATCTCGCCAGTCAACAACACCCCTTTGGCCAAGAGCGTAATGTTGTCATCTCCTGCAAAACCATTTTTCTTCATGCGTCATTCTCCCTTCACACCCGATCGTTGACGCCAGCTTACACTATTCCTCTCATTGGGGCCTAGGAGAATCCAAAAGTATGCCGGAGCCGTTCCCATATTCCCCCTCCATGCACCTCACAGTATATGCTGGGTTCCGTGCCCTCGATAAACACCTCCGACACCTGCTCGGGACACTGAGACGTGGCCAACTGCCCGGTCTTCGGATCAATGTCGCGAGTGACCACACCGGGCGGCATCACGAATGCAGGAACATTGGGCGGGATCACCCTGCGCGCGAGATCCATCCAAATCGGCAAGGCCGCCTGCGATCCTGTGAGGCGCAGAGGACGTTCATCGTCGTATCCCACCCAGACACCGATCACCACGTCGGACGTGTAGCCCACGAACCAGGCGTCGCGATAGCCGTCCGTCGTGCCGGTTTTCCCGGCCACCGCACCATGGAGTCCGATTGCTCTGGCTTTACTCGCAGTGCCCCGCTGAATCACGCCTTCAAGGAGAGACGTCAACACATAAGCCCCTTGAGGCGAGGTCGCCTGCAGCCGATCCGGCAAGCCATTCCATACGATGTCTCCCTGTCGATCCCTGGTCGATCGCACCGCAGTCGGCTTGACGGCGATCCCTCCGTTGGCGACCGCTCCATACGCCGCCGTGATCTCCATCAACGACACCGACGAACTGCCCAAGGCCACCGAGGAAAGATCATCGCCGATGGCACTATTCACGCCAAGACGGTGCAGCAGCTGCACGACCGGCTTGGTCCCCACGGCCTTGGCCACCCGCACCGCCGGCACATTGAGCGATTGTTCCAACGCACTCCGCAAGGTGACATGCCCGTGAAATTGTTTGTCATAATTCTGCGGAGTCCAGGGACCGGTCTCCGATTCGAATGTCACCGGCTCGTCCGCCAACAAGCTCGCCGCAGTCAAGTGGCCGGCTTGGCCTTCTCGGGCGGCTTCCAGCGCCGCAAGATAGACGAAGGGTTTGAAGAGAGAGCCCGGTTGCCGCCGCGCCTGAACGGCGCGATTGAATTGACTCCGCCTGTAGTCCCGCCCTCCGACCAACGCCAGGACAGACCCGGTCTTGGGATCGACCACCACGACCGCCCCTTGCACCGATTCCATCGAACTGTCGAGATGGGGATGCGTAGCCTCTAACATGGCCAGCCCCTTCTCCAGCGACTCCGTGGCCGCCTGCTGGATCATCGGATCGAGCGTGCTATCAATCCGCAAGCCCTCCGGCAAGGGGACTACGCCGGCCTCCTCCACCTGCCGAAGCACAGCATCGACGAAGTACGGCGCATCGGTCAGGACGTCCTCTGACGGAGTCACGTGCACCGGTTCATTCACGGCACGTTTCCAGACCTCCTCCGTCAGGAGACCTACCTCACGTAACCGCCGCAACACGACATCGCGCCGCTGCTTCGCCAGCTCAGGGTGTTTCGTCGGCGCATAGCTATTGGGCCCCTTGATCAGGCCTGCGATCATCGCGACCTCTTCGACCGTCAACTCCTGAAGGGTCTTGCCGTAATAGCGATGGGCTGCCTCGCGCACCCCATAGATCGAGACGAATCCCGCCTGCCCGAGATAAATTTCATTCAGATAACTTTCAAGGATGTCCTGTTTCGTATACTTCACTTCCAGTACCAGCGCCGCCAGAGCTTCCTTGAATTTTCGTCCCATCGTCCGCTGCGGCGAGTAAAATAAATTCTTCGCCAGTTGCTGCGTGATCGTGCTGCCGCCCTGCACCACACCGCCCTTCGTAAAATTGGTCCAGAGTGCCCGCCCTATGGCGACCGGATCGATGCCGAAATGGGAATAGAACCGGCGATCTTCGATGGTCAGGACCGTCTCAATGATCCGTGGAGGAATCTGCGCCAATGGTATCCATTCGCGCACTTGGCGTGATGCACCACGCACACCACTCAGGAGTTCAGGTTCCAGGAAGATAGGGAAAAGCGGTGTGCCATCAATCGGAGACAGGACGTCCGTCACTTGTCCCTGATCCAATCTCAACGTCACCATCGTCGCGCCGACATGGCCCTCCGGCTGCGGATGGAGATAGACCGTCAGGGCCTCATCGGTCAGCTGATAGTCGCCAGGAGACTGCACCGGGACGCTCACTCGTCGATAGTCCAACCGTTGCAGCCGCTCAAGGAGGCGGCTGTGCACAAGCGAGAGGTCAGGTTTCAGCAGGAAGGGTCCACTGTACAGACGCAGGGGGGGATGATCATCGCTCTTGGGCAGTTCAAGAAATGTGGCGAGGTAGGCGCCGTACACACAGGCCACCACGACCACGACCGCACCGCAGGCGACCGCAATCCACACACCACGTTTCAGCCAATGAAGAGGAATCGTCAGACGCATCAGACTGGGAAACAGCATACCCGACAGCCCGCGTGAAAGCGATGTGCCTGCGTCCAGAGCTGAAGGCAGGATGTTTGCTGAGGCCGCATCGATTCGGACAAACTCCGCGACAGGCCTCCTTGTCGCCTCAGGGACACCATGCTAACGAATATGCCTGGCTTGCCTCGTCCGTACTTTGCTGCATCATCGTCAACTCTTCGAGCAACGCCTTCCTCGGGGTCGATTTGCGGGCCAGGCCGGCCCATGGCGTCGCGCTCGCAGGATGCCATTGCCCGACTGAAAACGAAGGACGGCCAGATTGCAAACCTTGCCAAGGATCCGGCTCGGCTGGTCGAGATTTTGGAGTTCAACGCCTACGGAACGCTGCTGGTCGTCCGACCCTTCTCTCACAATCATCACTATTGGCAAGTATGCTTCGACACGAACCGGGCAATTCAGGAGGTCTACAAAGAGGCAGCGTACCCGACTCCTGAACAGCGCCAGGCGGTCCGAGATCTCTAACCAGACGGGTCCGCATCCTCGTTGTAGTGCGAGCCCACCCGGCTATTTTCCTTACAGGACTTCGGCTCCCCTATCCACTGAGGCAACCATGATCCCGCGACCATCGCACCAGCGGCCGCGAACAACCCCAGGAGCTGCGGAGGCCAGATCGAATCCGCCGAACTGAAAAGTTCGTACCCCGTCCACGTTCCCAAGCCGCCAACCACGGCACAGATTGCGCCTTGGGTTGTGGCCTTCGACCAGTAGAGACCCGCTGCGAGCGGCACAAAAGCCGCCACTAGTGTCACCTTATAGGTGTTCACCACGAGCTGGTAGATGCTGGAGCTGGAACTGAGTGCGATGGTCAGGACCAGGGCGGCAAAGACCACCACAACCAGCCGCATGACCCGAAGCAATTCCCAGTCACTGAGGTGAGGCAGCGCCCCTTTGATCAGGTTCTCGCTCAGCATCACCGACGGCGCCAACAACGTCGCGCTGGCACAGCTCATCACCGCCGAGAGGACCGCTCCGAAAAATACGATCTGTGCGAAGACCGGTGTGTGGCGCAGGATCAAGGTCGGCAACACAAGTTGAGAGTCCTGCTCGAGGAGCGCATTGAACGTCGCCGGATCGATCAGCGTCGCCGAATAGGCCAGAAACATCGGTACAAAACAGAAGCAGAAGTAGAGCACCCCGCCCAGGATCGATCCACGAACGGCGGTCCGTTCGTCCTTCGCGGACGTGATGCGCTGAAACACGTCTTGTTGGGGAATCGAGCCGAGCATCATGGTGGTCCAGGCGCCGATAAAAGGAATCCAGGCCGTGACCGTGGCCGGCGGGAAGAACCCCAGCTTGCCGGCTTGGGCCGCATGGCTGATCACCGCCTCCACGCCTCCGGCCAATCCGCTGATGACAGAAGCGATAAAGAGCAGGCCCCCCATGATCACGGAGGTTTGGACGAAGTCTAGAATGGCAACGGAAAACATGCCGCCAAAGGTCGTATAGGCCAGGACGATCACCGCGCCGATCACCATCCCGATCGACTGACTCACAGCGCCGTCCGTGACCACGTTCAGGACCAATCCCAACACTTTGAACTGCGCAGCCACCCATCCGAGATAGGAGGCCACGATGCATAAGGCACAGAGCACCTCAACTGTGCGGTTATACCGCACGCGATAGTAGTCGCCGACGGTCAGGAGATTCAGCCGATAGAAGCGGGGAGCAAAGAATAACCCGGCCAGGATCAAGCAGAGGCTCGACCCGAAGGGATCGGCCACGACGCCGCGCAACCCTTCTTTCACAAACGTGGCAGAAATCCCGAGCACGGCCTCTGCCCCGAACCAGGTCGCAAAGACCGTGGCCGTCACAATCGGCAGCGGCAAGCTCCGACCTGCGACTGCGAAATCCTTCGTGTTGTGGACCCGCCTGGCGGCAGCCAGTCCGATCCCCACCGACAGGAGCAAATAGAGGACGACGAATCCGAGAATCATGGAGGCGGCTCAGGCGTATGTGTGGGCGGATTCTAGCGAGGCTTCGGCAAGGGCGCAACGGAGGAGAAGAGCGAACTTATTACACCCGCGTCTTGTGCCACCCACCTCTAGCCCCCCTGTTTCTTTGGGTAAGCGCATGGTAGGTTGATAAGAGTTTCTACAAGAGAGGGGGCCTATGAACGATCACAACCTCCGTCCTCTAGAATCCTCTCGGAAAACAGCAGGACTGTGGCCGCAGTTCCTCGTGGGAGCGATTGGACTGGGGATGGTGCTGGCCGGGCTACCGGCCCGGGCGAGCGACTCGCAGACACCGTGGGAATGTTCGAGTTATACCGGCGCAGCCCACACCCGCTGCTTAGAGACGTTCATCGAGTCGCAGCGCGACCAGATCGCGGCACTCCAAGGAAAGCTGCAAGCCCAACAAGGAGCCGTCGATCACTTAAAAGACCAGGTCGACCACCAGGCGTCCGCGAGTGCCGACCTGCAACGCCGACTCGCGCAACCACCCGCCGTGGTGCAAGGAGCCCCTCCCCTCTATACCTATTCCCCCTACGCCTACCCCCCTGTAGGACTCGGCCTCTACCTGGGTCGCCCCTGGATCTATGGGCCGCCATATCTTTACCGCCCGTACATCTACGGCCCGCGCTACTATGGATCACGCCACCGGGGACATCGTTGGTAACGAGATGTCACCGACGCCTTTCCCGCTCCCTTGTGTGTCAGCGTATTTGTTTTGAGCCCGACCGCGACATCGCATACTTTACAGAGTTCCGGGACTTGTGATATCAGCTCCGTTGTCGTCACACATATAGAAAGGACAGCTCATGCGCTTCGTTGTCTCCTGTTTGGTGATCGTGCTCTGCCTTGGGACCACTGTGGCATTCGCTGCAGCCCCGGAACCCACGAACGATGAACAAAAGACCCTCTATGCCTTGGGATTGGCCATCAGCCAATCGCTCGGCGCATTCAGCCTGAGCGAGTCTGAACTTGATCTCGTGAAGTCCGGCATCTCCGATGGAGTCTTCAAGAAGACTCCCAAAGTGGACCTCCAGACATTCGGCCCGAAGATTCAACAGCTGCAACAGGCCCGCGCCTCTGTCGTCGCAGAAGCTGAGAAGAAAGCGGGGGCAGCATTCCTCGCGAAAGCCGCTGCGGAATCTGGTGCCAAGAAAACCGAGTCCGGCGCGGTCCTCACGACCATTAAGGAAGGGAAAGGCGCGACCCCGAAAGCCACGGATACGGTGAAGGTACACTATCACGGAACCCTGACCGACGGGACGGTGTTCGATAGTTCCGTCAAGCGGGGCGAACCGGCCACGTTCGGATTGAATCAAGTGATCAAGTGTTGGACCGAAGGCGTGCAACAGATGAAAGTCGGCAGCAAGAGCAAGTTGGTCTGCCCGTCGAATCTCGCCTATGGCGACAAAGGCGCGCCCCCTACGATCAAGCCAGGCGCGACATTGGTCTTCGAGGTCGAACTCCTCGACATCGTCGCTGCCAAGTAGTTCCGCACTGCCGTCCTTACAGGGTCGGGCGGGAAAGCCTCCCGCTCGACCTCGTCCCTCCTCACCGAACGCGCTCTCCCAGTCCCCTACTTCCTTTCAAGAAGAGCCTGGTCGATCCTCAAACGCGTTTACAGATGATCCTTCCAAGTTCGCTTGCTCTCTATTTAGGGATGGGGACTGATTGATCTTCCACTGCGCGCGTCCAACGAGGGCCTTCTGAGGCCGCGCGTTGCGCGAGCACAGAAGATCATCAGCCCTCATCCCCACCCCCTTGCAGTTCTGTCGTTTAACCCGTACACTAATGGCTTCGCGATCCAGCCTGGCCTGAACAGTCCTGCCCGATCGTCCATCAGCTGATTCAGTTAACTATTCATTCGGTCAATCCAGCTATGCCACCTACAATTCTCTTGAGTTGCGAGTCCATCAGCAAAAGCTACGGCGTGAAACCGTTGTTTACCGATTTATCGATCGCGTTAGCCGAGGGCGATCATGTCGGATTGGTCGGGCCTAACGGCTCCGGCAAATCAACCTTGCTGAAGATCATGGCAGGGCTAGAAGAGCCGGATGAGGGCACCAGATCGATGCGCCGACAACTCCGCGTCGGCTATGTTCCGCAAGAACCGTCATTTGACGGAGCGCATACGATCGAAGAAGTGCTCGCACAGGTCCTTATCGACGAAGGTCTGGACCCCCATGACCATAGCGGTCGCACGTCCGCGGCGCTCAGTCTGGGAGAGTTTCCCGCAACCGACCAGTCCACGGCCACGCTCTCCGGAGGATGGAAGAAACGCCTGGCCATCGTCCGGTCATTGATGCTGGAGCCCGACGTCCTTCTGATGGACGAACCGACCAACCATTTGGATGTCGAAGGCATCCTGTGGCTGGAACGACTGTTACGGGCCGAAGCCCGCGCCTTTCTCGTCGTGAGCCATGATCGGCGTTTCTTGGAAGCCGTCACATCGCGAATGATCGAAATCAACCGCAGTTATCCCGACGGGGTGTTCGAAGCCAAAGGCAGCTACAGCGATTTCCTCGAACAGCGGGATGCCGCGCTGCAGGCGCAAGCCAATTATGAATCGTCATTGGCCAACCGTGTCCGCCGTGAAGTGGAGTGGCTCCGGCGCGGCCCCAAAGCCCGCACGACGAAAGCCAAATCGCGGATCGACTCAGCCGGCCGCTTGATCGAGGAATTGAACAGCGCCGACGCCCGGAAGGACCAGGGCACCGCAGGCATCAATTTCACCTCATCGGGACGCCGGTCGAAACAGTTGGTCGAGGCCACGCAAATCAGCAAATCACTGGGGGGACGTCAGATCGTGAAGGATCTCGATCTCCTGCTCGGACCGGGACAGCGGATCGGGTTACTGGGCCCGAACGGAAGCGGAAAGAGCACACTGCTCAAGCTGGTGGCGGGTACCATGAAGCCGGACGCAGGTACCATCACCCGCGCGGACAAGCTGCGTGTGGTCACGTTCGAGCAGCACCGCGAATCACTGGACCAATCTTCCTCGCTCCGTCGAGCCCTCGCCCCGCACGGCGACGCGGTCGTCTATCAAGACCGCTCGGTGCATCTCGTCTCCTGGGCGAAACGGTTTCTCTTCCGGCCTGAGCAATTGGATCTCCCGGTCTCCCGCCTCTCCGGCGGCGAACAGGCGCGGCTCCTCATCGCGCGGCTGATGCTGCAACCGGCCGACCTCTTGATCCTGGACGAGCCGACGAACGACTTGGATATTCCGACGCTCGATGTGTTGGAAGACAGTCTGGTGGAATTCCCCGGCGCCTTGATGCTGGTGACGCACGACCGATGGCTCTTAGACCGCGTCTCCACCATGCTGCTCGCGCTGGACGGCACAGGCCAGACCGAATGGTTCGCCGACTATGCGCAATGGGAATCTGCGCAAGAACGAAAGGCAGTGGAAAACAATCGTGCGTCGACGTCACGACCTTCGAAGGCATCCCGCTCCGACTCGGAATCCACTCCGAAGGCAAAGCGAACAGGCCTGTCCTATAGGGAGCAAAAGGAGTGGGCCAAGATGGAGCAGAGAATCCTCCAGGCCGAAGAGACTATCGCCGCCTGTCAGGCCGCAGTGGAAGATCCCGCCATCGCCTCCAATGCAGCAGCACTACAGGAACGATCCGCAGCGCTGGACGCAGCCCGGACAGCAGCAGAGCGGCTTTATAACCGCTGGACCGAACTCGAGGGGAAACAGACGGAGTCGGTCGGCCAGCCGCAGTCCTGACGCCACCTTCCGGCAGGATGCTCAAAAACGCAGGACGTCTCATCCCCCGCAGCGATTACAAACCCCGGACGTAATCTTGGCGTTGAGCTTTTCCTCAAGATAATCCTCAAGCCGTTGCCAGAGCCCGTCGGTCGTCCGGACTCGCTTACATTTGGCGCAAAGGCAGAGTGTGCCTCGAAGGGTTTTCAGTTCGTGCACCGTCCGACCCAATTCCTTGGTCTTGGCATCGAGCTCGCGTTCGCGCTCTTCCCGGTTATCGTATTCCTCCTTCATACTCATCGCCATCGAGACACGAGCCACAAGTTCCGCAGGAATCACCGGTTTGCGGATGTAATCCGTCGCACCCGCCGTATAGGCAGCCGTGAGATCAGACGCGTCTGTTTTTGCCGTCACGACGATCACGGGCAGATGCTCGAGCCGCTCCTCTGACCTGATGCGACGGCAGGCCTCCAGCCCATCCATATCAGGCATCAAGAGATCCATCAGCACGACGTCAATTCGATCGGATGGACGGGTACCGGCGCCGATGCCCAAACGCTTCAATGCCTCGGCGGCCGACTCCGCAAACAGCAGCGATCGATAACCGGCTGCCCTCAGAGTCCTGGCGAGCATTTCACGCTGCTCTTCGAAATCATCGACGATCAGGATACTCATAGTCGCGTCTCCTTGTGATCACTCATTGCGAATGGGATGTGTGGTCACGATCCCCCGGGCAGGTCACCTCAGCCTCCCGGAGAGCCTCGACCAACCGCCGCACTTCCACGGTCACTCTCTCGAAATCATGATCGAGCGCAGCCTGCTCTATAGCGCTGCCGATCAATCCTATCGTCTCTAAGCCATAGGAACCTGCAAGGCCTTTGATGCGATGGCCGATCGTTCGAATAAGGTCGGCATTCTGTGCCGTGATGGCAGATTGCAGTATCAGCACGTCCTGCCGTCGATTGCGAACGAACTTGGGCCGTAGTGCCTGCAAGCTCTGCTCACATTTCTCACCCTGCGAGACCGGCGGGCCATCACCCCGTCCGGAAGGAGAACACTCCGCTGGCGCAGCCATGAACCGCTGGATCACGCCCAAGACCGTCGCTTCCTTGACGGGTTTGCTCACAAAGCCGGTACAACCGGCCAGCACGCTTTTCCGTTGCACCTCGCCATCTGCATTCGCGGTCAAGGCGACGATCGGAACCCGAGGCAGGCCGTGCGCCTCCTCCCAAGCCCTAATGGCTCGTGTCGCCTCATATCCATCTATGCCGGGCATCTGAAGATCCATGAAGACGAGATCGTAGCCACCGGCCTTATATCGTTCGACGACACTGCTGCCGTTTTCGGCACAGTCCATCGTGTGGGGAGTCCCGCGAACGTACAATGCCATCAGCTCTTGAGACTCGACGCTATCCTCGGCGAGGAGGATCTTCAGGCCTCTCTCACCTCTGGTCAGAGCGCCTGTGGTCGTGTATTCGGCTGACACAGCCACCCGGCAGGACTCGAGGAGTTCCTGCATTTCTGCCGGCACCACTTCAAACCGAGCCGTCACGGTAAAGGTGCTGCCGCAACCCGGCTTGCTTTCCACCAGAATGCGTCCTCCCATCAGGCCGATAAGCTGCTGACTAATGGAGAGCCCTAAGCCCGCTCCGCCATAGGCTCGGCTTCCGCGAGAGTCGACTTGCGAAAACCGTTCGAAGATCTTGTCATACTGGTCATGAGGGATGCCGATTCCTGTGTCCGCCACCTCAAATTGCACCGCGCCTGCGTCAGCCTCGCCAGGTACCGGCCTTACGCGAATCTCCACTCCTCCCTCTGCCGTGAATTTGACGGCATTGCCGATCAGATTGAGCAATACTTGTTGTAGCCGCAGCGCATCTCCCTGAAGGAGTGCGGGAAGGCTGGGATCGATGCGAAGCGAAAGAGCCAGACCCTTGGCTTGAGCTTTGGCACTCAAGAGATACACCGTATCGGTGACCACCTCGCGAAGGACAAACGGTTCACTCACCAACTCCAGCGTACGTGAATCCACTTTGGCAGCCTGCAAGAGATCTTCGATCATGCGGAGCAGTCCAGTACCCGCCTTCTCACAGCGTTTCAGCAACTCCGCCTGATCGGGCGACAGCGGGGTGCGGAGGAGAAAATCCGTGAGGCCGATGATGGCGTTCAGCGGGGTCCGCATTTCATGACTCATGTTCGCCAGGAAATCACTTTTGGACTGGCTGGCTTCTTCAGCCGCCGATCGAGCTTTAATGAGCGCGTCTTCGTATCCGTTCCGCATGGTGACATCGCGGACGACACCCATGTACATGCGACGCGCGCCGAGATCGACCTCGCTGACAGAACACTCCATCGGAAAGGTCGTTCCATCGGCTCGCTGTCCTTTGACCATCCACACGGTTTCCATGGCAGCCGGCCGCTCGACCCGACCGTCTTCGGAGAGATGCCCCCCCGACCCCGACAATAACATCCTGATATTGCAGCCGATCACAGCGGAAGCCGGATGTCCAAACATCCGTTCAGCTGCGGGGTTGAACGACTCGATAAGCCCGGCCTCATCGAGGGTCATGATTCCATCCACTGCATAATCCACGATCGCGCGCAAACGCGATTCTTGCCGCTGCACTTCTTCTCCGGCCCGATGGCGGTGGATCCCGAGCGCGACAAGATCAGCCATCGAACCCATGGCGCTCAGGGCAAAGCGGGACAAGGGATGACGCGCAAACACGGCTATGACTCCGACCAGTTGGTCATCAACAATCAACGGATAGCCGGCAAAGGCCACCATCCCTTCCCGTTTCGCCCATTCCTGATCGCGCACGCGCGCGTCGCCGATGACCTCGTTGGTCACATGAGGCGTTCGCTCATGCGCAATCATTCCCATCGCGTCACGGCCCATCGGGATGCGACTATGGGCTCCATCAAGATGGGTGTATATTCCCGCACTGGCCTGAAGTTCGAGCATCTGTTCCTTCTCGTTGAGCGTCCAGATTCGGGCAAAGGCAGCATCGAGCTGATCGACCAGCGCTTGCGCGCATGCCTCAAGCTTCTCGTTGAGACTCTTCTTCGTCGTGAGAGATTGACCGACAGCAGCCCCTAACGCATCAAGCTTCCGATGCTCTTTTTGGTCTTCCTCGGCTTGTTTCAATTCGGTGATGTCCCGGATGAACGACGAAAACATGACCTCGTGGCCCACCTGGAGCGGAATCACCGTCAGCTCAACAGGAAATTCCCGCCCATCTTTGCCGAGGGCTGTAATTTCGATCCGTCGTCTGAGGATGACTTCCTTCCCCGTCTTCAGATATCGCTGCATGCCCGCGGCATGTGCCTCACGGTTCTGTGTCGGGATGATCAGCTCCGCCAAGGTCGCCCCCACCGCTTCTTCTCTCGTAAACCCGAACGTTGCTTCCGCTTGGGGATTCCATTCGACGACTACACCGCGCTGGTCCATCGTGACCACGGCATCCAATGCGCCTTGCACGATCGCGTGGATCCTCGCGTCATCTTCGAACCGGGCTCGCAGTGACTGCCCATCGAGATAAAACAGGCCCGCCATCAACCACAATGTCCCGACACCAACCGCTCGATTAAAAGCGCCTGCAATAGGGTCTCCCCCCTTCGAGGAAAGGACTGCGCCGCTCAAAACCAACAACGACCAAATCACCGTGGCGAGCAGCAAGGTCCTCGGGGGATACAGCCGTGACACCGCAAATGCCAAGAAGAAATAGGAGAGCCAGGGAGAAAATCCGAGCGGGGAATAGAGATCGACAAGAAAGGTGCAGATGGTGGCCAAGCAGACGGACGCAGGAACAGCAGGCTTGAGCATGGCAAGCCACGGATGAGTCATGCGTTCATGGTCGATCATGTTTTGCGCAACGGGTCTTGACAGAAACCTTCTGAGGAAATAGCGGTCGGCCTATTCTCCAATCAACGCAAGACGGTCGGTAATCCTGCAGGATACTCAAAAATGCCGCCCAGCAAGGCCGCAGCAAGTGAGGTAGGCTGAGGTCAAGGTTGAGCAAAGAGCTGACGCTCTTCCTCTCAGCCCTGGCCTCAACCGTAACCTTCCAATAACGCCGGTAGACTTTTTCAGCATTCTGCTAGAGCGAGAATGATGAAAGAGCCGGAAGCAATCGCCTCAAGAGAATATAGCGTTAAAGAGAGGGCACGCCTACGTATATTGACAAATTCACAGACAGGAGGGAGGCTGCCTCGCCGCCGAGAATCGGATAGCGGGGCAGCGACGGGCACATCGAAAAATGGAAGGTGTTATTCGAGCGGAATACGGTTCCGGTTCTGACTCAGCCACTGCTCAAACGTCTGTAAGGCAGGGTTTAACGAGCGCGACTGGTCGAGATTGCGCGCCCCGCAGAAGACCGATTCGAAATCGCGCTTGAATTGGAACATGTTGCCGAGATCATCTGCGCCGGGGAATCCAAAGCCACGGTACACCTCGGGCGTCACGGCATTGTAGCGCACCGTTTGGCCCAGCGCCTTGGCCAGCGCGACGGCCATTTGCGTGCCGGTCAGGTGCTCACCTGCGATGCCGACTGTTTTGCCGATATACTCACGGCCCTTCTTGAAGATGCCCAGCGCGCACTTGCCGATGTCTTCGGCTGCGATACCAGGGAGCTTCTTGTCATCCATCGGCAACGTGAATGCCAGCGTCCCATCCGGCCCTTTCTTCGGCCCCATGCCGAAGTGAATCAGGTTGTCCCAGTAGAACGACGTGAGTAGAAAGGTCGTGGGCACGCCGAGATTCGTAAACTCGGCGTCGGCCTCGCCCTTACTGTCGAAGTGCGGCACCTTATACTTTCCCATCAAGGTCGGCATGCGATTGTCGCTGAGCGGTACCCACTTGCGCGTGTCTTCCAGAGTCGACCAGATCACATGCTGAACCCCGGCCTCCTTCGCAGCCTGTGCCTGGCCTTTGGCCTGGGCCAACTCTTTCTCCGGTGAGAAGTGCTCCCAAAAGTTCGTCAGACAAAACGCCCCGCGTGCTCCCGCACAGGCCTTCTTCACGCTCTCCGGGCTGTCCAAGTCTGCCGCCACGACCTCAGCCCCCAGCGCCGCCAGCCCCTTCGCCTTGTCAGACTGCGCATCTCGAGTAATCGCGCGCACGGTAAAGCCCGCGTTCTTCTCGTTCAGAATGGCGCGGACTAATCCGCCGCCCTGCGCTCCGGTTGCCCCTACCACTGCAATGATGTTCTTCTCTGCCATGATGCTCCCCCTTCAGCACGTGGACAAACACGAGGAGCATAATTTACCACATCGAAGGCCGATGGAGTCAGGAGCGGCGAGCAGGCTGCAAGAAAGCCATTTCGACACAGCAGCGCTTCGATGGCCTGCACGGTTGAAACAAGAAGTGAACACCCTGCCAGCGGAAGCGGCAACCATGCGCCCTTGTCGCTGGCTAAAAAATCTGTACAATGCACCCATGCGCCCATCCAGCATGCTCTCTTCGTTGTTGATCTTCACCTTCACCTTGGCCACATCCGGCTGTGAGACGACCGACCGGGTCCTCACGACGGCTGAGCGAGTCACGAAGGGCCGGACCGGCCAGACCATCATCGATCTCGCCGAGGGAAAAGATCCGGCACAGATCGCCAAGCAACGTCTCGACCAGTACGCGCGCGACCCCGAAGCGCTTCTTAGGGATCTCCGCGCCGCACAGAAAGACTTCGAGACCATCCTCGCCGCCCTCGGGGTGAACGTCGGAAAGACCTGGGGAAAGGAGGAGGTCAAACTGCCCGAACGCAAGAAGTATGTGAAGTACACGCAGAACTACAAGAGCCGGGCGATCGTCGACTTTGATTCAGGCGAAATCCTGGTCGAAACCCTCGACGATCAAGACCCCCAGCGCAGTCTCAAGAATGCCGTGATCACGACGATCCTGACCCCGCAGGATCCTCGCGCGGTCGATTTGTTTTCCGACAAAGAGATCGTCCTCACCGGCGACAAGGAGCCCTACCTGTTCGGGCTCGTCCTCGATCAGCAGAATAAACCGGTGCGCACGCCGGCTGAAGCCGAGCCATTTGCCTCCTATCTCCTCGAGAAGAAATCTGCCACGCGCCTGGTCGACCAGGATGGGACCAAGAAGACGGCTCACTACGTCAAAATCCCGATGGTGTCCAATCTTGCCGTGAAGCAGGCAGACAAATACCGGCCACTGGTTCACCAGTTTGCAGAGCAATATCGCATCAGCCCCAGCCTGGTCTTCGCCGTCATCCGCACAGAAAGCAACTTCAACCCCTATGCCGTCAGCTCGGCGCCCGCCTATGGACTCATGCAGCTGGTCCCCACCAGCGGTGGGCGGGAAGCCTACCGCAAGGCGAAAGGCAAAGATGTGACCCCCTCACGGGATTACCTGTTCGATCCCGCTAACAACGTCGAGTTGGGAACCGCCTATTTGAATGTCTTGATGTTCAATCAGCTGGAAAACGTGGCACACAATGTATCGCGCGAATACTGTGTGATTGCGGCCTACAATACCGGCCCGAGCAACGTCTTCCGCACGTTTTCGCGGGACCGCACCACTGCCGTCAACCAGATCAACAGCCTCCAACCGGCCGGCGTCTATGACCAATTGCGCCAACATCTGCCCTACGAAGAGACCCGCCACTACTTGGAAAAAGTGACCGGCTACCGCAAGGCGTTCATCAGCTCGTCGGAGCGCTCCAACCAATAAGAATCGGCAGGCGACAGCGAACGAGGCAGGCTGAGGTCGATGTCGAGGTTGCGTAAAGATTCGACTTGCTTCATTTCAACCTCCATCTGAGCCTTAACCTTCCAATAACGCCGGCGAGCGTTTTCAGCATCCCGGCCGGTCTCGGCAGGAATTGTCCTGCTGCTCCCGGAGATCGTAGTCGGCCACCCCGCGTCGGCGGTCGAGGGCAATCACGCAACAGGCTTCCAGCATCTCTCGCAATTGACGTCGACCCCGCTGGACACGCGACTTCATCCCTGAAACCGACAGACCCAGTCGTGCCGCAGCTTCATGCTGAGCCAGCCCTTCAAGATCGACCAGGGTGACCGCCTGCCGGTAGTCCTCGGACAACCGCTCGATCATGGGACGGAGGCAGCCGGCCAACTCCCTGCGGAGTTGACCGGCCCCCTTAGACGACTCCAGCGGCAGGGAGGCAGGGTGCAACGTCTCAAGATCGCTCGCGAGGCCGACCGGCCGCTCAGGCTGCCTGTCCCGTGCACGGTAATAATCGATGATCGCATGCCGCGCAATCTGATAGATCCACGGCAGCAGCCGGCTGGTGTCCTTGAGTCCGCCAAGCCCTCGCTGCACCCGCAGGAAAACCTCCTGAGAGAGATCCTCCACTGATGCCTCATCGGCCACACGTTTCGCAATGAAGGCTCGCAGACTGTTCTGAACCTCGTCCCAGATATTCTGACTGTCCGGCATCATGGTCATCGTACCCCGCTGCCGGTGCACACGGTAGCTCCCTTTACGAAACTGCGCAAGCAGCCGGCTGAGCTGCTCCGCTGCTCTTCGGCACACAACAGCCGGTATTCTTGAACGCTCCCGTGACAGCCAACTGCTCGTGGACCGTAAAGATTTCCCACGAATTGCCGTCCGGGTCGGTAAACCAGAGCTTGTCCTGCCGAGCGAAGCAACAGGCTATGCCTTCCTCGACCTTCTCGAGGATGTTCCTTTCCAGTAGCTGCTGTTTCCACTTCGCGATGTCGTCGGCGGATTCGACTTCGATGCCGAGATGGTTCACCGAACTGATCGCGCCGGTGGACGACACGAGCGCCAAGTTCAGCGGCGGTTCCGTCAGATCGAACTTGGCATAGTCCGTCGTCTGTTTCTGTGGCGCTACACCAAAGACCTTCTGATAGAACGCGACTGACGCAGGCACATCACGGACGTCGAGAGACAGATGGGGTCTCATAGGATTCTCCTTTCGAGTGAATGGGAAGGCACCCGTGCCTCCCTTCCCTATATAGACGGAGAAATCCCGAAAAAGACGCAAGGCCCGCCATCATGGATTCATGGGAGGCCGAGAGGCCCACTTCATGTTTACGTCTGAGTACGCTACACTGCGAACCGTTCAAGCACTGACAGGCTGCGGGAAAACAGTTTCGGCACAGCAGAACCCCGATGCCTGCACCTCTTGGCCAAGAGGGGAACACCCTCGCAGGATGCTCAAAAAGTTCGTCCAGCAAGGCCGCAGCAAGCAAGGCAGGCTGAGGTTGAGGCGAAGGTTGAACGATGACCTGACGTTCTTCCTCTCAGCCTTGGCCTCAGTCCTAACCTTCCGATAACGCTGGCGGACTTTTTCAGCATCCTCTCGGAATAGGCATGAGAGAAAAGCACTACGACGCGATTATCATTGGGGCGGGTCACAATGGACTCGTGACGGCATGCTACCTTGCCAAGGCTGGCTGGAAGGTCCTGGTTCTGGAACGTCGCTACATCGTCGGCGGCGCCTGTGTCACGGAGGAGACGTTCCCCGGCTTCAAGGTGTCAACGGCCGCGTATGTGAACAGTCTCTTCCGCAAGGAGATCATCCGGGATCTACACCTCGAGGCATACGGGCTGAAGATTCTGGAGCGCAATCCCTCATCGTTCACGCCCTTCCCCGATGGCAAATATCTGTTGCTCGGCCCTGATCCGGCGCTGAACCATCAACAGATTGCCAAGTTCAGTCTCAAGGACGCGAACGCCTATCCAGCCTATGAAGCCATGCTCGAACGGATGGCGACGGTTCTCGAACCGCTGCTGACCATGCGTCCTCCGAATCTGGCGAAGCCCGGGCTGCGAGACCTCTGGACGCTGTATCAAGCAGGGAAACCGTTCCAGGCCATGGGCTCTGCCATGAGCGAGGCCTTTGAGATCCTCACCGCCCCGGCACGGCAGATTCTCGATCGCTGGTTTGAATCCGAAGCACTCAAGGCCACGCTCGCAACCGATGCCGTGATCGGGGCGATGGCCTCTCCCACTACTCCCGGCACCGCCTACGTCCTCTTCCACCATGTGATGGGAGAGACGAACGGGAAACGAGGCGTCTGGGGCTATGTGCAGGGAGGCATGGGCGGGATCACGCAATCCTTGGCGGCAGCCGCTCGCGACCTCAAGGTCGAGATCCGTTGCAAGTCTGAGGTCGCGAGAATCCTCGTCAGGGATGGGACGGTCCAGGGCGTCGCCCTCGCCAACGGAGAGGAATGTTACGCGCCGGTCATCGCCAGCAATGCGGATGCGCAGGTGACCTTTACCCGCCTGCTGGACAAGAAGCAGCTTCCGCCGGAGTTTTCCGAGGCCGTCAGTCGCATCAGCTACGAAAGCGCCTCGTTGAAAATCAATGTGGCGCTGGGAGAATTGCCGGACTTTCTCGCCTGCCCCGGTCTAGAACCTGGCCCGCATCATCGCGGGACCATCCACATCAGCCCGGACCTGGATTACATTGAACGAGCCTTCGACGATGCGAAGTACGGACAGCCCTCGCAACAACCCATTCTGGAATGCACGATTCCCTCGGTCGTCGATCCCACCGTGGCCCCGCCGGGCAAACATCTCATGTCGATCTTCGTGCAGTATGCCCCCTACAAGCTGCGCGGAGCCACCTGGGACGACCGACGGGAGAGTGTTGCCGACCGGTGTTTTGCGCTCTTGAACGAATACGCACCGAACTTTCAGCGTTCCGTGCTCGCCCGCCAAGTCCTGACGCCGCTCGACCTCGAACAGACGTTCAATCTGACAGGCGGAAATATTTTCCAAGGCGCGATGACCCTGAACCAGCTCTTTGCTTGCCGGCCCGTGCCGGGATTCGCGGATTATCGCACCCCGATCAGCGGGCTCTACCTCTGCGGAGCGGCCGCCCATCCGGGCGGGGGAGTCATGGGCGCAGCGGGGGCGAACGCCGCGCGGGAAATTCTCCGAGCTGCCTCCTTCCGACGTTTATTTCCTGTGTAGCTAATTCCGCTGTCCCGCTGGCAGGTGTTGAAAACGTATGGAGGCCCCGGAGCGTCGATCAGGCTGATAACCGCGTCAGAACGTTTCGCGTGATCCGTGCCACAAGGGGGTCTCCCAAATGCCGTGACCACTCTGTGCATCCGACAGTGAAGACTGTGCCTCCCTGTGTCCAGAGACCCAACACCGCAGCCCCCTGGCGGAGATCCTTGCCCCACGGGGTGAATCCATGGTCCAGCCCGAAGAGAGCCTTCGAATGAACGACCGCCTCGTAGTCAGGCATTCGTCCAGAGGCCAGGCCGAGAATCTCAAAACTTTCAGGGTTGCCGTCACGGTGACTGGCGATCGGCACACCGTGCGCCCATTCAATATCACACCCGTCACACTCATACCCGATGCAGCCCACGTGCGGGAACTGTTCTGGTTGCCGTCCAGCCGGCCAGAGCCCTTCGAATACCCAATGATGCGGCTGATATATTGTGTAGGGGATCGGATTTGGATTTAAGGCTCCGTAACAGAAGCTCACCCCTGTCAGCCGATTTTCAGGTCGATGCGGCCCATGGCGGTGGCTCCACAATGCCTCGCCATCCATCTCGCCGACTAACGCCATTTGCGATGCCGGCACGTCCAACAGGACTTGTCGATAGCAGACGTTGCCGCTGAAGAATGCGGCATTCCCGCCGTTGCGGATATATCTATCGAACGCGTCGCGCATCCCCATGGACCAATATTCATCATGGCCGACGCTGATAACCAGCCGGTAGGACGTCAATAGATCCGGGTACCGCTCAAGGTCTTCATTGGTCGCGTAGTCGAGTGCGATACCTTCCCGCTCGGCCCACTGCACGAACGGCAATTCCCATTTGTCCCATCCCGCATACCGCTGCTGGCGACTGGGCTCCCCACCGGATCGACAGTCATACGGTGAAAGAAACCCGAGAGGCAGCGGCCGATGAAACGAAGCCTGCCTGGCTTGGTCATAGAAACTACCGTTGGTATTCGCGGCCTCAGGGACACGACGCGCGCCATAGTTGTTATAAGCAAAGTAGGTGTTGGACGACAGAATAAGGAGGATCTTCGAATCCCGCCCGGGGTTCAGGGAACGAACGACGAAAAACGCCTCTCCGGGACGCTGCCAGTCTGCGCTGGACGGCGCGCTCATCACGACACGGTAAAATCCCGTCGGCCATTGACCTGGCACGTCAAACGTCAGATCGCCGCCTTCTCCGCTATCCCAGCCGCAGCCGAACTCAGATGCATCGGCGGGAATGGGTTTGGGGTATACCCAGACCGGTGCAGACCATACAGGCTTCACCGTAGCCCCGAGCCGTTGGATCGTCACAACAGACCGTGTGCGGCTCTGTGCCGACAGGCATAGCGTGACTCGCTCGCCCGGCACGTAGCTTCGTTGCGTGGCATAGCCTTCGACAGCCAATCGCCCTCCGTCTATCCAGACCTGTGGGCCGCATGAGGCGGCCAGATTGACCGGTAGCGAACACGCCAAGCCCATCTGAGAGCGCACGAGCGAGAGCCCCGCCAGACCGAGCGCAGCCGACAAAAATCGACGTCTTGAATACCCGTGTGAGGTCATCGCAGGATGGAGCAGATACTCGAGTCCCTTGATCCAATCGCATTTATCATGACAGAGCCTCGACAATCGATGTCTGCACATGCTCTGGCCGGAATCCGAGTCCGATCATCCTAGCGGGAATCCGGCGTAGGACTGGGAACCGTGCGATCAGCCGGATTGCGAAGGGCGGCGAAAGCCTGTCCGATCCGCTCAGGACACGCCCGATGACTCGATTCTGAATCGCGAGCTGCACCCGTTGCGTCATCCTGGTCGGCCACTCACGCCGCTGCTGGACCAGCCGGAGGTCCCGGGTTGATAGATCCCCCGCACGTATCGGTGCAGCCAGCAGATTGGCCGTCGCGACCGCATCCTGGATGGCCAGGTTGATCCCGACACCACCGACCGGGGACATCGCATGCGCCGCATCGCCGATGCAGAGCAGTCCAGGACGATACCACTGACGCAACCGGTCGACCTGAACCGTCAGTAACTTGATCGGCTCCCAGTCGTGGAGTTCGCCGGCACGGTCGGCCATGAAGGGCGCGAGCTGTGTGACCGCATCACGAAATGTCGGGAGCCCCCGCCCCTGAAGTTGATCTCGCGATCCCTTCGGGATCACGAAGCCGCACTGCCAATAGTCGCCCCTGTTCAGCATGATAAAGATTCGACCGGCGTCGAAACGGCCTACGGGATCTCCTGGATCGCTTGGCCGTCGGGACAGACGGAACCAGAGCACATCCATAGGCGCGCCGAATTCTTCCACCGGCAAGCCGGCGAGGGAACGAACGGTCGAGTGTCGACCGTCTGCTCCCACGATAAGACTCGCGCGCGCCTTGAGCGGACCATCCGGGGTGTTCGCCAGGAGTCCCACCACGGAGCCCGCTTCTTCGATAAGGCCCGTCACGTCAGCGTGCATCCGCAGCTGAAACGTCGGATACCGCGCCGCCTCTTCGGCGAGAAAGTTCAAAAAGTCCCATTGCGGCATGAACGCGACAAAGCGACACTGCGTCGAAAGAGACGAGAAATCCGCGACCGTCAGTGTCAGATCGCCGAACTGCCCGTTGATCCGCGGAACTTTCTGGTGGGGCAAGGCAAGAAGGCGCTCCAAGAGGCCCAGCTCATACATGACTTCCAGGGTCGATGGATGGATGGTGTCGCCCCGGAAATCACGGAGGAAGTCGGCATGTTTCTCCAAGACCAGCACGTCGACACCTGCACGCGCCATCAGCAGGCCCAGCATCATCCCGGCCGGACCGCCTCCCGCAATGCAGCAGCGCACCGATACCGTTTCCGCACCCATGGCAACCTCGACGTGGAGGAAGAAGGACGAAGCAGAAGAAGGCTACTCTTTACGGAAAAGCGCTACAAGTAGTCTTGGAGGAGGTTCTCCAAGCACGACAATGACTGCAAGCATCGCCTGGCAGGCTGCGGGAAAACTATATTGGCACGCGAGGACTTCGAGAGTCTGCACGTATAGCACAATAGGAGAGCTCTCCCGCAGGATGCTCGAAAAGCCCAGACTTCTCACCCGCCCGTCCCGAACTGCTTACGCAGCTCTATCCCGATGGGCTACGTTAAGGATACTTTCGAGGCGAGAACAATGCATGGGAAAAGGGCGCATCCCGGAGCGCCCGGGGTCGGGCGGATGAGAAGAGCGGCTTATTCATCATTCTGATCAGGGCAACTCAGCGATCGGGTGGCATGGACAAGAGTTCTGCAACCTTCTCCGTGAGAGTCGTGGGCAGGAACGGCTTTTGTAGAAACGCCGGTTCGTCTCCGACGCCATTGGCAGCAAGGGTATCATCGGCATAGCCCGAGACGAACAGGACCTTGATATCCGGCACAACCACCTGAACCGCCTCGACCAACGCAGCGCCGGTCATGCGCGGCATAATGACGTCCGCGATGATCAGATCGCACCGGCCCTTGAAGGTCTGCAACATTTTGAGAGCCTCAACCCCGTCCGAGGCCTCGATCACGGGATAGCCATACTCGGTAAGGATCTTCCCGATCAGGCTGCGAATCCCTTCATCATCTTCGACGACCAGCACGGAACCCCGGCTGACCCTCTGCGGCTCGACCGCCGGAGGCGCCTCGATCTCCTCCCCCTGTGTCACAATGCGGGGAAACAATGCGGTGAACCGAGAGCCACGGCCTGGCTGGCTGGAGACCTCTACATAGCCGCGACTCTGCTTGACGATACCGTATACCGTGGCCAGCCCCAACCCGGTTCCCTTCCCAATCTCTTTCGTGCTGTAAAACGGCTCAAATATGTGTTCGAGTCCTTCGGACGAAATCCCACAGCCGGTATCTTCCACGGATATCCTGACGTGCGGGCCCGGGCTTGAGCCAGGGTGGAGATTCACATAGGCCTCATCCAGATCGACGTTCCCGGTCTCGATCGTCAGGATCCCGCCCTCCGGCATCGCATCGCGCGCATTGAGCGCCAGATTCATGACCACCTGTTCTAACTGAACGGGATCGCCCAGGACGTGGCCGACGCGCGGGTCGAGTACGACCACCGTCTGAATCTGCTCGCCGATCAGACGACGGAGAATGTCCTCCAAATCCCGGATCAAAGTGTTGGGATGGAGTTCACGCTGCTCCAACACCTGACGACGACTAAACGTCAAGAGCTTCCTCGTCAAGGCCGCCGCGCGGGAACCGGCATGCGCGATCAGTTCGAGGTCATGCCGGCAGGGATGCGTGGCGAACTGTTGCGCGAGACGATGGGCATGGCCAATGATGACCATGAGCAGATTGTTGAAGTCATGCGCGATGCCGCCGGCAAGCCGGCCCAGTGCCTCCATTTTCTGCGCCTGACGCAGACTATGCTCGGTCCGCTTGTGCTCCGTAATATCCGTAATGGTTTCGATCACATGGACCCGGCCGTCTGTGGTGACCGCCTTCGACCAATGCACCAGGAGATATTGATCGTTGGGCAGCGGGACCTCACTGGAGACCACCGTCCCGGTCTCCACCGACTCGGGCATGCGGCAAAAGGTGCAGGGTGCCGTGCAGGCGGCGATTTTCTCGTAACAGGTCGCATTCGAGATGTCGCCAAACTTCTTCAGGCCTGTTTCGTTTTGGAACTGGACGGTGTAGGTGGCGGGATCAATGACGGATACGATCACAGGCTGGGAGTTCAAGAGCTCCTGCGGGTCGTACCGGGGGAGGCTGGCGGAACTGCCCATAGTCAACCCTATGCAAGAGCATGACAAACATGTGTTCAACGGATCTTCAGCCCATGTGTACCATATCGCGACGCCTTGTCAAGAAGATGCTGGGTCGCTGGTCGGCGTGTCTCGCGTGCATACCATTGTGTTACGTTCGGGAGGGATGCGACCGTGGTCGCTCCAACCTGACAGCCTGAACATATCCCGGCACACATCTTACGCGGCGCATTGCTCCATCTCGCTCCTATCCCGGGAGACCTCACACGAAACCGGCGGCTCGTCGAGACAGCAGTCACCACCGGCGCAAGACTCGGCGCGACCTGGATCATCACGCCCGAGCTCATTGTCACGGGCTATACCTTTGCCGGCAACATCAGAATGCCCCGGTTTTTTGTGCCATTGCTTTGATAATGAAACCGGGCAAGATCGGTGACTCAAATACAGGGGGTCCGGTCAGATTCCCCTCACAGGCTCCGCCGCAACCGAAGGAAACAGTCGGTCGTGTGATCGTTCACCAATCCGGCCGCTTGCATGTAGGCATAGATGATCGTACTGCCGACGAAGCGAAAGCCGCGCTTTTTCAGATCCTTCGAGAGCGCGTCGCTCACCGCGCTCGTCGCTGGCACGTGAGCCATCTTCGTCCAACGATTCACTTTCTGTTTTCCACCGATGAACTGCCAGACATGGCGATCGAACGAACCGAACTCCTCCTGGACAGAGAGAAACGCCTGCGCATTGGTCACCGCTGAGTCGATTTTGAGCCGGTTGCGAATGATCCCGGGATTCTTCAGCAGCATAGCCTTCTTCTTCGCCGTGAATCGCGCCACCTTCTTCGGATCGAACTCCGCAAACGCTCGACGATAGCCATCCCGCCGCAGCAAGATCGTTTCCCACGTGAGGCCCGCCTGCGCGCCTTCCAATAGCAACATCTCGAAATGCTTCCTGTCATCGTGAATCGGCACCCCCCACTCACGATCGTGATAGGCGACGAAATGAGGCTTGCTGCCGACCCATCCGCAGCGGGTCTTTTCATCGAAAATCAAATGGAGTTGCTTGGTCATCAGCAGAGCAATCGGCTCAAGGACGCAGCCGCTTTCTACTTGGGGCCGACAGAAATGAACCAGGTCGGCCTCATACGGCCGAAGTCCGTTCGCTCGTGGTTGCGGAGACCGCGCTTCGAGTCGAGCACGACCGGTCCGCGAGGCCCTCGCCAAAACACCGCCCAATGCCAGAACGCGCAATCCCGTTCTTTGTGCCATTTGACGGCGAGCAGTGCAAGATCCGGCAGGGCCTCCCATGAGGTGAAAGACACTTCAGTTCTTGCCGACCGAAATCCATACTCCGTGAGCAGCCTGCGGACATAGCCTGTCTCAGACCACAGCTTCCAGTCGTCGGCAAAGATGCCGAGCCGATTCGCCACCCGCTTCGCCTGTGCGTAGCTCACGCCCGCCAGCGTAGCCACGGCAGCAATTCCACAACCCGTCCGTTCAAGCTGAATGACTGGTTTCATGCTCGCTTCAACAGGCTTACAGGTCCAGTTTCAGCTTCCGCCCGCCGGAGATGCTGAACCCCTCCCGTTGGTAGAACGCCAACGTCCTATCGAATTGAGGCAGCGGTGGCGTAGTCACTTCGAGCCTGCGCCATCCTCTCGATTGCCCGAGCCGCCGCGCCTGCTCCAGCAACGCCGCCCCGACGCCATTGGATCGATGTGCCGGCCTGACATAGAATTCTGGAATCATGCCGTATGCGCCTTCTGTATAGAGTGCATAGCTTTCATAGAGAGCCAGAAAGCCGAGCAGCTCCCCTCCCTCATGCGCAAGAAGCACCGTGTACAGCCCCTCTTTCAGCCACGAGCGGGCACGAGCCACTGTATCGGCATGATGAAAACCAAACACTTTGTCATTCACAGCCGCCATAATCTCTTGGAGCAATTCCCCAACCAGTGTGGCGACGGATTCGACATCCTCAAGCCGAGCCTGAACAATCTGAATAGACATGGATTACCCTGCGAGTTTTTGGAAAAATGCGTACCCTTCGGCCCATTCACCATACCCGCTATCGGCATTGATGTGCCCCGCCTCGCCGATATCGACGAAGCTGCTGCCCCAAGCCATCGCACATTGTTTGGCATGGGCCAGCGATCCGAACGAGTCATTCGCGCTGGCGACCACGAGGCTCCGAAAGGCGAACCGGACCATCGGCACCGGTACAAACCCACGCGCCGTGACAGGGAAGCTTGGGCTCTGCGGATCGGGCACCGCCACGAGAAACACGCCCTTCGGAACGAACGCTGAACGATGTGCCCAATGAGCCACCAGAAGACAGGCGAGGCTATGAGCTACCAACAGCGGTGGAGAAGGACAGGACTGCACGGCGGCATCCAACGCACGAACCCAATCGTCACAGACCGGACCGTCCCAATTGCCCAGATTGACGCGCTGCCAATCGGGATGGCGCAACTCCCAGAGCGTTTGCCAATGTTGCGGCCCGGAGTTGTCAATACCGGGCAGGATCAGAACAGGACTGTCCATTTTCAAGCAAGATCCTTCCGAACAGGCTCTAAAAATTTATTCTGGCATGCGAGATCTTCAATGGTCCACCAGTGTGGCACAAGAGGAGAACTGTCCCGCAGGATGCTCAAACAGGCCCTCCAGCAAGGCCGCAGCGAGCGAAGAGGCGAGACGTACGCTTCGGTACGTTGAGCCTCTGAACGACGCGAGAACGCCGCTGGCGGGCTGTTTCAGCATCCTGCGCTAGCAAGGAATATTTACGGCCGGATCGCAAAGCAAAGGCGGGATGGCCGGGGGGCGCATGTACTTGCTTGAGGGATCCTGGGACCCCATCGGCACGTTAACGGGCGGGCCGCCTGACATCCCCGGGAGGCCCTGTCCGGCGGAGCCAAACCTCTTCCCGAAACTTGAACTCGTCGAGGAACCAACCCCGGGAACCGGCACTGATGTGGGCCCGGCGCTGGTCTGGCCGGAAACCCCGGCACTCGGTGTGGCCGGCGGCAAAACACCTTGGGGAGTCTGTACGGCTTGATTCTGAGCCGGCGGCGGGGTTGGCGCAGGTGACGGCGCCTGTGCGCGACAGGGAAACACCAGAGCGCCCACTCCGGCGAGCACGCTAAGGACAAACAGAACAGACACCATTAGATAGTGCATCATCTTCCCTCTTCTCCGCTGACCTCTGACTTCTCCTCCTAGCCTGTAAACGGCGTAACCATCAAGTCGAGCTATGGAGTTTGTCGTGTCGGGGACTGCGTATCACCCCTTATGCGCAGACGTTCAAATTGCTGCTGCAAGCCTTCCAACTCCCGGTCGGATAAGTTTTCTAAATCGATAAGGCTATTGCGGGCACCTTGCACTCCATGGATAAGTTCATCAAGCTTCAGGTGAACCGCCTTGGCATCACGGTTTTGAGTATTCTGGATGAGAAAGACCATGAGGAAGGTCACAATGGTCGTACCAGTGTTGATAACCAGCTGCCACGTATCTGAATAAGCAAATTGAGGGCCTGTCGCCACCCACGCCATGACGATGACGAGAGCAAGAACAAATGCCCACGGTGATCCCACGATGGCCGCACAGTGTTTTGCGAAGTTATGAAAAGCATCGGTGGGCATGGTTTGCTCCTGTGCTTGCAGTTGGAGCCTTCAATCAATGGAGGCCCGTCAAAAGCGATGTATTTCTGAACTGCTAGGAGGATACGCTTAAGGCTAGCGAAAATCGAGAGTACGCCGGCAAGGTCGAGTCGGACCACATGTCCACGACAAATCAGCACGGCAGCCAGCAGGCTGAAGAGGCGTACAGACTCGTGATCAGTGCAGCATGGTGAATATCATTCCGTTTCTTTTGGGAGGCACTGATGGATCTGCAGCTTTGTTATAACGCCAGCGAGGATGCATTTCCCTTACCGCGACACATCAAGGAGCGCTATGGCCCGTTCGGGTTTCCCACGCCGGCCGACGCCCGTCGCCCCTATATCACCTCCAACTTTGTGATGGGGCTCGACGGCAGGGCCTCGTTTAGAGAGTTGAAGGGCCGTGTCGATGGCAAGACCGTTTCAAGGAGCAGTGAAGATCGCTGGCTGATGGATTTTCTGCGAGCGCACCATGATGGGCAGTTGATCGGTGCGAACACGCTCCGTGACGAACCAAGCCCCGAGGGGCGGGGCTGGGACTACGGCATCGATGACGAGGAATTGCGGATATACCGACAGGATACTCTCGGGCTCGGCCGGCAGAAAGTCCTCGTTCTTAGCGGTTCCGGAAACATCGATATCACGCTTCGCCTCTTCAGTTCTCCGCGGGTTGAATCGTGGATCATCACCGCTCGGGAGGGACAAGAGAATCTCCGGTCGCAACTCAAGAGGTTAGGCCGGGAGAGAACCATTAAAATCATCTCTGTGGGCGAAGGAACGAAGGTCGATCTTGCCGCCGCCGCACTAGTGCTCCGGCAAGAACATGGCATCCGAACGCTGCTCTGTGAAGGCGGACCCGCTCTGTATGGAGAATTCCTCAAGAACCAGCTGATTGATGAGGATTTTCGGACGATGTCGCTTCAGGTATTGGGTGAGTCCACCAAGCCTGGGATCGACCGACCGACGGCGTACGGTCACGTGAGCTATACACCCGAAACCGCACCGTGGTTTCGATTGATCAGCCTCCACTATGCCCTGCCTCACCACGCGTTCTTTCGCCTGCGGTACGAGGGTCCAAGAACGTTTCAGGACTGAGTCACTGAGGTCAGCACATCAACGAGGCGGTACTACCGGGGTGTTCGTCCTCGAAGACTTCGCCGCCCCTTCGTCACAGATCCGGAATTCGCTTCGGTTATGCTGCCGCGCGAAACGGTTCAAATGCCAGGTCGGCTTTGGCCGCCAAGACAAAGTCGCTCTCAGTCAGACCCTTAATCTTGTGCGTCCAGATCTCGATCTTGCACTTGCCCCAGGCCAAATACAGATCAGGATGATGGCCCTCGGCCTCCGCGATAGCCCCAAGCTTGTCCATACACGTCAGCGCCTGCGCAAAGTCCTTGAAGGTATAGCGCCGCTCCAAATGCCCTTTTCCGTTGAGTCTCCAGCCTAAACCGAGTTGCTTCAACAATTCCCTCTTGCGGAGAGCCTTCAACGGCGGCACACCGCTTCTATCGCTACGTTTCTTGTCTGCCAGTTTCATCGGAAACTCCCCTCAATTATTCTCGATGGCGCGTTCACTTCTGAGGAGGCATAGTCGTAGTAGTAGTAGTCGACGTGGAGCTTGTTGGGCCACTGGGTTGATCACTCGGTTGGCCACTTTTTTGATCACTGGGTCTGGCACCGGTTTGACCACTGCTTCGTCCAAGGTTTTGATCGCTTGTTTGACCAGCGGCCTGGCCGCCCCGCCCTCCAACCTTGACTACTCCCGAAACGTTGAGCTCGCCAGTCGTCTTGGCTGATTCCATCCTGACGGTATACCGGAAAGTGCCGGCATCTCGGAAACAGAGGCTGGCGGTTTCGTTCATGGACAGTTGGGCTGTGTCGCTGGGTGTCATCCACCCACCGAAATTATTCTTGCATGACAACTGCTTGTCCAACACAGGGTCGATAAAGATGATTCGCAGAGGTGCGGTCCTTTTGTTGACCCACCGAACTTCATCGCCTGTATTGACCGCTATTTCTCTTGAGGCAGGTCATCCCCGATAATGATGTCTTTGACGTCCCCAGTCCTCGTCACCGTGGGCGTGCCCTGGCAGCCCAACACGAACACTAACGCAACTCCTAGATAGCGGATCGGGTTCATGGAAGCACCTCCTTGGTAAAGTTTGGAATTCATCAACTGAATTTCCATCGGTTCTTTTCTGACGGTCACAACACTCACGCTAGTACGTGGTCAATCGGCGAGGGCTTGATGACGCGGGATATGTGGAATGCTACGCCTATGAAGAGAGGCTAATCTGATCAATACAGCTCACTTTGAAGGAGTTGATGAGGCCGGCAATGCGGCGACGCGGCCCTGCGCCAAACTCAGCAGGGAGCAGGGATATTCGTCGCGATGATCACGAAGGCTTGGCCTGCGCGTCTGATCTGCCTCTCGAGCCCCTGGAAAATGCGCTCGCGCGAATAAGGCTTACTCCCAGGACGGTCTATTCAGCAAGCAGACCCTGCGAGCGTTCCGTGCACATATCTGCCGAGATCGGCTGATAGTGCTCGACTCCGGCTCAAGAGGATCCTGCCGCTCAGGGCACCCGGACGGAGCGATCCGTGATCAGATGGACCACCAGCAACACGATCCCGATCAAGAACAGGATCCAGGAAATCTGGACTGCCACCGCAGACACCCCAGCCAGATTCAAGGCTCCGGCAATGACTCCAACCACCAGGAACATCAGTGCGTAGTACAGCATGTCGCGCTCCTTTCAATGAGACGATTCTCGAAAATCACTGGATCGTTGATGCACCCGCAGTTCACACATCTCATCGTCCGGAGCTGTTTCTCACGGACATTGTCGATGAGACCTTCCCAGCCCTCGATCACCTGGAACCCATTGCATCGTACGCACGCCATAAGTCCTCCTGTTCCGCACTCGTCGAGGGCCGTGGACGCTGTCCTTATGTCAGGCGACATCCGGACGCCTCCTCTGGGCTACACAACCATGCTGAACCTTTGGATGGATGGGAACTGACCCAAATAGCTCACTTTGAGAAGAAATTGATGGGCCGGCAACGCGACGCGGCCCCTGCACGAAGCTCAGCAGGAATAAGGGGAATTAGAGCGCCGACGCTTCGAACATCCGACCTAAGCCATTGCCTTGTGTATCCCTCACGTTGGGCTTCCCTATAGAGGAGGGATCGAAATAGAATGGGACATGAAGATCCCCCGGCTCATAAGATTGGTTAAGAAGGCCGCCATGAAATGGTGGGACGATAATGCGTTGCGTTTGAGCGCTGCGTTGTCCTTCTATACCCTCTTCTCGCTCGCTCCACTGTTGACCATTGCCGTTGCCATCGCCGGGTTGGCAGTGAATAAGGAAATGGTACGGGACGAAGTGCTCGGCCAGTTCCAAGGCTTGATTGGCAAATCCGGGGCTGACGCCGTTGCAAACATGCTGGAGAGCGCCGGTCAGCCAGTGCAGGGCGCCGTAGCCACGGTCGTCAGCCTGGTCACATTGGTCATCGTTTCGATGGGCATGTTCAGCGAACTTCAGGATGCATTAAATCTCATTTGGGGGATCCCGTCGAAGGGAAGTGCCGCACTGTGGAGCGCTATCAAAGATCGGTTTTTATCCTTCATTCTTGTGATCGGCACCGGCTTTCTTCTTCTGGTCTCACTCCTGCTGAGCGCCTTTCTGGCTGCGCTGGGCAAATTTGTACTTCGGGCGATGCCCGGGCCTCAGGTCATCCTGACATTCGTGGACGTAGCCGTCTCCTTGCCGGTGATCACGTTGCTCTTCGCCCTGATGTTCAAGGTACTACCGGACGGGTATATCGCCTGGCGGGATGTCTGGCTCGGTGCGGTGGCAAGCGGAACGCTCTTCATGATCGGTAAGTGGGCCATCGGCCTCTATCTCGGCTCAACTGCCATGGCCTCAATGTATGGTGCTGCCTCCTCACTCATGATCATTCTGGTTTGGGTGTACTACTCCGCCTCGATTTTCTTTTTAGGCGCCGAATTTACCTCTGTCTATGCTCATGAATACGGCTCGCGTGCGGCTCATCTCAGAGGCTCCTCCCCGGTCTTGTCATGATAACGAGAACGTAGCCTGCGCGGCCGATCTGCCGTTCGAATTCCCAGCATGATGCTGAAACAGTCCGCCGGCGCTATTGAAAGGTAACGGCTGAAGCCAAGGCTGAGACGAAGTAAGTCAGGTCTTCGCTCACCCTTAACCTCGACCTCAGCCTACCTCTTTGAGCATCCTGCGGGACGGGCTCCTCTTGTGCCTCACGCCAGGACCACCGAAGGTCTCGTGTGCCATAGTAGTTTTCCCACAGCCTGTCAGGAGGATCGGTTACCCTGCTGTTCGAGTGGCAGCCAATTGCCCCTGATAGGTGGATCGACCAGTCGCGGAGAGAAGATCAACGTGGAAGGATTGTAACGAGGCACAGGGGCAATCTAGCAATGCAACGCGCGCGGACGGGCTCTGCAATGTTGGGTTGCAAGCCCCGCCCTCCTATCTGCACCAGAAACCAATTAGCCCCATACTGAGCAATATTGACCAGACCGTATCCGGTCTCACCAGGCATAATTCCACCCTGAACCGATAGCTGATGGTACAGCGCATCACCGGAGATCACGATTCTTCAAACTCTTACCAGGGAGGTTCCCATGCGATCATTCACGATTGTCGCCATGGCGTTTCTGTTTGTGTTCGTTGGGATTCAACGTGTTGCTCAAGCCGATGAGATGAAAGCCGCTGTTGAGGACATGAAGGGAAAAGCGAACGCGAACGCTGAGAAGGCCA
Organism: Nitrospirota bacterium; assembly: GCA_018971525.1. Classification (GTDB taxonomy): domain Bacteria; phylum Nitrospirota; class Nitrospiria; order Nitrospirales; family Nitrospiraceae; genus Palsa-1315. The sequence goes on from JAGXAR010000012.1 coordinate 40,933, forward strand.
AGGGGGAAGCGAAAGCCCTCACGGAAGAGGCCAAAGGGAATAAGGTGAAGGGCGCTGTGGAACGGGCGAAGGGGAAAACGAAAGCAGCCGGAGAGCGTATCAAGGGCGAGGCGAAAGAACTGAAAGCCAAGACAGAGTAAATCAATCAAGAGTCTGTCTGCGACCAGCCTGTGGAGAGGCGCCTCTCCACAGGCTGTTTCTATTGAAGAGGAGAACAGGAGCCGTCCGTCGGGTCACACGGTTGCATGACCACCCGCAGAAATGGCAACCTCTTCGACAAACCACTCGCCCGCATGCAGATGAAGCGAGAATGGTTCCCGAGACTATTCTCTTTCAGGGGCAACCAGGCAATGCCGCGCGCGGTCGAATGCCGCAAAACCCGAGATCAACCTTCTTGCTTCCTCCCGGTGCCAAAGCGTACTCTCATCGAAATTCCACGAAGGAGACGAACATATAGGTTCAAATCCAGAAGGAAGATCGATGCGAGTCATTGTGGTAGGTGCAACAGGAACGATCGGATCCGCAGTGGTCACTGCCCTGTCCGTACGTCATGACGTGGTCAAAGTCGGACACACAGGTGGAGCGTTTCACGTGGACCTTGGGTCGCCGGACTCCATCACCCGACTGTTTCGCGCAATTGGCGCCTTCGATGCACTCGTGAGCACAGCAGGCGTGGCGAAACTTGCGAGCTTGGACGAACTGAAGGATGCGGACTATCAGCTCGGGCTCTCCAACAAGCTCATGGGACAGGTCAATCTCGTACGGGTCGGCCGCCAATTCATCAACGACCGTGGCTCCTTCACCCTCACCAGCGGCGTCCTGAGCCAGGAGCCCATGAAGGGCAGCGCCTCGATTAGCATGGTGAATGCAGGGCTCGAAGGCTTCGTGCGCGCCGCGGCCCTGGAACTCCCGCGCGGCATTCGCGTCAACGTCGTGAGCCCGCCGTGGGTCACCGAAACCTTGATCGCGCTGAAGATGGACCCTGCGCGCGGCATGCCTGCCACCATAGTCGCACAAGCCTATCTCGCGAGCGTAGAAGGCGCTGCGACTGGACAAACCATCGATCCGCGCAAGCTCGCCGCCGAATGAGTCCGGTTTAAGACCAGCGGTTCCCCGCCGCGCGCGAACGAGGCAAGAACTGCTTTCGAAAATCGCCAAACCGCGCGGTGCAAGGTCAAGCAACGACCCCGCTGGATTCCTTTTATCTATGAATTCCCCTCTGCGCTTGAACGCACAGCCTTCAACATCATCCGGCCATCTTGCATCCCATGCTCATCCGGTCTATCTTCTGCAAGGCGCGCGTTCTTCTGTGACAGCGACGACCGACGGCCCCAGACGCAGGCGTAGAACCTCTAACGGGACTTGGTTTACGGTATGGGCTTGGCCTCGATCCTTGGCCTGATAATCATCGGGCTTCTCGTGTACCTCGGCGCGGTCCGCAAGAAGCCGGCCGGGCTCGAATTCTACGCCGGCTGCCTCTCTGCGATCCTGCTGATTCTCCTGCTGGAGCTCACGGCACAAGGCTTTATCGCACAAGTGCCCCGTTGGGCCCAGCCATGGCTGACTTTCAGTACGTACCTGGTGATGGCCTTCGTCACCTTTAAAACCCTCGACCTGCTTTTCATCGAAGACTACCTCATCGAGAAGCAAGGGAAGTACATCCCTCGGATTCTCCGCCTGATCATACTTCTCGTCGGACTCACGCTGGCCGGCCTCATCCTTCTTCGGGCGGTTCTCGAAGTGGATCCGCTTGCCTTGATCGCGCTACCGACCGTCGCCACAGCCGTGGTGGGGTTCTCACTCAAGGATGTCATCGCGCGCCTTGCTGCGGGCATCCAGCTCGGCCGCATGATCCACATCGGCGACTGGGTCACCTTGATGGACAAAGAGGGCGTCGTGATCGACCTCGCCTTTGATTACATCACGATCAAAACGCGCGCCCACGATTACGTCATGCTCCCTAATGACGTCATCTCTCAATCCAAAATCATCAACCATAGCCGCCCGGAAACCCTGAGCGCCCGTGCTATCTTCGTCGAAGCGAATTATGCGCACCCCCCCATGCAGGTGAAACAGATTCTCACCCAGTCCGCGTTGGCTGTCCCCGGCGTGGTAGCCACTCCTGCGCCGATCAGCTATGTCCATGAATTCAAGGAATCCGGCATCGCCTACAAACTCAAGTTCTACCTGAATGATTACGCACAGCGCGAACGCATTGAAGGGGAGGTCATGGCCTATATCTGGTACGCCTTTCAACGGAATGGCATCGAGATCCCCTATCCCCAACGAGTCGTTCATATGACTCAAGCCCCTGACCTCACAGAGCTGCGCGCGATCGAACTGGCCGGCATTGAAGAACAGTTTCACACCATCGACTTCTTAGCCGTCCTCGACGCTCAAGCATTTCACTTGCTGGCGGAACACGCACAGAAACGCGTCTATCTGCCCGGCGAGCCAGTCGTGCGGGAAGGGGAACCGGGAGAGGAGCTCTTCGTCGTCATGGAGGGAGAGGCCGACGTCGTGATCAAAGCGGGTGACCAGACCACGCCCGTCGCCACCCTCAAGAAAGGGCAGTTCTTCGGAGAAATGTCCCTGCTCACCGGAGCCCCACGCTCCGCTACGGTCCAAGCCAAATCCCAGTTAACCGTCGCCGTGATCGGCAAGAACGCCATGAGCCAAGTCATGTCCCGCAACCCCAACCTGGCGGATCAGTTCGGCACGATCCTGGCTGCCCGGCAGTCGGCGTTGGCCACCACGCGCGAAACCGCCGATCGCGCCGCAAGGCTGAGACCCGCTGCAGAGGATGGGAAGTCGCTCACCGCGAGGATCCTCAAATTCTTCCGTCCTTCCGGGAATTGATCCGGTGCCGGATCCCGCGATCCACGGTGGAGCAGTGAGATGCACGTCGCCACACAACAGAAGAAATTGATCTCCGGCGCGTTGGTGGGGGGGACGGTATGTCTCCTTGCCTTGGCCCTGCACTGGTCGGGATGGCTCACCATCGCAGAGCTGAAGACGCTGGACCATCGGTTCCACCGGTACGCGGACTCCACCAAAGCCGGGAATGATATCGTCCTGGTTGCCGTGGACGAAGCCAGCCTGGAAGCCTACGGAAGCTGGCCCTGGTCCCGTGACCGACATGGCTATGTGGTCCATTACCTGAAACAGGCGGGTGCCAAGGCCGTGGTCTTCGACATCTTATTTCTCGAGCCTGATAGCGCGGCGGAAGAGTTTGATGAAGTGTTCGCCGAGGAGATGCGGGCGGCCGGAAACGTATACCTGCCGTTCCTGATGCAGGACCAGCAGGAGCCTTCAGCCGACTCGACCGTCTCTCTCGCCGGCCTGCAGGAACTCTCGCCCGACATCCTGAAGAAAGCCACGATCGCGCTCGACGATCAGGAGCCTCAGCCGACCGGAACCCTTAAGACCTACGCCGACGCGAAATTGCCCACGCCTCTGTTCGCTCAGGCCGCTCACGGCCTCGGATATATCAACCTGACCCCGGACATCGACGGAACCACCCGTCGCCTGCCCCTGCTGGCCCGAGCCAGGAATCAGACGTTCCTGCACATCACCACGGCAGTTGCGCGCGATCTTCTGACTGCGGATCGGGCGACGCTTCGGCGCCGGGAACTTCAACTCGGATCGATGACGATTCCCTTGACCCCGGAGCATGAGATGGTCATTGACTGGCACGGAACTCTGGAGAATCGGGTCTACCACGTCTATCCCATCGGGGCGGTCCTCCGCTCATATACCGACATGCAGGAAGGCAAGCCGCCCCTGCTGGACCCCGCACTGTTTCGGGACAAGATCGTGTTCGTCGCCACGACCGCCGCCGGGACTTATGATCTCCGCGTGACCCCGCTCTCTCCCTTCGCGCCGGGAGTCCTCATCCACATGTCGGCGCTCGATAATATTCTGAGACACCGCCATCTCCAGCCGGCGTCGTGGTGGATGTTCGCTGCGTCCACGCTCATCCTGACCCTGGCCACTGCATGGGCCTTCATGCTGATTCAATCCCAATGGGTCAAGGCGGCCGCCATTGGGGGCCTGGCGATCGCCTACTACGGATTGGCCGTCCACGCCTTTACGTCGCACGGGCTGTGGCTCGATCTCGCCGTTCCGGAAGGCGCGTTGGCCGTCTCGTTTGCAGCCGCCTCGACCGTCGAATACCTCACGGAAGGAAGACACCGCCGGCAACTGCGGACGGTCTTCGACAAATACATGGCCGCTGAGGTCGTGGATGAGATTATGCGGAATCCGGAGGCGATCCGGCTCGGGGGAGAGAGAAAAGAGCTCTCGGTGTTCTTTTCGGACGTCGCCGGGTTTACGTCCCTCTCGGAACAATTGGATCCGGAGACGCTCGTCGAACTCCTGAACAAGTATCTCTCGGCGATGACGGATATCATCCTCCGCCACCGGGGCAACGTGAATAAGTACCTGGGGGACGGCATCATGGCGATCTTCGGGGCGCCTCGTGGAGACCCCAACCATGCCAGCCTCGCCTGCTTCGCTGCCTTGGATTCACAGTCTGAGCTCGCCAGGCTGCGCGAGCAATGGAAAGCCGAGGGACAGCCGGAGATCAGCGCACGCATCGGAATCAACTCCGGGTGGCTTGTGGTCGGCAATATGGGTTCGCAAGCCCGGATGGAATATACCGTGATGGGAGATACCGTAAATCTGGCCTCTCGGCTGGAAGGCGCGAACAAGTTCTATGACACGCTGATCCTGCTAGGTCCCCGTACCTACGAGCTCGCCGCCCAGGACATTGAAGCGCGGGAAGTAGACCTCATGCGCGTCAAAGGAAAAAAGGAGCCCGTGGTGGTATTCGAACTGCTCGCCCGCAAGGGGCGCCTGTCTGCTGAACAACACCGTGTCATGAAGACGTATTCGGAAGGGCTCGAAGCCTACAAGCGTCGGGATTTCAAGACCGCGGCAGCGCAATTTGAAGCCGCCCTGGCGCTCGATCCGGGGGACGGCCCGTCGCGGGTTTACTTGGAACGCGCCAGAGAGTACCTTGTAGCGCCTCCTCCCGCTGACTGGGACGGAGTCTACGAGCTGAAGTCGAAGTGACGGAGGACCCTGTGAACCACCGATGTGCCTTGCTTGCGATGATGGTCTCATTCGTGACAGCCCTCACGATGACCGATACAGCTTTCGGCGAAACCGTGTATGTCGCAGCCAAGACCGCGCAAATGCGTTCAGGGAAGACCTCGCTGGACCCCGTAGTGGCCAGCCTCAAGCTCGGAGAGACCCTGGAAGTTGTGAAACGGGACAACCGTTGGCTGCAGGTCCAGACTACCAAAGGTGTCACAGGATGGATCTACTCCAGCAATGTCTCCGCGTCGAAACCGGCGGGAGGGGACAACGAGTTAGCGGCGCTGGGGCGGAGCTTCAGACGGACCGATGCCTCGAGCGTCACGGCCTCGGCAGGCGCCCGTGGACTCGATAAAGCCTCGGAGGGCTATGCCAACCGGTCCGGTATTACCCAGCAGCAGCGCGATGCCGTGGATCGGATGACCGCATACAAGATTTCAGACGAAGAAATCCAAGCATTCCTGAAATCCGGGAGACTCGGCGAATATGCAGAATAAGTCGTGCCGCGGACTCATTGTTTTCGGCCTGGTGCTTCTCTCTACCGGCAGTCTGACGGGCTGCCTGGAAATCCAACAGGTTGCCGAGAACGCGGCTCGAGGCTCCGGTAACGAACGGCTGGCGAAAACGATCCATGGCGGCGGGAATCTCATCGGTGGACTTCTTCCTATTGGCTATGAGGAGGAACAAACCATTGGACAAGCGATTGCCTTACAGGTGATCGCCCGCTACGGCGGGGTCTACGACCAGCCTAACCTGACGCGATACGTGAACCTGGTCGGCCGCAGCGTGGCCTTGACCTGTGATCGCGCCGACATCGAGTATCGCTTTGCGGTCCTCAACCACGATTCGATCAACGCATTCGCAGCCCCCGCCGGCTACATCTTCGTCACACGCGGGTTGTTGAAGACCATTCGGAACGAAGCCGAGCTCGCGACGGTGTTGGGGCATGAGATCGGTCACGTCACCCAGAAGCACATCCTCGACATCATTCAGCGGTCCAAACAGATCGCCGGCGTTGCAGAAGCCGGCCTGGCCTTCGCGAACAAGAATCCGGACGCGTTCAAAAACGTGATCGACGGAGCGGTAAAGAAGCTGTTGGACGAGGGGCTCGACCAGAGCAAGGAGTTGGAGTCCGACCGCTTGGGAGTCATCTTCGCGTCACGCGTGGGCTACGATCCGACCGCCTACGTGACCTTTCTCGACCGCCTACGGACCATCAAAGGCGACGACCAGGCCTTCTTCAAAACGCACCCGAATTTTTCCAATCGGCTATCAGTCGTCCAATCCACCATCCGTGAGCAGGGGCTGCAAGCCACGGGCATCCTCCTCGCCGATCGCTTCAGCCGGTCATCCAACGGAACGCTGTAGAAGGACGGCCATTTCTCACACACCGTCGCCACGCTGATCAAACGGCCGGTGGGTCATGCTCCTTCCGGAGATCAACACCTTTGGAAGACTCCCGAATGGAGAGGCACGTCCGGTCCCTCCATCATGCAGTACTGTCTTCCGCCGGAGTCGGTCTTACTCTTGGCCGCATCCTCTGATAAATAAAGCTGTGGAGGAGCCTCGCGATGCAGCCGCACGCGGGGCGGGCGTCGAACCGACGGAAGACGTTGCCGGTGGCTTGCCCATACCAAAACGTGGCGCGATGGTCGGGGAACTCGATGGAGCCATCCCCGGCCAGGAACGAATCCATCGTCGCCAAGGCTGGCTCCACTCGGACGAGGCTCTTCAATTAAGACCGCCGGTCGATTTTTTCACCTCGCGAGAGATAAACAGCATTTCACGAACGACGAGAACCGGACGCGGCAGGTGTGATCGCCACGTCGGTCGGACTGCCGGCGGGTAACCACCGTAGACGGTGACTGAGGCCGGCTTCCTCGAAGGTCCGCGCGATCTCCGTGCGTGATTCTGAAAAATGATCCCAACCTTCATAGTGGACTGGGATGATCGTGGCGTCCGAGAAGGCGCGTGCTGTTTCAACCCCCTCACTCGCAGTAAACGTCAAGGGCCAGTCGCCAACAGCCGGGACGCGAGCGGCTCCCATGAACAAGACGGCCATGCGAATGGAAAAGCGCTGGCTCACTTCCCGCACGCCCTCGTACCACACCGTATCTCCGGACAGGTAGATTGCATTTCCCGGGTCGTCTTGGAAGCTTAGAACGAAGCCTGTGACAGGACCACGATCGGCGTGCGCAGGTCCATGCCGTGCCGGTGTTCCTGTAATAGTCAGGACTCGACCATTGGGAGCGCCGATCTCGAGGCTCTGCCACGGGACGAGGCCGATGGCACCACCACCCAGCCGCGGCGCGCCCGCAACAGTCGTGAACACCGGTCGCGTACGGGTGACGAGAGTGCGACCCGAATGATCCAGATTGTCGAAGTGATGATCATGGCTCAGGAGGATGGCGTCGAACGGGCCAAGCGCGTCAGGACCGACGGCCGGATCCATGGTTTTCCGCAACGAGTAGGAGGGGGTGGTGTAGATCGTGCCTGACGGATCAAAGGTCGGGTCTGTAAGCAATCGCAGGCCTCCCCATTCAAGCAATGCGGTCGGCCCTCCGACATAGGTCATCCGTACGACCGTCGTATTCATCACCGGTGCTTCCCCCGTGCACAGCTCAGCATAATTCGCAGCCGAACTCGCTGATCAAAACACACCGCCGCGCGCGGACGAGGCCTTCAAACGAAGACTCCTGGCCCCTCCTTTTCGAGCGCTACTCCACTGCCTGCTCGAGCAGTTTCCCGATTGGATCGAGCTTGGATGTAAGTTCCGTCGGCACAGCATGTCGTTCTTGCAGCAGGTCGGGCGAGTTATAGGTGAGCCAGACTTTGCCGTCCTTGTCTTCCCATGCCAATGCCTTCATAGGGAGATCAATCGCAGCCGTCGGCCTGGCCACCATCAGAGCTGTCCCTCCCTTCGGGTTGCCGAAGATGAGCAGCTCGGTGGGCCTCATGTCCAACCCCACCTTCTTCGCTTCTCCACTATGGTCGATTCTGGCAAAGATCTTCATCCCCTTCGCCGTGACAACCTTCTCGATCCGGTCGATCGTTTCGGTGACTGAATATGTGCTGGGCTTCGTCACCAAGTTGGCGCCGGCTTGAGCCATACCTGGTGACAATGACGCGACTGTCAGGCTCGTACACACCAGACCCATCAACAGCTCTTGAAGGAACTTCATTGGTCACTCCTTGCTTCCTAAATTCTCACACCGACCTCATCCAAATGGTTCAGCAGGTCGGCCGGGTCCTGATACACCCGATAGGCGCCGGCCCGCTCCAACTCCTCCCGACCATAGCCTCCGGAGAGCAGTCCCACCGACAGAGCGAACGCCCGGCGCGCGGCCAGCAAATCCCAGACGCTGTCGCCGACGATGACGCAACGGCTCATCGGAACCTTGAGCCGCTTCCCTGCCGCCACGAACAGATCGGGATCGGGCTTTGCGAAGCGAACGTCGTCGCGCGTGATCACCGGAACCCTCTCATGAAGCGTGAGCAGTGCAAGGGCATGCCGCGCGCTGTGCATACGTCCGCTCGTCGCGATGGCGTGGGGCACGCGATGGTCCGCCAACGTGTCCAACAGTTCCTGCGCCCCCGGAAGCATGCGCAGAGACGGAGCCTGCTTCGCATACACCTCCGCATGCACCCGCTGAATGCGCTCCGCATCCTTCCGGGAGACCGGCCGTCCCGTTTCCCGCCACAAGGCGTTGAGCATGAGGCCGCCGCTCATACCGATTTGACGGTGGATGCGCCAGACCGGCAGTTCGATGCCGGCCGCTTGCGTCGCTTCGCGCCAGGCCAGCACATGCTGGTAGACGCTGTCGATCAAGGTGCCGTCCAGATCGAAGAGGAAGGCCATCGAGTCGGGGTTCCTGGTTCCGGCCATGGCCACCCTATCCTTCCAGCCTGGCTTGCATCGTGATCGTCGTGTTGAGCAGACGCGAGATCGGACAGCCGGCTTTGGCCGCCTGCGTCGCCTTCTCCCATGCGGCCTGATCCGCCTTGGGAACTTTGCCTTTGACGTCCAATAAGATATTCGTCACGGTCCATCCGGCTTCGAGCTTGTCGAACGTAACGGTAGCCGTCGTCTCCAGTTTCTCAGCTACCAAGCCGGCATTGCCCAATTGCGCGGACAGTGCCATCGTGAAGCAGCCGGCATGAGCGGCGGCGATTAATTCTTCCGGGTTGGTGCCCTTTCCGCTCTCGAATCTCGTGGAAAATGAGTATTGCGTCTGCGACAAGACGCCGCTGCCGGTCGAAACACTGCCTTTTCCGGTCTTCAAGTCGCCTTCCCAGATGGCCGAGCCTTTGCGTTGCATGGTTCCCCCTGTGGTGATGGACGATGTCAGATCGGGTACCTCTCGCCTTCACTTGTGAGTCGGTCAGTTATGATGCCCACCGTCCAATGCCCGATCCAAATTAAATGCGGCGCTGATCAAAGCGAGATGGGTGAAGGCCTGCGGAAAGTTCCCGAGCGCCTCGCCGCTGTCGCCGATCTCCTCGGCATACAGCCCCACGTGATTGGCATGTCCCAACATCCGTTCAAACAGCAGCCGGGCTTCCGTCAGCTTTTCCCGATCGACATGCCCCGCCCGGGTCAGCGCTTCCACCAGCCAAAACGAACACATGGTAAACGTACCTTCACGTCCTTGGAGCCCATCTTCTCCGTTCGCGCTGTCGTAACGATACACGAGGCCATCGGAGACCAATCCCCCCTCCTTGGGTGAGCGATTGATGGCGTGCAGGGTGCTCAACATTCGCGGATCGTTGGGAGACATAAAAAATACCAGAGGCATGATGAGATTCGACGCGTCAAGCGATTCGCCGTCGTAGTGCTGCACAAAGGCCTGACGTTTCTCGCTCCATCCCTTGGACATGATTTCTTCGCAGATCTGATCCCGGATCCGCTGCCATCGATCCCGGTCGGCCGGAAACGACCGTTTATCGGCCAGTCGGATGCCCCGGTCCATCGCCACCCAGCACATCATTTTCGAATAGACGAAATGACGCCGGCCTCCGCGCACTTCCCAGATGCCTTCGTCCGGCTGCTGCCAATGCTCACAGAGCCAATTGAGGCGGCGCCGGATGCGCTCCCAGGCGTCATAACCGATGGGCATGACGTATTTGTTATAGAGGTAGAGCGAATCAAGCAGCTCCCCGAAAATATCGAGCTGCAATTGACGATAGGCGCCGTTGCCGATCCTGACTGGCCGGGAACCTCGATACCCGTCCAGATGATCGAGGGTCTCCTCCTTGAGATCGTGGCGACCGTCGATGCCGTAAACGATCTGCAGTGGGCCGTCCTCCTCGACCTCTCCGAATCGCGCATCCAGCCATTGCATGAAGGCGTGCGCTTCCTCCGTGAAGCCGATCCTCAACAAGCCGTACATCGTGAAGGCGGCGTCGCGGATCCAGGTGTAGCGATAGTCCCAATTCCGTCCTCCGCCGATCGACTCCGGCAGGCTGCAGGTCGGTGCCGCGATAATTGCTCCAGTCGGCTCGAAGGTCATCAGCTTCAGCGTCAGCGCCGACCGGTACACAATTTCGCGCCAGCGGCCTGTGTAGGTGCATTTGGACAGCCACCGGTGCCAGTAATTCACCGTGTGTTCGAATATGTCTTGCGTTTCAGTGTTTGAGGGAGACCGGCGACAGCCCTCTTCGGCCTTCAAGGGCCGCAGCACGAAGATCGCCTCCTCGCCTTCCTGAAGCGAAAATGTCGCGTGGACGCTCTCGCCGTCGCAGGTGAGCGGGACGGCGCTCGCCAGTCCCAGGTTCAGGACGGCCGACTCAAAGACGGCGCCGTGTTCTTCGATTCTCGCGCGATGCGGCATCCGAGCATAATCGAAGGCCGGCCGGCAGCTCATCCGGAAAGCCAGAGTCCCACGCGTGACTTTCACGCGCCGGATCAATTGGTCGTGCCATGGCGATTCCCGAGGCAACCCGGTCGGCATGAAATCTTCAAGCTCTCCGACGCCGTCCGGCGAGAGAAAGCGAGTGACCAGCACATTGGTTTCGGGCCAGTAAAACTGCTTCGTCCGGACGCCGTCCTCCCGAGGGCCGATCTCGAACCGGCCCCCCTGCCGGTCGTCCAGAATGGCGGCGAAGACGCTCGGGGAATCGAAGAAGGGGAGACAGAGCCAATCGATCGAGCCGTTCAGGCCGACGAGCGCCGCCGTCCGCATGTTGCCAATGATGCCGTAATGTTCAATGGGCTGGTAGGTCATAGCTCGAGCAGGTCGGCGGCTCACTCCAACGAACGGGGCCACATGCTCTCAGCACGCAGTTCGACCCCATCCTGAACCGGCGCCAAGGCGAAGTTCAACTCAAATGTTTCTGCGCCTTGAGGCAACAGAAAGTCTCGGGCGTGTTTTCGGTTATGTATGATAGTCAGGTTATAGATTTCGGGCCACAGCCGCGCACGGACGAGGTGAAATGGTCCTGACACGTTTTCTAATTCCACGGACCGTCATCTCGATACGCGGCGTTCTCCGATCCCGAGGCGCAACGCTTCGACATCGAGCTCGTGCTCCAGGCGATGCAGCAGTTCGTCGCTGATCGTACCGTCATTGCGCAGATCGATCAGGGCCAGGCGCTCCGCCGATAAGGTCTCGTGCCGCAACCGTCGAAAGGTATCGCCTGCCTCCAGAGAACAGTCCGGGTCCACGGTACCGGAACTCCCGAAGCGTTCCAGTTGCCGGCCGTAATGTACACGCAGCCGATCGACGTGGTCCGACGTCAACCACTCCTCCCCTGCCAATTCGTCCAACCGTCGTACCGCAGCCGTGGCCGCATGCTCACGTGCCTGCCTTTCTTCCTGCTCCTCTCCGCGGTCTTCTTCGAGCCTCAAAGCCCGAATCAACGGTGTCAGCGAGAGCCCCTGCAGCACCAGCGTGGCCAGGATCACCGAAAAGCTGATCAAGATGATTTCGCCTCGAAAGGGAAACGGCTGTCCGGCAGCAGTCGTGACCGGCAACGCCAACGCGGCCGCCAACGTGACGATCCCTCGCATCCCGGTCCAGCCGATCAGAAAGAGAGGAGGCCAGGGCGGCATGGGATCGCGCACCCGCAACGAAGGGATCAGCAGCCGGGGAAGGACCGCCGCCAAGGGCACCCATCCCAAACGGACGACAATGGCCGTGACGCTCACCATCGCGCCGACATTCAGCAGCAGCCTGAACTGACCGGACGGCACAGCCTCGAGCAACCCACCAAGCTGCAGACCGATGAGGATGAAAATGAAGCCATTCAGCACAAAGATAAGCAGATTCCACACCGCACGAGCCTGCAGACGCGTGGTCGGCGCCACTGCCGCACTAAAATGTTGCCGCACATGCAGGCCTCCCGCGACGCAGGCGAGCACCGCGGACGCCTGCGTCAATTCGCCCAGCACCCAAGCCAGATACGGCGCCAACAACGTGATCGAAATCTGAGTAAAGCTGTCCTCCGTGGCACAAAGCGCCCAACGTGCTGCCATGCCCACGGCAAGACCAAGGGCCACGCCCACCACGGCGGCAAAGACGAACTGAAGCAGCGCCTCCCCGAGCACAAAGCTCCCGCCCACAGCCGCACCGACGGCAGCACGGTACAGCACGAGCGCCGTGGCATCGTTCACCAAACTTTCGCCTTCGAGGATCGTGACGATACGACGAGGAATCCGCAGACGTCGTCCGATGGCCGTCGCCGACACGGCATCCGGCGGAGAGACAATGGCGCCTAACGCGATGGCTCCTGCCCATCCGATACCCGGCAGCATCGCGTGCGCAACCGCCGCGACCGCAGCCGTCGTCGCCGACACGAGCCCGACCGCCAGCAATGAGATCGGCCTGAGATTGTCGCGAAATTCACGCCACGACGTGAAATAGGCGGCGGACCACAGGATAGGAGGCAGGAAGACCAGAAAGACGAGATCAGGACTGAGCGTGACTGCCGGAAGCCTTGGAACCACACCAAGCACCAATCCACCGATCACAAGAAGAATGGGATAGGGAATGAAGATCTTCCGGGCGACCGTCGTCAGCGCCAACACCACTGCGAGCAGCAGGATGACGATCTCGAGCTGATGCAGCCCCTCCATCCCTCCCCCTTCCTCATCATGCACAACCGGCTGAGAGCGGAAAAATCGAGACAGGCTACTTTGGGAAGAACACGGAGTCAACTGCAGGACGGTGGGATTGACTAAGCACGCCACTCACGTGCCGCGCGGGAGCAGTCCGAGATCAGGACGAATCGAGGGTCACGTGCACGGACCGTTCGTGCGGGCCATCCTCTTCGTTCGCCGTTCGTCCCACGAATAGAGCAGATGCTGTATGGCTTTTGGTGGCAGCCTCGGGCTGCAGAGCACTGACACAGTTTTCTGTGTACGTGCCATGGGCCATCAGCTATACGCTCTTCCATCCCGCGAAATGCGCTTCACGCTTCACGAGATACGGTCTTATCGACATCCAACAAGCCGAACGAGATGGCCGCTGCACGGACGATTACACTGATAAAGTAGAATCCCCCGTTTTCCGGTCTGAGACGGTGACGGTTCAGCGGGTTACGGAAAAATGATGGCGTGCTCGGAGTGGCCGATCGCTTTGAGAGCGGCTTCCAGCGCGTCAGCCATCGGCGGAGGGCCGCAGAGAAAAATCACGGTGTCAGGACCGGGCGGCGGCAGTTGCCCGCGCAGAATGGCCTCGGTGATGCGGCCCGTGCCCTGCGACCAGCCTGCAGGCGGCTGCTCCAGAACATGATAACAATGGAAGTTTGCGTGTTCGCGCACATCCTCGTCCCACTCGTCCCGAAAAATGATGTCGGCCTCGGTCTTGTTGGCAAAAACCAGAAACAGCTCGACACCGAGGCTCTTGGCGAGAATCCAGCGAATGATTGCAATCATCGGGGTGATGCCCGTGCCGCCCGCCACAAACCCCACCTTCTTCGCCATGCCGTCCACCCAATGGCCGCCGGGATTCGGCCCGCTCATCAGCACGGTGTCTCCGGGCTCCCGTTCATGGAGATACTTCGAAATCGCGCCGGTTTCGTACCGCTTGACCGTCAAGTCGAAGTATCCCGTCGCGCCGGGCATCGACGACGGCGTGTAGGGACGTTTGACCGGTTTTCCGTCGATCGTGGCGTGGACGTAAAGATGATCGCCGGGCAGCAGGTCCAACGTGGCATCGTCAGGCAGGGCAAAGCAGAATGTGCTCGTGTCGTGGGTATCGTGATGAATCGCCGTGAGCTCGTAGGGCACGGGCGTCTTCGACTTGATGCGCGTAACAGTTCCCGACATCATGGCTCTATCATACGAGCCTGAGGAAACGGTCGCAACTGAGGAAGCGGACGCGGTGGGCGGCCGGCGAGACTGAGACTAGCGAAGCTGAGGCGTCGTACAAATCTGTAATTCTCCCGTTGTTTCATCACAGCCTCAACGCATGTAGGGGTAGATTCTCTTCATTAAAATGCCGCAAACTGAGCGACTCAGGCGACGTGATCGATCGGGATAAGACAGAGACGAAGGCCATGCTAAGACAACTGATGACTTTGCTTGGAATTGCTGTCGCGTTGGGCGCGAGTGGTTGTGGCGACCAGACTCCAGTGGTAACCCCGTCAAATACAGCTGAGGGGCTCTGGTTCGGGACTACCAATACCAACCGGACTCTTAAGGCCGCCGTCCTTGACGACGGCACCTACTATTTTTTCTATTCCGTCGCGGCCAATCCCAATCAGATCGCCGGTGTCATACAAGGCACCGGCACTTCGAACAACGGGAGCTTCACCTCACCAAACACGAAAGACTTCGGTATCGGCGTCACGGTGCTGGATGCGACCATCTCTGCCAACTATGCCTCGCGCCAGTTCCTAAATGGTTCGATCACATACTCGGGAGCGGGCACGGTGACGTTCACCAGTTCCTACAACACCGCCTATGATACGACTCCGACCGTTGCCAGTCTTGCCGGCGTCTACACCGGCCAGGCAGGTAGCTCCGGGGGCGTGCAGACAGCGAATATAACGGCCCGAGCCGATGGAACGTTTACGGGGACCGAGCAAAACGGCTGCACGTTTACGGGTAACGCGACGGCACGGACTCGCGGGAACATCTTCGACCAGAGCATTACATTCGGCGGGGCGCCCTGCTTTTTCGCCGGCAGTACCTTCCAGGGGATCGTGTACTTCGATATTCCAACCCGTCAACTGTATACGGCTGCTCCGAACAGTCTCCGCACCGATGCGGCGATCTTTTTTGGCACGAAGATCCTTTGACAGGACGTACGCCCTTTCAACGGTTCCCGGAACCTTTTTCAGCTCTCGTGCCCTGTCGAGAAGCGACGTCAACAGCGCAGAAACCGCCGGTTCGAAGATGGAGGCAAGCGCCGCACCGCGCGCGGACGAGGCGCTCCGACAAGTTGAGTAGCCCAGCGGAATCTCACCGCCAGGCCCTCCCAGAACCGGACGTGAACCTCTCGATTCATCCGGCTCCTATCGTCCAACCGGTGACGCCAGCGCCCAATGGGCAAACAGGTCAGGGTGGCGGGCGCGGACCCGCCACAACCAGTGCCATGCTCGCCCCTTGTGTGCGCGGAGTCGTGTGTATTTGCGTTGCGCCCATCGCACCAGAAAATCATCCAGTGTGCGCAGGGCGCGACGGAGTGCCGACGCGTGAAATCGTCCATAGTAACCCACCCAGCCTCTCAGCAGAGGGTGGGTCCAACGGGCGATCTCTTCCAAGGCCAGATCATTCCGCTGATGCAGCTGCCAGCGACGCATGCTCTGTCTGATCGCCTTGGCCGCTTTCTCGCTCACCGCCGGTGCGAAACTGACGAATACCTTTCCCGTCGCATTCTTCGACGACCGTGGGCGAAATGTGTAGCCCAGGAAGTCAAAGCGCTGTTCAGGATAGCGGCCTCGCCGGTTGGCATCCTTGCCGTACACGATCGTGGTCTTGTGCGGATGCAGTTCCAGGTGCCACTGCGCGAAACGCTGCGCCAGCGCGTCCTTCAAGGCCCGCGCTTGCTCCTCGCTCTTACAATGGCAGATGATGTCGTCAGCGTAGCGCTCGAAGGGGATGTCGGGGTGCTGCACCGCCATCCACCGGTCGAATGCTGCATGCAGAAACAGATTGGCCAGAAGCGGGCTCATCACCGCGCCCTGAGGCGTTCCCTGCTTCCGTTCCGCTAACGTCCCATCCGGCATGCACACCGGTGCCCTGAGCCATCTTTCGACGTACAGCAACACCCATGTGCAGTCGGTGTGTCGACGCAACACCCGTAACAAGAGCTCCCAGTCGATGGTCTCGAAGAAGCTCTTGAGATCGAGATCCAGCACCCAGTCATAGCGCCAGCACCGTTGTCGCGCCACCGAGAGTGCCTGATGCGCTGACCGACCCGGGCGATATCCATACGAGTCGCCATGGAACAATGGTTCCAGAATCGGCTCAAGGTATCGTGTGGCCACCGTCTGGGCGATTCGATCACAGACCGTAGGAATGCCTAACGGCCTGGTGCTCTTCTCGTCTTTCGGGATGTCCACCCGGCGCACCGGCGGCGGGAAGTAGCTGCCGGAGCACAGTCGATTCCACAGCCGATAGAGATTGTTTTCCCTATCCTCTTCAAACTGCTCAATCGACTGTCCGTCCACTCCCGCTGCCCCGTGGTTGGCCCTCACCCGTTTGTACGCGTCCCACACGTCACGTTTGGCAATACAAAACGGTTTGGCGTTATCCATGCGAGTCCTCCTCGTGTGAGTTGCTCGCTCGATAACACCGGACGACGACGCCCCTTCGGTCCAGTCCCATTACAGAACCTTCCTCCCTACTACGAGCGACTCCGTCCCTGTGCCCCGCATCGGTACTCTGGCCCTTGCGGGGGCTGCCCGCTTGCGCGTCTCCCTTTGCATCGGAGCGACAGGTTCCTACGTTCCGCACCCACGCCTGAATCAAGGTCACGCCGCCTTCATGCCGGACGCCAGTGGAGCCGTACACAGGTCCCCCTCCACCTGCTTCGCGGGACAGAGTCTCGATCCCGGTTTCGACGTCGCTTTCGGTCTTTCGACACATCATCAGCGGTTCACTTGCGTTCGTCTTCTTGATTCGTACCTGACGGAATACATTCCGCCTTTTCCGGCAACGCTCACGACGACGACTCTTGATCGACGCCGCTTGCCGCGGTTTGAAGTCTGCGCCTGTACGCCGACTTCGAGGGACCTCCCCTCATCGTGGGTGAAGCATCGCCTCCATCCCTACATAGATGGTTGCGTTCGTAGCACACAAACTCCCGGCCCCTTTTCATCTGCGGCAAGTTCTTGCTCGATGACAGAAGCATTGACCATTTCACTCCACCACCCAGATCGCAAAACCCTTTGCGTCGCGGAGTAATTGATCAGTCACGCCGCCGCCGAAGATCCGTTTGATCCGGGACGTCCCATGCCGCCCCACGACGATGGTTTCGTGATGTCCGCTTCGGGCCTCTTCGAGAATATTTCCGGCGATATCGTCCTCATGGCCGAATTTCAACGCCACGCGGGTCGTGTCGAATCCGGATTGTGTCAGCGTCTCGCACGCCTTCTTCAGGACATGGCACTCGGATTCCCGTTCCTTCCGAATCCAGGCGTCCTGCTCATCGCGTAACTGCACGCCCAATTGCACCTCGGCGGCAGGATTCTCCGATCCGCCATGCTCCAGCAACTCCCGCGGCATGGGCTTGAGCACATGAAAGAGAGTGACGGCGGCATCAGGCGTCCAGCGCAGGAGAGATCCAACATACTGGACAACGCGATGGGAGTTCTCCGACTCGTCAATGGCCAGAAGAATGCGCATAGAAGCCTCCTTGGAAGGGCGGGGCAAACGGTGTAGCGATCTGCACATTATCCCCCCTTGAATCAGCCGATACCAGGGGGTTGCCCGGGGCGAGTCCAATTGTCAGAAGCTAGAGAGAGGAAATCTGTACGTTGGAGTGCACTCTCAGTTGGCGTGACACCGTTGCCCACCGAGTAAATCCGGCGGGCACCGGCTGGAACCCGGATAGGCAGCCCCGATCGGTGCGGGCACCATATAAGCGGGAACTCCGGGGGTCGAAGCAGTTTCCGAACTGCGGGGGGCCGGTGTAACGGCCCGAGGAATCCTAACCGTCACGTCCGGCGGAACAGTCCGAGGCTTGGAGAGCAATGAAGATGGCACATACACCGAGGGAAGATCGGACTCCTGCTCAGATGATTGTGGCGGCGACAGGTATGCGGACAGCCAATCCGGCGGCCATGGAGGCGCCTTCGATTCAGAACTCCGCTTGTCGCCGAAGTCGGGAACAGGCGGAGCCGGTTTCCCCCGTTGAGGAAACAGGGCGCGAATCGCTGCGAGAGTTCGTTCTCCTTCATCATCGGATTGCAGCGCAGCTACTCCGCTCGCCTGCACTGACTCTTCCCTGTCCATCACTGCACAGCCGTACAGAAGCAGGCTTATGATCACCGCAAGAAGTCCTATGGGCTTATCTTGAATCATGCGTCTCCGTCGAGGAGCTGGTTCGTCCATCGCACGAATCTGAGGGGGCATAACCTGTACCAATCCTCTCAAGTTAATATTTCCAACAACTTCCTAATAGGTCTGTACTGTTTGTACTGGGACGAGTTATCCGCTCCAAGACAGAATGTCAAAACCAAAACCCGTCAGAAATACAACCGTTTCAGGCAGAGCAGAGACGATATGTCCCTAAATCTTAGCTCCTTCAGCTTCTCAATCTTGATTCAGTTCCTCCAACCCTTCGCAAGACTTACTGTTTTTTCTCCTTGTCATCTTTGGCAAACCATTTGCGCCAAGTAAGCGAAAGAACAGCCGGTAGCGCGGCATAGGGGCGACTCGTCGCTGTTGTCGCGGAACTACAACCATACTCTTCTCATTCGGAGGTGCAACGATGATGACATCCCGAATCACAATAATAACCGTCTGTCTGCTCTGTCTCGTAGGCGCGACGGCGCTCACCAGCAACGCCGCAACCTCCTTTAATGGAAGCACTATCGTCAACATCGATCAAGCCCACAGGACGATCACATTCCAGACCAGGGAGGGAGAAAACTGGACGCTACCAGTAGCGGATCCCGAAATCTTGAAGGAGGTACGGGTCTCCAAGGGCGATCAAGTGAGTATCGAGATCGATCCGAACGACAAAATCACCAGGATCCTTAAGGCTTCCGGGCCATCTCCGTCCCCGCAATCCCAATCCCATGATGACGTGATGAAATGAGTCGATAGCGTGATCCCGAACGGTCGAGAATCGAAACAACCGTGGAGAAACAGCAGATACAGATACAGTGGACTATTCAAGGAGGTATTCATGAATCGATCTCACCGGAACAATGCGGCCATCGTTGTCGCAATCGTGCTGGCATGCTTAGGGCCGTTTTCGCAGCAAAGCCTCGCTGGCGAATCCCCCTCGATCGTCGAGGGCTCAAATGTTACGATCATGTACCACATCACTGTTCCCGGCGAAGGGTTCGAAGTCCGAGATATCACTCAGTTCGTCCAGGGACAACACCAGCTGCTGCCGACCCTGGAGCGTGAGGTCACGGGCATGAAGAGCGGGGACGAGAAAAAAGTCGATCTCCCTGCGGAGCGAGGCTTCGGCCCTTATGACGCGAAGAAAAAGAAAACCGTTCCGAGGATCGATCTGCCGGGCGGGACAAAGGAAGGAGACGTCCTTCAGGATCGCGCCGGCAATCAGGCAACGGTGGCTCAGTTGTCGGACAACTCCGCGGTAATGGATTACAACCATCCGTTGGCGGGAAAACCGATCAGCGTGCAGATTAAGATCTTGCGGGTCGATAACCCCTCATGATCGTTCACTCAGGAGGTGCGGCATGAACGAACGACATGTGATAGGAGACGCACTTCGAAAATATCCGATTCGCTCCCGGGAGACTCGACTCATCGCGAAATGGAGCAGATCCGTTGCCGTAGTGCTGATCGCGATCTCCATGGGCCTGTTCATGATCCCACCAGGATCGACTCTGGCCGACGATCAGGTGTCTGGTACGGACGGTTCAGATGGAACCGGGATACAAGTGGCAAGTTGGCTGCTTACGGTTCCCTATTGTGTCGGCAAGAGCGCATTCGCTGTCGCAGGCAGCGTCGTCGGTGGCCTGGGATACGCGTTTTCCGGGGGAAACTCAACAACCGCAGAGTCCGTCTGGACCACCAGCGTCTATGGGACCTACATCCTCCGACCAGCCCATCTCAGAGGCGAGGAACCGATCCACTTCCTCGGCAAGCCTGACCGCAGCCAAGACGAACCTGTTAAACGTGCCTCAGTAACATCAACATCAGACCAACCGAACAAGTGAGACGTGAAAGTTGAGCTGTTTCATAAAAATGTACACCGCGAGGGCCGCGCATAAGAGGGTGACCCGATGGGCGTCCTCCTGAGTCCGGATAAAGGCGTATCTCACGCGGACTCCTTCGCAAAGTACGCCGTTTTTCTAAAATGTCTCGTTCAGCCTGATAGAGGCGATCTATGGGTCTCAACCTGAACATGGGAGTTTCAATAGTGCTGCTCGGGCTTTCGGTGGGTTTTCCTTTGATGGAGTTGAGTGAAACTGCGGAGCAAACGCAGTTCCTGCCGTTACCCATCAGCATGTCCGTGGCAGTAGAGGCTGCAGAAGCGGCAACACCAGGACAAGCAATACATGCTCAACTGGAGATAGCTGAAGGCCGCCCGGTGTACGAAATTTACATGTTAGGTATCGACCTCAGTTTGAGCAAAGTTCAAATCGACGCGCAGGACGGACAAGTGACGGTTGGGGTGGGCGAGGAACAGGAACTAACGAAAAGAGAACAAATGGTCCAGCCTGACCAAGGAGGGCCGATATGAGGTTCAAATCTCTCCTTACCGGAGCCATGGTCCTGGGTCTTGGAACAGTTCCGTTCACCTATTCGGCTGATCCGAAGTCTGATCAAGAACGATTCACGCAGCAGATCGGCAGTGAAATGGGTGTTCCCAAGGCCGGCTCGGTCGGAAGCCCGGAGGCACCCGCACCGACAAAGCCGAGGGGTTCAAAACACGATGGTACCATGCGAAGCATGCGACCACCTTACATACCTGGTCAGACACCGGTGCCACGTGAGCAGACACGGGCACTCATAGAGCGGCTGCGAAGTGGGCAGATGGAACGGCCGATTGCCCAAGGTCAGATAAGTGACCGGTTGGAGCAATTGCACAGCGGCTCAGCAGAAAGCTCAACTGGTGATACGGCCACAGGACAGTCGGCTCAGTGAAATATTCCGGAGTAAGTCGGTAATCCGCGGTGGGCCACCGAAACGTTGATCACGCTCGGTTGCTTGCAGGATGACGCCCTTGAGACCGCCCACATCACTTTTCAAAGACCGCACGGACCGCCTCGAAACCAGTCGAGCATGATTTTCCTCCGATAGAGTTCGATCACCGCGCGCGGACGAGGCGATCTGACAAACAGAATGTCCCCGGTTATGTATTCACGCTTGCCAGGGCAGCAAAGGACGCAGCGATCTACCCAATGCCCAAGACCTTGGCTGCTTTTTTCACATCACGCGACTTGACCCATAGAATGGCGCCGAAGCGTCCCTGGCCGGCAGTGAGGCCTGTCACCGCAGTCATGTTGATCTTGGCTGAACCAAGTTGTTCAGTCAGATCGGCCAGTGCTCCGGGGCGATCATCGCCATCGACCAGCAAGCACATTTTCGGTCCCTGCATTTTCCACTTATGCACCTTCGCCACATTCTTGAAAGCGGTGGGATCTTCCGGCACCACATCCACCTGTGTGCGGCGATTCCGAGGAAAGGCATGCGCGGCCAGCAGATTCACTCCGGCCTCACGCAGTGGAGCCAGCATGCCGGCTAATTCCCCTGGTTTATCCGCAATCTGGATCTTGAAATATTGGGCAGTTCGAATCAGATCGGCCATAATACCCTCCTCTACCCGCCAGAATAGCGGGTATCATTCGGCAGAACATGCTTCGCGATAAAAGAATGTGTGTAGAAAATCATCATCACGGGGACTTACCTCCGCAGAGGTCTCGTAATGACGGGATGGACTTAACTGGCTATAGCCTAGGCGCCCAAACGTGAGGAATGCAACCTGGGCAAGACCACGCTTCAGGTACCGGGTTATGGTTTGCGACGGTCTTTCTTAAAGATGGTCCCGTACCCTTCTCTACCCAGCTCCAACCGATTCTCTGTTCGATGAAGGTAGTGCTCGCGCGCGGACGAGTCGATCGGAAAAGCACAGGCAGCGTAACAGCACCACCCATGTGGCCCTGGACAGGCTCAACCAGATTTGCGGTATGATAGGCATCAGAACGGCGAAAGCCATTTGGTGCTCGCCGGTGCCTCGATTTCTTGCCGACTGAACAGGGAGCTCTATGAGATGAACCTCTATCCCTTGCAGCGACTCCGTCTCTTGTTCACGGTCCTGATCGTGCTCGGGTCCTCGTCCTTGCTCGCTCCGCCGGTTGATGCTGTGCCGATGGTGAAGGATCCAAAGGGTTTTGAAGGCATTCCGTGGGGCGCAACGTTTTCCGAAACAGCCGATTTCCTCCTCGTCGAGAACAGTCCGCAGATCAAAGGCTATGAACTCAAGCAGGGACCGCCCCCTCTTGGCCCAGCGAAGGTGGACTCGATGCGGTTCCTCACCTACAACGGGGAATTCGCCCGAGTTGTGATCCGCTATCAGGGCAAAGCCACGCACGATCAGATTGTCGATTATTTCCAATCCCTGTACGGGCCGTTGGATCGAACACCGGGCCAGATTGCCAAAGGGGCCGTGCAGCAACTGAACTGGCAGGGAGACGAGAGCGAGATCATTCTGACCTATAGGAGCAGTACCGACCGCGGCATCATCTTCTTCGAACACCGTCCGACTGCGTTGAAGTTCTCCGAAGGCTTGATGGCGCCCGAACCAGACCTCGGTGGCGCCACCTACTGACGGAGATCAAGACGCGCGCGGACGAGCTGAATGAGTTCTTTGTATTTTTCTCCGTCCGGCGTCCTACCTGTGGGTTCGCCGCATCAGAAACAGCGCTAGAGCGATCGCGAACATGCAAAGAACCAGGAGAATCACGACGGTCCCTGTCCGATGCAGAAGAGGGGACAGCCGAATCCACTCGTCTCCCGCGAGATAGCCAAGCCCAATGAAACTCGCCGACCAGACCAACGCTCCCGAATAAGCGAACCTGGCAAATACCGCTGGAGGAAGGAGCGAAGCGCCCAGGACCAACGCCGCAAGATGACGGATCCCGGGGATAAAATAGGCCACAAGAAGAGAATACTTCCCCCAACGTTCAACCCATCGCTGCGTCTCGGCCAGGTGTTCGGGTCGAAGGCGGATCAGGTAACCAAACTTGAGGAGGGCGGGAAGACCGATAAACCGACCGATCGCGTAGCTGAGGCTAATGCCGCTGGCACTTCCCAGGAAAGCGGTAGCCAATGCAGGTTCAAGCTGTAGCGTTCCTTTGAAGCTGAGATACCCCACAAAGATGAGTAGCGTCTCGTCTGAAACCGGGAGCCCCACAATACCCAGCATCAGCAGAGCAAAGATCGCTCCATATCCATAACGATCAATCCAATGGAGTCCGGTTTCCATGACAGGCTACGCGCCTGACCCCCTATTCATTATTGCCCTGTCCATGGTGTGATCTGTTGCACCAGCAACTTGAGCTCAGACTGACACCTTTTCGTCCTCCCGAGACCCGACCCTCCTATCGGTTCTCCGCAGTCTCTCACATTTCATCTTCGCGGAAGTCATAACCAGCTCTCTCCAGTGCCCGGTGTACGGCATTCATCACTGCAGGACGATCGGAGTGCGGCATCACACTCACCTCCGGTGCAGACTGGAGCGCGGCCAGAAGCTGCGCAGCTTCTGAACCGGCCAGTTCGTCGCAGGTTTCATACAAGCCTCCCGGGCTCTCCTCCAACGTATTGTGGTCTTTGAGAATGCCGCGGATCATCGCAATGATGGCCACCGTGGGGGTCGGCATGAGCAATGCGGCGAGGGCTCCATGATCGAGCCGGAGTTTGGATGCGATGGGGAGCGGCTCCCCGCCGCGAAGTCGCTGGGCGGCGGGCAGGAGAATCTTTTCTTCCATGCCGATGTGGCGAAGAAGCCCGGCTCGAAATTGAGTATAGGCTCCCTGATCAACATGGCCGGCATGAGCCACAGCCGATTGAAGCAGCGTATCAAGTCGCCGGTGGTCTTCCATGAGAAAGTCTGTGACAGGCCCTGCTTTTTCGTTCTCTCGTGGTTTCATCCGTTGCCTCCGATTATGTCCTCCTCGGAGAGTGGAGAGGGGTCGAGGGAGAAATTTGACATAATTGACAGGTCAGCGCGCGGACCAAGCGGTCAACAACGACTCCCGATTCCCTTTTCTTATCGAGAGGCCCGATGCCACATAAAATCTCTTCGGAGCTCTCCCCTCAATGCCGCGCACAGCCGCCTCGAAAATCGGTTTCGGAAACCGCCAAACCGCGAGGTGCAAGGGCAGGCAATGCCCCCGCGAGCTTCTTCGGTCAGTTCTGAAAAGGTGTGCGGCCGGCCGTCGGTTCAGCACCAACCTCTTTGCTGAATTCCCCAATCGACCGACCAGCCATTCCATCGCATCGGATGACGCAAGCCAGGCTTCGGCAAAGTTCACCACATACAGTACGGCCTCGTCCCGGTCGCCAGGGCCATAGGTTTCCGGCAACCCGGCCGGCAGCTTTCTCTTGCCGGTGAAGAAACCGGCCACATGCGAGTTACAGTCCATCGCCGTCTCCAGGGCCGCCTGCGCCGCGCCTTCGTCTCCCCGGCGAAGATCGAGGAGCACCCGGCTCCAGAGGAAGGCAGCGGACCTGTCGTCCTTGTATTGCCGGACGAGGCGCTCTGCCCCGGCATCGTTTCCCAGCGCAAGATAACGGCTCAAGAGAATGTCGCGACTCCCCTGGTTGTCGTCGGGGTTCAGCTCAAGCAGGGCTTCGCAGTGAGCGATGGAGTCCTGTTGCCGACCCATGGCCCACAAACAATCGGCAAGGCCCTGACGCGCACGCATGTAGGGCCTGGTTTCGATCATGCCCCAGAAATGGCCCGCGTTCTCGGCAAAGAACTCCCCGCCCAAACTGCGTCTCCCGGCATCAACCCCTTGTCGGTAGAACTCACAGGCCTCTTCGACTGATCTCGCATCCGCCTCCGCCAGAACGTTGTAGGCCTCCGTGCAGTCAGAGTAAATCGCGATGGCCTGGCGGGCAAGAGCCGCGGCTTCGTTACCGGTCGGCATCTCCCAGGCTTGGTACGCAAGTGCTTGGGCCCGCTCTGCGGGAGATTCCGGTTCGGATGGCGGAAGCCGTCCGCCCCCTTCATCCAGCAAGCGATTTATGAAGGCCTGCGCATCATCCAAGCTCGTGAACTCTTGCTCGCGCATGATCCGACTGAGATCGGCCAGCATGGCTTCCGCACCCACACGATGCGGCAGCGGACGCGAGGATGGCGTACTCCCTTTCGAGCCCTTGCGTGTGATCTTCTTGGCCATGACGACTCTCCTTATAACCCCTCCGCCGGACTCCGCAGCCACATCTCGGTCGGCAGCCAGTCGCCGCCTGAAGCATCCATGAGGGTCATTGCTTGTCTCGACACCCGGTCATCGACGGATTTCCCAAGAGCCATTCGTGGTCAGATGCAAAGTCAGGAAATGGCCCCGGAAACTCCGTACAGCACCCGCGCTTCAATTTGCCGACGATTCATATTCGGTGCGGCCGCGAAATACCACAGGGGATCAACGCGTCCCGGATTGAAGCTCGGCTTGGAGGGATTCTAACGAGGCAGCGGACAACCGCGCAATGCCTCGCAAGGACGAGTCGCTCCAACAAAGGCTCCCGGGTCGCCCCATCCTTATGAACAACCCGGCTCCCCCGGCATCTTCGGCGTCCTTACCGTTCCCGCTTCCCTTTCAACCTCTTCCTCTTTCGTGAGCAACGCCACTCACGTTTCAACCGGATCTTCCCGGTCCTGATTCTCACGACATCGTCCCTTCGCTAGTGGGTCAGTTTGAAATCGCTGATCTTACGGTGTGGACGTTTGAAGAGATTGAGGATTTGTTAGATAATGAGTCAGCGGACAACAGGAGGCGTGATGACGACAATTCAAGCTGCTGCATTAAGAGTGAAGTGGAAACAGCAAGTTGACCCACCACCCTGTGAGCATCTCAACCTGGAATTGGAATTGAGTGACAGCAGCTCGACGGGCAACTATAACTGCATTGTCTGCGGTGAATGTGTTGTCCACAAACCCCAATAATCCGTTTCAAACTGACCCACTACCGTCCCTTCCGGAGCGTTGACTTACGGCCTCCACGGGAATAGGCTGAAGCCTGTTCCGTATCCTGGATGTCGCCAGTCCAATCGTTCCACCAGGAGGGGGTTGGCATGGAAGACCTCAGTCCCCCATTCCAGACTGGCCCGCCGATGTGATGGCGGGCTTCTGATCGGCCGCGCGCGATGGCAATCTCAAAGGCCATGCCTCCCGGAAGAGGCTGAAGCGTTCTGCCCACAGTAAGGACCTTCCTGATTCAGGATGTCAGCCAACATCCGGAAGCCTTACTGATAACCCAGCGATCAGAAGTCCGGCCAGCAGCCCACAAGACGGGTCTCTTTTCCACATAGTCTATCGTCCGGCGCCTTATGCGTCTGATTCCGGCTTTTTCCCTGAAAGGGAAGGCAGCCGGAATCAGGGGAAGAGGCAGTTCAATTCGCCACCAGATGTTCTCTTCTTCTATGGTGAAACCCATGGCTACAATAACCAAAAGCGACAAGTTTCTCCCCGGAGAAGCGCGGGCCTCCGCGACCAGAACGTCCCCGAAAAAAATCCTCGTGACCGTGGATGATTCAGATCAATCTGTCCATGCCGTGCATTACGTGGGATCGCTGCTGCGGGAAACGCACGACGTAGGCGTGACGCTGTTCCATGTGCTGAAGCCCATGCCTCGTGAGTTGATGGAGCATGGTGGCTCCGAGAGTCCGGAGGTCGAGGACCATCTCGGAACGCAGTTACGCAAAGACCAGGAGGATTGGGTACGGATGGAGGGGGCCATCGAATATCCGATCCTGCTGAAAGCGCTGGAAAGCCTCGGGCAGACCGGGTTCCCTATCGATCAAGTCACGCTCAAATTCGGGCATGAACGCGATATTGCCGACACCATTATCGATGAAGCCAGGTCAGGAGGCTATGGCACCATTGTAGTCACTCGTCATGGGACTTCGAGCGCCAAGCGACTCTTCGGCAACGGCATCACCGATCGCTTGTTACGGGACGTTTCCGGAGTCGCAATCTGGGTGTTGGGATAAATCGAGCGGCGTGCCGGGAACATCGGCTTCCCGATGGGAGGATAGAATCTCGGCGTCTCATCAAGAACGGAGGTCGCCATGGACTGTACACGTTGTGAGGCCGCACTCCCGCTGAAAGCCCGCTTCTGTCCTTCCTGCGGTGGCAAGGCAAAATCATGGGAAGAGCTGATGTTCGATGAGCCTGCTTCATGGAGCCCCGAACACACAGATGAGCCGGGCGAACGGACCCCTCCACCACCCCGGGACAATGAGGAGCTGAGGGCAAGACTCATCGACTGCTACCTCAATTTTTCCATATCCAAGGAACTCACCGAATGGCTGCAGGATCTTGGGCTTCCTTCCACCGGAACGACGCAAGAGAAGCTCGCCTGCCTGCGTCGGCATGCCGGTTCGCTGGTGCTTCCAGCCGAAAGTTTTCCTCGCCAAACCATTTATTATTTGAACAAGTATGACGAGGATATCCTCTCGGAGATTGGCCAGGAGCTCGGAGTCGACGTCGCCGGGCCGAAAGACGTCCTGCTGACCCGGATCTACCGGGAGGTAGGCCTCAGGGAAGGCTGGCTGCAGCCGCTGTCGGAGGATGCCCGGCAGATCATCTCAGAAACCTTCATTCCCATCCTGGAGGCCTTTGATCACAAGAAAGACTACTATCTCGACCTCTGGGATGAATTATCCGATGTGCTCGGCAAAGACCCTATGCGCCTGCATGTTCCCCCAGCCTACGGGAGCGCCATCATTGCGGTGTTGATCCCTGGATTTTTCCAAGAGGCCCAGATGACCCTCCTTCAGAATGAACTGGAGGAACGAATCTGGAAACGCTTCTCACAACCTACGGTGGAAGTCGTCGAGCCAGTGACGGGGCAGGGCTGAGGACCATTCCAGCTCCTCCACGACAGTCGTCCCGCTCAAGAGCCGATGTATTGATAGAGGTAGGAGATCAGGTCTTCTTTTTCCTCCATCATCAGTGCAACCATATCCCGGAGGGAGACAATCCCGACTGACCCATAAGAGTAGTACGGACCGCGGCAGCATCTTCTTCGAACACCGCCAGACTGTGTTGAAGTTCTCCGAAGGCCTGATGGCGCCCGAACCAGACCTCGGCGGCGCCACCTACTGACGAAGATCAAGATGCGCGCGGACGAGTCAACGGGAAAGTAGAATATCCCCGTTTCACCGCTGTTCACGTCAAGCAGAAGGGAGCACTACCATGCGCCGTCTCATCACATTCGTCGCGCGGATATCGGGTCTGGGATGCATGAGGGCGGCCGTGGTCGCCGCGTTGGGACTCTCCATGGCGTCCAACCTCTATGCCGCGGACATCACGGTGTCCGAAAGCTCATTCAGCTGCATTCAGGATTGGACCAAAGTCAGAAACACCTACATCAAGCACGCGGATCCCGAGAAGCTCAAGGAAGCGGTGCGTATTTTCAAGAACAGCGTGCAGGACAAGGAGTACCCGGTCGGCACGTTCCTCCAGCTCCTGCCGAACGAGGCGATGGTGAAGCACTCGCGCCAAACCTTCCCCCGTACCAACGGCTGGGAGTTTTTTGATCTTGACCTCTCGGCACAGGGTACCAAAATCAAGACCCGGGGAGAGCAGACAGTGAATTTCCAGGGCGTGAAGTGCTTCAGCTGTCACCAACCGGCGGTCAACTACGACTTCGTCTGCGAAAAGGGGCACGGCTGCGCGCCGGTGCCGCTCGACGATCAAAAGATCGCAGAACTGCAGGCGGCTGACCCGCGCTGTCCCAAGCAATAGGCACTCACGTTCTGATCTCGATATGGAAGGCCGTGACAACGGCAGATTAATAGGGAGCGAGTGGGAGGTACCGCAGGGCGTAGATTTGCAAGATAGGTCAGCCGATCACCGCCGCGCCCGGACGAGGCGTCGAGAACAGCAGCCTGTCCCGGTTCGTGCTTGGTGCTGGAATTGAAGATCGGAGGACACCATGGCTCGACATACTGTCGTATCGCGAAAAGATTGGATCATGGCTCGAAAAGCGTTGCTGGTGAAAGAAAAGAAGTTCACCAAATTGCGCGATCGATTGAGTCAAGAACGGCGGCAGCTTCCTTGGGTGAAGGTGGACAAAGAGTACGTCTTTGACGGGCCGAACGGCACAGAGACCTTATCAGACCTGTTCGACGGCAGAAGCCAGCTCATCGTCTATCATTTCATGTTTGCCCCCGATTGGGACGCAGGGTGCAAGCACTGTTCGTTCTGGGCGGACAATTTCAACCCTATCATTGTGCATTTGAACCACCGCGATGTGACGATGGTCGCGGTGTCACGGGCGCCCTACAGCAAGTTGACGGCCTACAAGAAACGGATGGGGTGGGATTTCAAATGGGTCTCGTCCGGCAACAGTGATTTCAATTATGACTACTACGTGTCATTTACGCCCGAAGAAGAGGCCAAGAAACAAGCATTCTTCAACTACAAGACACAAGACCCGGACAGTTCAGATCGGGAGGGAGCCAGCGTCTTCTACAAAGATCCCAAGGGGAACGTCTTTCACACCTATTCCACGTATGCGCGCGGCATCGACATGGTCAATGGCGCCTACCACTACCTTGATCTGGTGCCCAAGGGGCGAGACGAGGGCAAGACCGGTCCCTCGTGGCTGCGCCGCCACGATGAATACGGTCGGTAAGCATGGCTATTAGATGATGATGAACTCGGACGCGGTAGGCGGCTGGCGGGGTCGAGGCGGCTATTCAGATTGAAATGGTACCTGAAGCTTCTCAATTTCCAGAGACCGCCGCGCGCGGACGAGGTGAAATACTTCCTGAAACCTTTATTCCTCCGCAGTATCCTTCAACATCTGTTGCAACTGATCGACAAATCCTCGCTGCGCTGGTGCCAGCTTGTTATGCGCGGTGGGAACGTCGAACCAGGCTCCGCGATCCACTTCAGGAAACTCTTGGGTCTTGCCGGAACGTGGAGGCCATTCCAATGAGAAGGTATTGCTCTTCACCGTGGCGGGATCAAGGTCGCCCTCCAATGCCCAAGCCAAGATGATTTTGCCGCTTGGTTGCTTCAGCGGAGACAGCGCACGACAATTCCCGCTCACCTTGAAGCCGGTTTCTTCATAGAACTCGCGTGTCGCGGCAGCGAGTGGATCTTCGCCTTCACCATACTCACCCTTCGGAATCGACCAGGTTCCCTCATCCTTCTTTATCCAGAACGGCCCGCCCGGATGGACAAGAAACACTTCCACCTCCCCCTCTCGCAGTCGGTAGAGCAAAATCCCCGCGCTCAATTTCTTGGCCATCCATTGCCTCGAAGAGTGCAAGCGCCGCGCGCGGACGAGGCGGAAAGAGCTTGAGGCATATTAACCCCTGTCCTTAGGGCAGCCGGCGATACACGTCGCGTCGATGCCGAACATACTGCACGATGATGTGCAACGCATCCGAATCCACCTCGTACACGATGCGGTAATCCCCGACTCGCAATCGGTACAAACGCTCGGCCCCTTGCAATTATGCCGATAGAGATGGAAATGGATCGGACGGTAAGCGCTCGATACGCGCAATAATACGAGCAACGAACGAACGAGGAATTGACTGGAGATCTTTTTCGACAGACGGCCTGTAACTGAGACTATAGGAGGCCACGCTTGTGAAGCCGCTTCTTCATATCGTCAGCAGTAACCGGCTTCTCATTGCGGCGTTCAGCGACCACGGCGAGATCGTGCAGGTCTTCCATCAGGCGCGAGTAGCGCTTGAGGGAAATCACCACCCCGGTCCTCTTGCCCTTTCGATCGATCACATATCGCCCTCTGAGGGAGGTCGTTTTGATGGATCGTTTCGCCAGCATGCTCATCTTATAACGCATCCCCTTGAGCCTTGTCGAGAAACGACGTCAACAGCGCAGGAAATGGCAGTTCGGAGATGGAGGGAAGCGCCGCACCAAGCGAGGACGAGACGAGAACTGCTTTCGGAAACCGCCAAACCGCGAAGTGCAGGGTCAAGCGATAACCCCCACGAGTTTCACCCCGATGTTGGCTTTCCCGCTCTGATCCACCGTGCTCCGCTTATTGAATCAAAGGGCGTAACCATCGAGTCAAGCCGCCATCCAGCGTCATT
>JAGXAR010000067.1 GCA_018971525.1 Nitrospirota bacterium
AAGGAGGTCTCATGATGAAGAAGGTCATGAGAAAGGCCGAAAGCCGACTTCAGCCATGGCCGCATACACAACCGCACGAGGTAAGAACGCTGCATATTCGCTACCGCGCCCTTTCCTAATTGCAGTCCGTTACTTGTCTATCTCCCGCTAGACCTTGCGTCACTTGACTTAGCCTTGGTGTGGGACTAGATTCCCAATTCTGTGAAACCAGGCCACACGAAAGCCCTTTCGGCTGCCACGCTCACCTTCCTCCGTCCGCTAGTCCGTATCTTTCTCCGGAACGGCCTCGCCGCGAAAACCTTCTTCGAACTAGCCAAGCAGATTTACGTTGAAGTCGCACGCGACGAGTGTGGCGTCAAAGGGAAAAAAGCCTCAATCTCCCGAATCGCCATTCTGACAGGGCTGACTCGCAAAGAGGTCCAGCTGCTGCTGACCAACCCCGAAACACGCAGCACAGCCTCGGAAGAGCAATATAACCGAGCCGCGAGAGTCATTGGCGGGTGGCTGAAGGACCCGGCCTTCGGTGACGGGAAGGGGCACCCCGCGCCGCTTCAACTGAATGGCAGGCGTGGGTCGTTTAGTGCGTTGGTCAAACGCTACAGTGGGGACATGCCGGTCCGCGCGATCTTCGACGAACTGGTGCACGTCGGAGCAATCCAAGAGCTCAAAGATGGGCGAATTTGCCTTCGTTCTCGAGGCTATATCCCGCAAAAAGGCGACGCCGAGAAACTCGCCATTCTTGGCACCGATACTGCAGATCTCATCGCGACGATCGATTACAACCTCTACCAGGCTCCGGGCAAGCCTCGATTTCAGAGAAAAGTGATGTACGACAACATCCCGCAAGAGGCGGCTAGAGAGTTTCAAATTCTTGCTGCAGCACAAGGACAAGAACTCCTGGAAACACTGGACCGCTGGCTGTCTCATCGAGACCGCGATGTGAATCCTTCTTCAAAAGGAACGGGACGGGTCCGCGTGGGGCTGGGGGTCTATCAATTCGAAGAAGACGTTGACCCCAAACCAAGAAGTTCTTCGTGATAATCCTTGGATCAACCAACAGGGTACTTCTCCTGGGTTTTATCTTCGCGTCGTTCGCCTCCTGCGGCCCAAGTCCTCAGGCTGGCGGAGGGATTGGGGGGACCGGTTCCGTGGCCACGGTCGCGACAGGCCCGGTGACCAAATTCGGCAGTGTGTTTGTGTCCGGCACGGAGTATGACAATACCAACACCCTCTATTGCATTGATCACGAACCCTGTAGTCGGGAGAACCGGCTTAAAATCGGGATGGTGGTCCTCGTCAACGGCACTCGCTCCGAGGAGTACACATCAGATCAAACCCTGATACGGATCGCCGACAAGATTACCTACGAAGAAAGTGTCGAAGGTGTCGTGCAATCCGTTGCCGCTGATGGTCTTAGCCTGGTGGTGTTAGGGCAGTTGGTCTCTGTGAATCAGAAGACGGAGATTGACCCATCGCTCCAGGGCGCAACTCCCCATACGCTCAATACGACTACCGTGCCACGTACGGTTGTGGAGGTCAGCGGATTCGTGACGGGGGATGGCACCATCCTGGCCACGCTGATCCTGCAAGAAACCGGCACGCCCCACTATGAGATCGAGGGCTTCGTCAAACATCACAACGTCGCGAACCGAACTTTTGAGATTGGCTCCCTCGTCGTAGACTATTCACCGGCAGACATTAGCCAAATGCCTTCTCCGACCAGCCGGGTGTGGGATGGCATGGTGGTGTTCATTCAGGGCGATCAGTGGAGCCAGGGAGGACCAGGGCCCTACGGAGCACGGCTGACGGCGACGCGGGTGAAGCCACAAGGGCTAGGGGTCACAGATATTCGGGATGCGGAGGTGGAAGATTTCATCACGCAAGTCGTCGGACCGGGCGATTTCTTCGTGAACAACGTGCATGTGCAGACCACTCCCTTCACGACCTATGAAGGAGGTACGGCAAATGATCTTGTCATCGGCGCCCATGTCGAGGTGGACGGGTCATTAGTGAACGACATCCTGCAAGCCACGCACATCTTATTTGAAAATGAAACCGAGCTTGAATCGAACGTGGCGACCATCGACACAAGCGCCAAGACCCTGACGCTGGTCGGATTCTCCGGGGTCATCATCGCGGTTGACGGGCGCACTGCAATCGATGGTGAAGGAAATGCGTTACGTCTTGAGGATCTTCAGGCCGGAGATCATCTCAAGATTCATGGCCGTCATGGGGCGGGAGGCACCATGCTCGCGACGGAAATCGAACGAGTCGCGCCGACCTCCAATGTGAAGCTGGAAGGGTTGCTCACTTCCGTCTCCGACCCTCTCTGGGTCATCGCAGGAGTCACCATTGACACGACCGCCATCCCCGACAGCGGATTCAAGGGGCGCGAGGGAGTCGCGATCGGGCGCAGCGCCTTCTTTGCCGGCCTTTCGATCGGCCAGAAAGTGGCCATCCAAGGCAACATGTCCGGAATGATGGTCCAGTGGTCATCAGCTTCGCACGACGATTAGCCTTAAGGCGCCCGGCTATCATCCCTACTTCACTTCCTTCCTGCGTCAAGTACCTGTGCGCTCCTCTCCACTTATCGACCAGCCTTTTCAGGGGAGGGCCAACACCATCTTTCGCATCTCATAATCGCCCCCACAATTTTTGGCATCTGACACATTGGATCAGCATGGGCTGATTGCCTCGAATTGGCCCTCGTGTCGGCCTCACTCATCACCGGATCTTCACGTATCGAGTAATCGCCCTATCGGCCCGTGCAGCAATCGGCTTCCTGAGCCCACATCATTTTCAAGCCTCGGTGGCGATCTAATTGTCTTCCCTGATTGAAGAGAATCACGCCTCCGTCGATGACGTCGCCTGGCATTTTCCAGATCTATTCCAGATTGCGTCAATCAATTCATGGCACTCGTGCATCACCAACGCCTGATGCGCTTGAACAATGTAGTGGCTGAGGATGAGATGCGTCGCACGCGCAGTCTAAGAACAACGAGCGAGTGGGCTTGCCACACAAAATGAGGAAGGTTCTTGCCCTGAATGGATTGGGATACATTTCCCAAATCTGTATGGTTGTCCAGGCGACGCGAACACTTTTGCGAGTGACCCCGCCAGGAATAGCGATGAATCAACTGAAAACTTTGACGGATTCTTCCTGGCACCCTCCTTGCTCCAGCCGTATTGGTCGTTGTTTTTACCATTCAGGACAAGGATCCGTGTCCTTTGACGCTGCGCGCGAAGGAATTGCGTGTCCCACATAAGGAGCATGTCATGAAACACTCACTGTCCCGTCTCCTCTTGGTCCTCCTTCTGGCCAAGGTCTTAGTCGCAGTTCACGCGACACCAAGCCATGCGTTGGGTAGCTTCGGCCCGGGCGTCGATACGTTCTGCCAGGCCTACAACGGCACGACCCCCTATGCCGACCAAAGCTGTGCCCTCTGCCATGTCAACGGTGTGCCCCCAGCGTTAAACAGTACGGGGACACTGTATAAGAATAACGGGTTCGCACCTTCAGCTGCGATGTGTCCGGTCAAGAACACAGCACCAGTGGCCAATGCGGGACCGAGCCAGACCGTCGCGCTTGGCACGACAGTCACGCTGAACGGCACGGCATCCAGTGACGTTGATGGCAATCTCCTGACCTATCATTGGTCGTTCGTATCCGTGCCTGCAGGCAGTGGTGCCACGCTGGCCAATCCCACCACGGCCAAGCCGACGTTTCTGGCCGACAAACCGGGCCAATATATCGTCCAGCTCATCGTCAATGACGGGCTCGTGAACAGCACGCCTGCTACCGTGACGATCACCACGTCCAATACGGCACCGGTTGCCAACGCTGGGCCGAACCAGACTGGCAAAGTGGGAGCCACCGTGACACTCAACGGCAGTGGTTCGACAGATGCGGACGGAAACGTCCTCACGTACCAGTGGTCGTTTGTCTCGGTGCCCACAGGGAGTGCCGCTACGATCGTCGGTCCCACCACGGTAAAGCCGACATTCATGGCGGATAAAGCGGGGGACTATCTGGTGCGTCTCATTGTAAATGATGGAATCGTGAACAGCGCCCCGGCGACCGTCACGATTACAACGACCGGGGGCAATACTGCTCCTGTCGCCAATGCCGGCCCCGATCAGACAAGCACGGTCGGTTCAACCATCACCCTCAATGGCAGCGGCTCCACGGATGTCGACGGCAATCCCTTGACCTATGACTGGTCATTGGTCTCGCTGCCGACCGGAAGCCTTGCCACGCTGTCCAACCCGACGGCAGCGAAGCCGACATTTGTCGCAGACAAAGCTGGCCAGTACGTGGCCCAGTTGATCGTCAATGATGGGACCGTCAATAGCACACCCGATACCGTCACGATCACGACCACAGGCGGCAATACCCCTCCCGTCGCCAATGCCGGTCCAGACCAGACGGTGCAAGCCGGATCCACTGTGCAACTGGATGGGTCGGCTTCCAAAGACATTGACGGCAATGCGCTCCACTATCAATGGGCGTTGAGCGTCAAGCCGACAGGGAGCAAGGCCACCCTGTCGAATGCAACAACCATGATGGCGAGTTTCATTTCTGACATGGCAGGCCAGTATGTGGCGCAGTTGACCGTCAACGATGGAATGGTCAGCAGCGCCCCGGATACGGTCACCCTCACCACCCTGGGCGGCAATACGGCACCAGTGGCCAATGCCGGCCCGGACCAGACGGTGCAGATGGGTACCGTCGTAACCTTGGATGGCAGCGCGTCTAAGGATGCAGACGGGAATGTGCTCACCTTCCAATGGGCATTGACGGCTAAACCGATCGGCAGCAGCGCAACGCTATCCGATCCCACGACAATGCGGCCGACTTTGACGATCGATTTGAGCGGTGAATACATCGCTCAGCTCATCGTCAATGACGGAACGGTATCCAGCACCCCGGATACGGTCATCATCAAGACCAGCACGATTCCGCAGGCCTCAGGCGTCTATATCCCACGGGCCAAGTGGAACGCGAGCACCGGCAAACTGGCGGTGGTCGGACGGGCGCCAAAAAACGTGACCGTTGAGATCATCGATGCAGACAGTGCAATGCTTCTCACGACGGTGACAGCCGGAGACACAGGGCGATTCCGGGCCTATATCACCCCGCCCTTCATACCTTGTGCAGTTCAAGCCGCGGCGAACGGGCTGGTCAGTGAGAAGACTCCCGTTGCAGGGGCGCCGGCCACATGTGGTGTGAACGGCGGATCTCCTGTCGTGCAGAAAGGTCAGGAGGGGGATAAGGCCGACTCCTCCCTCCTGCGAAGGAAGCGGATGAGTCGATAGGCAACGCCTCATCCACGAGGCTCTGCCATGGGATCGACCAGAGCGTTGTCACACGCTCTGGTCGATCCCCGCATTTATAGCAACGAGAGTGAAGCGAGAGCCAGAGGCAGTTAGTCCTGCGAGATCATGACACCGTCGGCGAATCGATCCGCCCGGTAAGTAACCGAGACCTTAAATGCCACATAGGACTGGAACGGAGACGGTACCCGCATGTGCTTTGGGAACGAGCCTCGGCCATAGTCCGGCTTGCCAAGGGGCTGACGAGGACCTTGCTCTGGTTCCCTACTCAAGACAAGGGGGCAGGAGGGCGA
This sequence comes from Nitrospirota bacterium, assembly GCA_018971525.1. Taxonomy (GTDB): domain Bacteria; phylum Nitrospirota; class Nitrospiria; order Nitrospirales; family Nitrospiraceae; genus Palsa-1315. The sequence continues at coordinate 5,628 of JAGXAR010000067.1, forward strand.
GGGAGCAGCCTCCGGCACCGTCACCCTGGCCGCTCGGACACCTTGTTGCGTCACGGTGATGCCTGTTCTTTACCAGTCCTCTCGCTTCAGCAAACGGACATGCCGAGAACAGACATTCGACCCCACATACTGAGCCGACCATCAAATAGTGCGTAGCGTGTGCTCAATAATCGCCTGTTTTCCTGCAGAAACACCACTTGTGAGGAAAGTTATACGCGCACACTTTGACGGTCTCATCAGTAAGATCCTTCTACTTTGTTGAGTGTACCGCTGGGGGGGGCGAAAGGGCTCAGTCGAAGCCGATCGGAGAAGTCTTACTTCGGTACAGCCCTGCCGTAGTAGGTGTCGACCATAACCCCGATTTCTTTGAGCATAGGAGTCGGCAGGGTCCCGCCTGCACAGACAATGACGGCGTCGTTCTTCAGTGAACAACTCTTGCCATCCTGCTCAATCGTCACCGTATCTTTCCCAATCTGTTTCACGCTCGTATTCAGAAATACCTTCAACTTCCCTTGTGTCGCGAACTCTTTCAGCCGCATCCGGTTCTTTTCCTTGGGCCGCGTAAGTATATCGTCACCCCGACTGGATACAGACACAATCGTACCCTGCTCTGCAGCAATAGCCAACGCCGCTTCGGCGGCGCTATCGCCGCCTCCCACCACCAACACATACATCCCGCGATACTGTTCCGCATCGATCAGACGATAGACGACTTTGGGCTGTTCTTCACCCGGCACGCCGAGTTTGCGCGGCGTGCCACGTCGGCCAATGGCGAGGAGCACGTTCTTCGTTTTGTAGCTATCCTTTGACGTCTTCACCACAAAACCGCTTCCCATTTTCGTGATCACTTCCATGCGTTCAGTGAAATTGATCTTGATGCCGTTATCACGGGTAATGCGGCTCCAGAACGTCAGCAGCTCTTCCTTACTGATTTCGAACTTGTTGAACTTGCCGACAATGGGCAGCGTCATAGGCGCCGTCATGGCCAGTTTCCGACGCGGGTAGTGGAAGATTGAACCACCGAGCGAGTCTTCCTGCTCGACCGTCACGAATCGCAATCCCGCTTCTTTGGCCGCCAGAGATGCGGAGATACCGGCCGGCCCGGCGCCGACGATCACCACATCCAATTCATTGGCGCTCCCTTTGTGTTTCCGGATAGACCCGATCGCCCGCGCTCCCTGATCGACCCCCTTGCGAATCAATCCCATGCCACCCAACTCACCCGCAATGTAAATGCCGGAGACGTTGGTTTCAAAGTTCGGCTTGACGAGCGGGATATCGATCCCACGCTTCTCCGTTCCGAACACTAACTGAATGGCTTCTACGGGGCAGGCGGCCTCACAGGCTCCATGTCCGATACAATGGTCCGGCTGCACCAAGACGGCTTTCCCTCGCACAATCCCTAGCGAGTGCTCCGGACAGGCCCTCACGCAGGCGCCCGAGCCGATACATTTGTTCGTGTCGATAACGGGATGCAGGGTCAGCGGCTCCGTAATCCCTGACTTGACCGTCTCGGCCAGGCGAGCGCTGAATTGAGTTTCCTTCTTGCTGTGACGGCGGTAATAGAGGACCAGAGCCAGGATCAACGGCAGAAGGTAGAGCAGTGTGGTGAGATACGAGTGCGACATGTTATCTCCCCAGCGCTATGGGATTTCACGATCAATGACGACAGTGATCCCATTCACACCAGGCTTCACTGGCTGACTCATGCCTTGCAAATCGCCGCTCTTCGGCATCGCCTCGCCGGACTTCGAGAGACGCGCCACAATTACGACAGTCCCTGCTTCAGACAGTTTCCTGGCAGGCATGGGACTATTCGAATCATCGAGACGAAAGGTGAAGGGCAAATCTTTCTTCATTACGCGCATGATCGCGACCGGCATGGGCGGGCCCTCCATTGCCCGGGCGAATACAAACAGGGTATCTGTCGGCGATCCTTTGCTGGCTAAGTGCGGCGCAAGGCTGACCTTCCCACTGATCGCAAGAGACTGTCCGGTCTGGCCGGTTGCTTTGGCCGACCCGGCCAGTTCTGCGTTCGCAGTCGCCGCCTTCCCCTTCTCCCCAGCGAGATTCTTCGCTTCTCCAATGGCAGACGCTAACTCTTGGACCACCTCAGGATCTGCATCAGGCGGTAGGTTCATGCGTGCCAGATCCCAATACCTGGCCGCCTCCGCATACTTCTTTCGATCAAATGCGACGGTGCCCGCCAGCATCAAAGCTTTCACGTTCTGAGGATCGCTCTTCAGCGCTTGCTGAATCAGAAGTTCCGGTTTTCCTTCCAACGTGCGTCCATGGAGGACACCCAACGCATCGGCGTAGTCGGCAAGTAACTGGGCATCATCGGGAATCAGCATCATGGCTTTCTCATAGATCGCCACAGCGTCTCTGTACCGCCCCATTTCCACATACGACCGGGCGAGGAGTGCCCATCCCACTCCGTCGTTGGGGTTTTGCTCAAGTTTTTTCTTGAGACGTTCCGACAGGGCCTCGATCCCTTGCGCACTCAGGTGGTCAGGGTCCTGGTTTCCCTGTGCCGACAATGAAGATGCAGATGGATGCGTCATCGCGAGCGGATTCCCGAGTTTCCAATACAACGCCACACTCACCGTGGGAATGATGATGGCCAAGATGGCCGCGACCAGCCGGCGGTTTACCTGCCATCGCGCCGTTGCCGGCGTAGTATCTGCATCCCCCGTTTCATCGAGCAGACGCCGCTCAAGTTCTCGCCGCGCCTGCTGATACAGGTCTTCGTTCAACACTCCATTCTTGCGGTCCTGTTCAAGTTCGGCAAACTGCTGCCGGTAGACCTCCAGTTTGTTCTCACGCTCTCCCATTGCTATCGCAGTGGTCCGCCTGAGCAACGGCCACACGAGGAGAGCGATCACGCACAGGGTCATAGATGACGCGATGAGCCAGAACATGAGCGTCATGAGCGTTTGTTTCCTTCCGAGAGCAGTTGCGCGACGGTGCGATGGTCCTCATCGGAGAGAGCCGGATCGGTTAGCCCCTTCGCTCTGCGCCGCAACGCAATGGCTAAGGTTGCCCCCCCGACCACGAGCAAGAGAAACGGGCCCAGCCAGAGAAACGTCGTCGTGGCCTTGAGCGGAGGCCGGTACCGCACAAAATCACCGTAGCGAGCGACCAGGAAGTCAATGATCTCTTGGTCGGTCATATTCTTCGCGATCATCTCGCGGACTTCGCGGCGCAAATCTTCGGCCAACGGCGCGTTCGAGTCTGCCAGCGTCTGGTTCTGACAGACCAAACAGCGTAGCTCTATGGCAAGGACCTTCAGGCGCGCCTCAGCCTGCTGGTTCTCAGCCAGTGGCTTGGCCTCTTCTGCCGCCACGAGGCAGGGAATCAAGAGCAGAGCCAACAACAGGCGTTTCACTGTTTTTCTAGCTCCCGCACCAGGGGCAGGATTTTCTTCTGGAGGATATCCTCATCCAGCGGGCCAATCTGTTTGTAGCGGATCACTCCCGCTTTATCGATCACATAGGTTTCAGGAACACCATAGACTCCGTAATTGATGCCCACACGTCCTGCTTCATCCACCGCGATGACCGGATAGGGATTGCCCCACCGCCGCAACCATGCCAGCGCCTCTTCCCGTTGGTCCTTGTAATCCATGCCGTAGATGGGCACCTCCCCGGCTTTTGCAAGCTGCATGAGGACAGGATGCTCCTCCTTGCAACCACCGCACCACGAAGCCCAGAAGTTGAGCAGCCAGACCTTGCCGCTCAAATCTTTCAGTGAAAGAACCTTCTGCGGTTCGTATAATTGTGGCAGGGCAAACTCCGGCGCTGGCTTGCCAACCAACGGCGATGGCACTTCGCGAGGATTCAAGGTGAGGCCGATGCCAAGAAACGCCACGACCACCACAAAGATCGCAAGAGGAAGGAGAAACCGTTTCATGAGACCTCTTGTCCCATCGGTTGCGGCGTGGCTTGTGTGAGCGATTCTTCACGTCGCCACCCCAAGCGATAGCGGCGATCGCTCATCGCAAGCCCCCCCCCCAGTGCCATGATCAGACAACCGCCCCAGATCCAGTCGATAAAGGGCTTGTGGTACAGCCGCACGCTCCATGCTCCCCCAGCGAGCGGTTCACCAAGCGACACATAGAGATCGCGAAGCAATCCCGAATCAATGGCGGCTTCAGTCATCGCCTGGTTCTGAACCGTGTAGTGTCGCTTTTCCGGAAACATGTCCGTGACATCATGCCCCCCCTTGGTCACGTGAAACATCCCACGTGCCGCCATATAGTTCGGCCCCTTGATTTCTCTGACTCCATCGAACCGGAATGTATAGCCTCCAATGGTTGAGGTCTCACCGACATTCATACGCAGATCTTGCTCGACCTCAAACCCTTTGACCATCGTGACGCCGACGATAAAAATCGCAATGCCGCAATGGGCGAGCACCATGCCCCAATAGGCCCGCGGGAGTGCCGCCAGATAGCTCGTGAGACTGTTGTCGACGAGATGGCTCACCCGTTCCCGGATATTCACCACCGTCGTTGTCACAATCCAAAGAGCCAGCAACAGACCGAGACTGATGAGTGGCGTCCATTTGCCAAGGACGAATGGAAGCAGCAGCGCGGTGACGACGCTGGCGCCGAATGCCCAGCGCAACCGCATCGCCAAGTCAGGCAGGCTCGCCTTCTTCCACTGTGCCAGGGGACCGATCCCCATGAGGAAAATGGCCGGGGTCATGAGAGGAACAAACACCGTATCGAAATAGGGCGGACCGACTGAGATCTTGCCGAGACCCAACGCATCCAGAAACAAGGGATAGAGCGTGCCCAGGAGCACCGACCCTAAGGCCGCAATCAGCAACACATTGTTTGCCAACAACATCGCTTCGCGCGAGACCATGTCAAAGCTGCCCCCCAGCCCCACGCGCGGAGCCCGCCAGGCATAGAGGAGGAGCGACCCGCCGATGACGATCGCGAGGAAAATCAGAATAAACAACCCGCGTTTCGGATCGGTGGCGAACGCATGGACAGAGGTCAGGACTCCGGACCGGACCAAGAAGGTCCCGACCAAACTCAGAGAGAATGCGAGAATCGCGAGCAACACCGTCCAGACTTTAAAGCCACCCCGTTTATCCGTCACGGCCAGCGAGTGAATCAGCGCGGTCCCCGCAAGCCAAGGCATGAAGGAGGCGTTTTCCACCGGATCCCAAAACCACCAGCCACCCCAGCCGAGTTCGTAATAGGCCCAGCCGCTTCCTAGCGCGATACCCACAGTGAGGAAACACCAGGCGGCGGTCGTCCAAGGACGCGACCATCGAGCCCAAGCCGCATCCAAGTTGCCTCCCAAGAGCGCGGCGATGGCAAAGGCAAACGCCACAGAAAACCCCACGTAGCCCATGTAGAGCATCGGCGGATGCATGACCATGCCGGGATCCTGCAGCAACGGATTGAGATCGCGCCCATCGGCCGCGGCCGGGATCAGCCGTTCGAATGGATTGGAGACCGTCAACATGAACAAGAGAAATCCCAGGCTGACCAATCCCATCACTCCGAGAATACGCGCGCGCATCGCCTCCGGAAGATGCCTGGAGAATAGCGTGACGGCGACCATCCATACCGTCAGAATGAAGGTCCACAATAAGAGAGACCCTTCGTGCGCGCCCCAGATGGCCGCAAGGCGATAATGAAGGGGGAGCTGGGAATTCGACGTGGCCGCGACATAGAGCACGGAGAAGTCTTTGACCGCAAAGGCATACCCCAGACAACAAAAGGCCAGCAGGACCAGGATGAATTGTCCGCGCGCCGCCGCCTTCGCAACAGACATCAAGGCAGAGTTCCCGACCGCAGCACCATAGATGGGAAGACTCCCCTGCACGACCGCCGCGCAGAGCGCGAGAATCAAGGCGAAATGACCGATTTCTGGAATCATAGCGGTGGTGTCCTACTGCGGTTTTATGACCAACGTGTTGCTGCTCTGTGCCCCTGCCGCCTTGGCTCGCGCCAATGCTTCGGCCGCTTCCGGCGGCATATAGTTTTCATCGTGTTTCGCCAGGACTTCGCTCGCGAGGAACGTCCCGTCAGCCCCGAGCTGCCCCTGCGCCACCGCGCCCTTCCCTTCCTTGAAGAGGTCCGGAAGAATCCCTTTGAACGTCACAGGAACGCGCTTGGCCATATCGGTCACGATGAAATGGACGGTGAGGCCGTCGCCCTCGCGCGTGAGACTCCCAGTTTCGACCATCCCACCGATGCGGAAGCTGCGACTGTGTGGCACTTCACCATTGGCCACTTGCGTCGGCGTAAAAAAGAACACGAGGTTGCTTTGGAACGCATTCAGCACCAACGCGGCAGCCACTGCCAACGCCACCAGACCGAGTCCGATGAGCACAAACCGTTTCTGTCTCGGTTTCATCGTGGTCCCACGCACTGGTCGTGAATTGATTCGCGGGTTTCCGCAATCGCCGCCGCATGTCGCCGCCGCAGGGCGAACACTTCCCACAGCATACAGAAAGCGGAAACGCCAAATGAGGTCCACACGTAGAGGCCGTATCCGCCCATGACCATAAACTCTGAAACACTCCCCCACTGCATCAGTGAACCTCCACCGCTTCCCGATGAGAATGGTGCATTCCCCATGAAGATCGCCGCTCACGCTCGAGGATCACGCAACGCATGCGCGCCAGTGTGACGGCAATACTGTACATCCAGAATCCCAGCGTCATGACCAACATCGCCGTGAGCATCGTCGCCGCCATTTTTGGCGCGGCCGTCATACTGACTGACGCACCCTGGTGGAGCGTATTCCACCAGCGCACGGAGAAGTAAATAATGGGAACGTTGACGACCCCTACGAGCGCGAATACAGCGCTGGCACGATCGGCGCGGCGGGGGTCGTCGATGGACGTGCGGAGGAGCATCACCCCGGCGTATAGAAACAGGAGAATCAGTTCGGATGTCAGCCGGGCATCCCACACCCACCAGGCTCCCCAGGTCGGCTTGCCCCACATGGCACCAGTGAACAACGCAAGAAAAGTGAAAAGGGCTCCGGTCGGGGCGATGGCCTGGGCCATCATGAACGAGGGGCGTGCATTGAGGCCTAATCCAAGCCCAGCCCAAATGGCCATGACCACATATAGAAACATCGACATCCAGGCAGCCGGTACGTGGACAAAGATAATGCGATAGGACTGCCCTTGCTGGAAATCGGTCGGAGCCACAAAGAATCCAATATAGAGACCCACCCCGATCAACAAAGCCGCTATGGTGGCAAACCACGGTATCATGCGTCCGGCAAGCGGGTAAAAGGCCTGAGGCGACGAATATTTGAACCAATTGATCTGAGCGAGAGCCATAATTGCCTTGTTTACTCCAGCGCGATCCGCAACGATGTGGCCGTGGCCCAGGGTGCCAGCGCGAGGGCCAGTAACAGGCCCGCCCCCAAGAGCGAGAGATGCGCGCCTGCGCCGATTCCCGATGCACTGCTTGTGACTGCACCGGCTCCGAAAATCAGTACCGGAATAAACAGCGGCAACACCAAGAGCGCAATCAGCACGCTACTGCCACGCACCCCAAGGGTCAGCGCGGCACCGATAGCCCCGATGAAACTCAGCGTCGGCGTGCCCAGCAAGAGCGACAGGGTCAGGACCCCCAACGCCTCCCCGCTCAGGCCGAATTGCAGGCCAAGAAGCGGCGAGAGAAGCACCACCGGCAACCCGGAGATCAGCCAGTGCGCCGCGACCTTCCCTATGACCAACACGGATAATGGTTGTGGAATCAGCAGCATCTGCTCCAATACTCCGTCAACATAATCAGCCGTAAACAAACGCCCCAGCGACAACAGGCACGAGAGAAGCGCGGCGACCCATAAGACTCCCGGTGCGATCGTCCGCAAGACTGCCGGTTCGGGTCCGACGCCTAATGGGAACAGGCTTGCGACCATGATGAAGAACAGCACGGTCGTCAGCACATCCGAACGGCGTCTCAGAACCAGCAAGAGATCCCGCCGGATGATTTCATTCAGTGCCGCGAATATGCCGGGCTGGCTCATCCGGCGAGCCTCAACTGATCGAGGCGATCGGCTCCGACATCGATTTCTTGGTGAGTCGCGGCGATGACGATGCCGCCATTATGAAGATGCGACCGCAGCTGCTGCATCAGCAAGCCGGTTGCCGACGCATCGAGTGCCGCGAACGGCTCATCCAAGATCCAGAGCGGGCGCTGTGACATCCACAAGCGCGCCAGTGAGACCCGGCGCTTCTGTCCCTGTGAGAGGACCCTTGTCGGCAACCGGTGTATGACCCGCGCGAGACCAACCGCTTCCAATGCCTCACAGGTTTTTCCTTCCGAGATCTCTTCACCAGCGAGCCGGGCTGAGATCGTGACATTCTCGACAGGCGTCAGATCATCTTTCAGGCTGTTCAGATGACCAACGTAAATAAGGCTGGCCAGGAAACGTTCCCTGCACGCACGGACGTCTTGATCCTCCCACAGAATTCGCCCCTGTTCCGGCGGCAGCAAGCCGCACAGCATGCGCAAAAGGCTGGTTTTCCCGCTCCCGTTCTCGCCCGTGACAGCGAGTAATCTGCCCTGCTGCACCGTGAAGCTCAGCGCAGTAATGAGCCGGCGTTCCCCGCGAAGGCAACTCACGTTGTCTACGTTCAGCATGCTAAGAAAAGTCCCACCGAAGGCCAAAGAAAAAGAATTCTCGCAACGTCGAATCCTTTTGAGTCGCGCTGTTCGTGAACGTATTTTCAACGCCGCCTGAGGCCTCGAAGATCCAGCTGTCGAGGAAGCGATAGTCCATGCGAACCGTCGGGGTCACGCGATACAGATCCACGGAAAAACTATCCTTCTGGTGATAGAGAATGACGAACGTGTCGAACTGCATTTGTTGTCCGAGACGAGCCAACGAATTGAGCGTGAGGGATTCCCCTCGGTAAGACGGGCTTGTAATATAGCTGGCATTCGCCACAAAGGTCGTATTTTCAAACGGAAAGTTCGCTCCGATCGCTTGTGCGGTATAGGTCCAGATATTGCCAGTCCCCGGCAGCGCTTGCAAGGAACAAGATGCATCCGTGATGGCGTTGGGATTAAGGAACACCGTGCTCGTGCCAGGCAAAATGACCAGGCAGTTGGATCCTGGTGCACCGGAAATACGATTCAAGCGCACGTCCCCGCCGAGTTGCCAGTTATTGCTCACCGAATGGAGCACCCCGGCAAGGAACAGGTCACTCGTCGCAGTGACATTCTTTGCCTCATCACGCAACAGACTCGCGTTCCCTGTATTGATGTTATCAAGCGAAGCCCCGGGGATTCCAAATAGCGCGTTCGCCGTTCGCAAGTATGGAGTCCTGCGATGGTCCGCCATGAAGTTGAAGGTCGTTCCCTCTGTCACCCACGTACCATTGAGCGTCGCGATGTTCAGGGCGTGAAAGTAAATGTCATAGTCCACCAGCGAGTAGACATTTTTCCCATTGGATGCATACCGTACTTCAGTGCCGACCGCCCGGCGGTCAACCACCCCATTCACCATTTGATTGAGGTAGTACGCATTGCCGCTCCATGCCTGTCCGATGGGACCGATGTCGACATTGGCCCCATAAAAGTAGGGATTCAAGTCGGCCCGAAAGTTTCTCGGGTCGTCAGGCACATAATTGGGAGTCAAGCTGAACTGTCTCGGCTGCCCTCCCAGAAGGTTCACACTCAAGAATTGAGGGACCGGAGTATAGCGGACCCAGGCCCCGTCAAACCGGAAATCTAACACACCTCCGGTATTTCCCGGTTGACGGCCGACCCGGACGAAATACGAATCCTGACTTGAGTGTTCGAAGTAGAGAGCCCTGAGACGGCTCACATTTCTTCTGGTGTCGTCCGTGGCCAGAAGATCGTAGGACTGCGTCCCACGCACCACGACTTTGTTGTCATATTCATCCTTGCGGTAACGCCCGGTGACATCGAAGGCAGACTGGAACAAGGACTGGTCGTGGTTGCTGAACGTCGTCGTCGTATTGCTGGTTTTGTCCGTGGTTTTTGACTGGGAATAGCCACCATAATAATAGGTATACACACTCCCATAGACCCTGGTTTCGTCAATCTTCCTAGCCGTTCTGCTTGTTTTGGTTTGTGCAAGCTGAGTCATGGCCTCCTCCAATGCCAGCAACCGCTGTCGTGTTCTTATCGCTCCTTCTCCCTCGGGGTAGAGTTTTAGGTAAAATTCATATTCCGCTTTCGCTTTCTCATATTCCCCGCTTCGTTGCCTGGCCACTCCAACCCACTCCTGAGCTCCTTGTGATTGCCTGTTTGGCGGAAGGTTGAGGAGTGTGTTGAAAATCTGCAGTGCCTGCTCATTCTCTCCGGCTGTCAGTGCCTTATGGCCTAGTTTCATCAAATCCTCGGCATACGTCTCGACGTTCATCCCAGGGCGAAACACCGGGATATCGACAGACTGCTTGGGTCCCTTGGCTACAGCAGGAGGTGATGATGGAACTCTCACCTCAGGAGGGGCTGGCGGAGGCATCGGGGGCCGATCCAGCTTTACGGAAATGACGATCTTGTTCTGCTCATTGCCTCGTTGACTGATCCGAAACCGCACCGGTCGGCTAAACTTAATGGAGAGACCGTTCGTCCCCTGGTCGGGAAACGTGACTGTGAACTTTGGCAGAAGGTCGCTGGGCGGCGGCACGGCAATCTCACGCGAGAACCTACGCGAGCGGTCAAGATCTGGAAGGTCAAGAAAAACCCGGATCAATTCGCCTTGATCAGAAGGAGTATGGCGCTGGTAGATAATGCGCGTATTAAAGGCAATATGGATTTCCGCCGCGGTTGGGGTTTCGACGATCTCGACACGGTCAAGCACCTGCTGAGCTGCCGACGGTGCAGGAGCAAGAAAGCCGCTGAGCGTAACGATCCCGCACAAGAGGACAGCCGCCACGACATGGCTCAACGCACTGCGACTGCATGCTCTCAACACATACCTCTAAAAGGTTGGTGACGGTCGAACTGGATTGAATCTGGAGGGATGCCGCTGCAGACCGTAGCGGGCCAGCAGCTACTATCTACACATCGTTCACACACTCCCCGTGCACGGCCGCCTCGCACTGAGTACTCTACCGAGCCTCTCACTTGATCCACAGAGCGACATCACCGCTTACTTGCTAAAGGTGGAGGTATTGTGACAGCCGGATTTGTCGCAAGAATTTGGCGCTGCTTTAGTACCGGTATGGCCGGTCGGTCTGGTCACAATCCCCCCTATCCAATTCATGCCGCGCTCATGACAGGTTGCGCAGCTCCCTGCCACCACCACCCCGCTATGAACCATCCTCGTTCCGCTGAAGGTCGTCGTGGACTTGTGACAGGTCTCGCAAGCCGTGGCGGTCGGGAAGTGGTTCGCCGGCTTGCTCACCACCCCGGCATAGCCGCCGCTATGACAGGTCGCGCAACCAGATACTATTCCCGCGTGGTTATATGTGGTCCCCGCAAACGACGTCGTGGACTTGTGACAGGTCTCGCACGGGGCGGTAGTCGCGACGTGGTTGGCCGGCTTGCTCACGACCCCGGCGTAGCCGCCGCCGTGGCAGGTCGCGCAGCCGGTCGTGATCCCCGTGTGATTCATCGGCGTTCCCGGCCCAAACGCCGTCGTCGATTTGTGGCACGTCTCGCAGCCTTGCGTGGTGGGGAAATGGCTCGCCGGTTTACCCAACGCCGTCGTGCCGTTGTGACAGGTCACGCAGCCGGTCGTGATCCCCGTATGGTTAAACGCGGCCCCCGCAAACGACATCGTGGACTTGTGACAGGTCTCGCACGGGGCGGTAGTCGCGACGTGGTTTGCCGGCTTGCTCACGACCCCGGCGTACCCGCCGCCGTGGCAGGTCGCGCAGCCGGTCGTGATCCCCGCGTGATTCATCGGCGTTCCCGGCCCAAACGCCGTCGTCGACTTGTGGCACGTCTCGCAGCCTTGCGTGGTGGGGAAATGGCTCGCCGGTTTGCCCAACGCCGTCGTGCCGTTGTGACAGGTCGCGCAGCCGGTCGTGATCCCCGTGTGGTTATAGCTCGTGGACACAAGGATCCAATTTGCCGCTCCCATGCGGTGACAAGAATCGCAGGAAGCGGACGTCGCTATATGACCAGCTGGCTTCCCGCGGGCCTGGATCCCGTTGTGACAGATCGCGCAGGTACCGGGCATTACCCCCACGTGTTTGAACGATGCGCCCGTCCAGGCGACAGTTCGATGACAGCTATCGCAGGACATTGTGGTGGGGAGATGCGTTGAGGGTTTGCCTTGTGCAGTACTATTGTTATGGCACTTCGCACAACTGCCCGGTGCAACCCCATTGTGAGTAAAGAAGGCTGGTCTCCAACTTGTGGTCCGGTGGCAACTGTTACAGTTGACCGAGGTCGGCAGGTGGTTCGACGGCTTAAAGGTGGATACGACTCGCCCGCCAGGAGAATGACATTGCATACACTGCGTCGGCGTTCCTCGAAATATGCCCTGCAAGTGGCATCGCTCGCACACAACCTGCGCGTGGCCGCCGCTGAGCGGGAAGCCGGTACTGCTGTGATTGAACTCAATGTCGGAACGATTCGTACGATTTTGGGCCGCTGCCTCGCTCAGCAATATGAAGCCAAGGCACAAGACCAGCGCGGCTAGAACCGCGCCGATCAGCCGCAACTCACCATTGAATCTGCCAGGGCTCATTTCCATCCCCAGATATTCATCCGCCCCCGAACACTCCCGCCCTGCTCGAACATAGCGTTGGGAATATGTTCCCTAACACGATTTCTCGTCACAATTGGACACATTGGGAACTTAATCCCAAATTCATTGGCCGCATGTTACGCAATAGGTATACCGGTCCGTTGCGATCCCCTAACGCCACGATTTATTAAGGAAGGCCTCGCGTCACAAACCTACTAATCGCGTGCAAACTAGACCGTTCCGAACCAACATGCAGGGAAATGCAGACATCGCGAGCAAATGGGAATACGTTCCCAAATGACAACTACGCGCAAAAGCTGGCAGCCCGCCACATCCTCTACAGGCGCGGGAATTGCCTTTAAATATGGATAATAAGGGAGAAGTTGCGAGACTAGTTCGGGCGCGTCCCCCAGCAGGAGTAACAGGAGTAAGATGACATGCTGTCGGCAGAGTTAATCCAATCAGAAAAATCCACCACTGCTCCTCCTCCGTCACGCGTTCCAGCCAGGCGCGTTAAGGAACTGCCATCCTCTTCTTCTGGGCTTGGCCAGTTTGGTTCGGCATTCACCCTGAGTGTCTTGGGCTGGGCCGCCTATGAGGCTGCATACGGGAAATACTACACGCCCCGCTCGAACTTCGGGTTCTACCTTGGCGTCGTCGGCACGCTGATGATGCTTTTATTGTTAGCCTATCCACTCCGTAAACATGTGCAGTGGATGCAACGGTGGGGTGCTCTCAAACACTGGTTTCGCGTCCACATGATCATGGGTATTGTCGGCCCACTCCTTGTGTTGTTCCATTCAACTTTTCAGATCCGGTCCACCAACGCTGCCGTAGCGCTGTTCAGCATGCTGGGAGTCGTCATCAGCGGCATCATCGGTCGCTTTGTCTACACGAAGATTCACTATGGCCTCTATGGCAGTCGCGCGACGCTGGGGAAAATTCAGGAGGAATTTGCAGGCCGTTCGAATGATGCTAAATCCCGACTGCACTTTGCCCCCCGTGTCGAGCAGTGGCTCCAGTCTTTTGAGCGCGAATCGACACAACTCGCTCGCTCCTTCATCTCACATCTCTTCAACTTCCTGACTCTTGGAATCAGGAGAGGCATCCTGGAATTCCGGTGTGCAAGAGAGCTACGACGAATTCTGAAGGCCGAACGACATCCAGAGTTCCGTGGCGGGGCGTCGGAGGCGATTCAGTTGGCGTCATCGTATTTGAGAGAGTGCCAGCGCGTCGCTCAGTTTAGTACCTACGAACGCTTCTTCTCGTTGTGGCACGTACTCCACATTCCACTCATCTACATCCTGGCCGCCAGTACGGTTTTTCACATCATAGCCGTGTATATGTACTAAGACCTATCAACTATCGTGCTGGCCTCACGAAACTACCTCTCCCTACTTCTCCTAAGCACGTTGATGCTCATGGCCGCACCGGCCTGGGCAGACAACGTCGAGACGGTGTTGATGCCGGGACAGGTGATCGAAGGTCATGCGAAATGGGAAGAGAATTGCGCCAAGTGTCACAAACGCTTCGACAAAGCGGCACAGAGTACCCTCTGCCAGGATTGTCATAAAGACATTCGCAAGGACGTCCAGCAGAAGCAGGGCTCCCACGGACGGTTCAAAGATCAACGGGACTGTAAGGAGTGCCACACCGAACACAAGGGACGAGCGGAGAATATCGCTCAGATTACGGACTTGACGTTCGATCACGCACGGGCGGACTTCCCGCTCAAGGGTGCCCATGCCGACGCGAATAAGGTCGAGTGCAAGGCCTGTCATAAACCCAAAGCCAAGTATCGAGATGCGCCGTCTGATTGCTATGCCTGCCACAAAAAAGACGACAAACACAAAGGAAACTTGGGATCTGCCTGCGCAGACTGCCATACCGAACGGAACTGGAAGGATACGGCGAGCAAGTTCGATCACGACAAAACGCGTTACCCCCTGCGCGGGAAACACGCCGCCGTAAAATGTGATGACTGTCACGCGAATGAGCGGTACAAGAACATACCGATGGATTGTTACTCCTGTCACAAAAAAGACGACAAGCACAAGGGGCAGGAGGGCACGAAGTGTGAGGAATGCCACGACGACCGGTCATGGAAGAAATCGCCGTTCGACCATAACAAGTCACGCTTCCCCTTGATGGGCAAACATGAAAAGGTGGAATGCAAGAAATGTCATCTCACACCGGCCTTCAAAGACGCGCCGATGGACTGTTACGCCTGTCACAAGAAGGACGACGCACACAAAGGGGCTTATGGACAGAAATGCGAACAATGCCACGGAGAGTGGGACTGGAAAACCATCACCTTCGATCATGAACTTCACACCAAGTATCCGCTGAGAGGCAGACATCTAACGACAAGGTGCGAGTCCTGTCATAAGGGGCATCTGTACAAGGACAAGACACCTGCCGATTGCTTTGCCTGTCACAAAAAAGACGACAAGCACAAGGGGCAATTTACCGAGAAGTGTGAAAGCTGTCACACTGAACGGGATTGGAAAGTGCTCCTGTTTGAGCACGACCACGATACGAAGTATCCGCTAAGGGGTAGACACCGGACTACTACCTGCGGGAGTTGTCATACGGGACACCTCTATAAGCAGAACACACCGACGGCCTGCTATGCCTGCCACAGAAAGGATGACGTACACAGGCAACGGCTCGGTACAGGTTGTGCCGACTGCCACAACACCAGAGATTGGAAGATCTGGGATTTCGACCATGACCAGCGCACCAATTTTAAGCTGGATGGTGGGCACAAAGGAGTCGAGTGCTATGCTTGTCATAAAGACAAGATGGACACCAAGGTCAAGACGTCAACAGTGTGTGTCAGTTGCCACAAGAAAGACGATAAACACGAGGGGAGTTATGGGGTGCAATGCGAGCGCTGTCATGACGCGTCGATATGGAAGAGCATCAAACCAGGAACGGGAGCATTGAGCCACCGTCAAGAGGTGTGTAAATGGGTTTCAGGCGGCGGTCCTCTCCGGCTGAGGGTTCATGTCGTTCTTATCGTGTCCTGACTTCAGTACGATCCCGTCCTTGAACGTCATGCCGGAGGCCACCAGCGGCAACAACTCCGGCGC